>CAISGR010000078.1 GCA_903884945.1 uncultured bacterium
ATCTGCCCGAACTGGATTCGGACCCCGCGCTGGTGCGCGCGATCGGAAACGCCTTCGCCGTGTTTGCTACGCTGATGCAGCGCGGCGGCCCCGTGCCGCTCGATGAAATGGCGCGGATGCTCGGCATTTATGCTGTCGTGACCTCCGAATCTTCACCCCAAGAAGGTCTGCTTCTTGGATGCTGGGCCGCGATCCTGCGCGACGCGGCACAGGTCGAGGGGGACAGCGGCTAGACGCCGATCGCGGTCCTGATCGTGCGGCGGCCTATCGCAAAAACAAATTGGCCGTTCCCAATTTGTTCTTATCAAGGTTACAAGGCGGGCATGACGCCCGCTCTCGCCCTGTCCCTCAAGCCCGATATCCCGATTCCGATCGGCGATATCCCGGCGGACCTTCGCCTCCGAATCGTCGGCGCTGCCGGCGCTGGCTTCCCGTCACCCTCACAGGACTGGAAAGAGGACTGCATTGATCTGGTTGAACTGCTGCGGCTCGATCGGGCTGCCAGCTTCGTATTCCGGATTAGCGGAAGCTCGATGCTCGATGCCGGCCTGTTCGATAATGACGTGGTGGTGGTCGATCGCGACGCCAAGCCGGCGAACGGTCGGATCGTGATCGCGATCGTGGATGGCGGGTTCGTCGTCCGCCAGTTGGTCGTTCGGCAAGGCGTGCCCTACCTAGAAGCTCGCAATGCCGGCATGGTCTATGAGCCGACGATCGCCGACGCCGGCATGGGCGTGGAGATTTGGGGCGTGGTGCGCGCCTGCGTCCGCAATCTACAAGGTTGATCGGCCGTGTGGGCGATCCTCGATATCACCAATTTCTATGTGTCGGCGGAACGCCTGTTCGATCCTCGACTCCGCAACGTGCCGGTCCTCGTCCTGTCCAATAATGACGGCTGCGCGGTCGCGCGAAGCGAGGAAGCGAAGGCCCTGCATATCAAGATGGGAGCGCCCGTCTTCAAAATGCGCGACCTGATCCGGCGGCATGGGGTGGAGCTTCGCTCCTCGAATTACGAACTCTATGCCGATCTCAACCGGCGCTTCAACATGGTGATCGCTGAGCATAGCGATACTGTCGAGATTTACTCGATCGATGAAAGTTTCTACCGTCTGCCGGTGCTGCCGAACGGGCGCGGGGACGTGGCGATGGCGCATCGGATTCGGGAAGCGGTCGCCCGATCGGTGGGCCTGCCAACCCGGATCGGGCTCGGTCCAACGCGGACGCTGAGCAAGGTGGCGAACGCGCTGGCGAAGGCGTCGGAAAAGGTCTGGCATGGTGTCATCGATCTGCACGACGTGGAGCTTCGCAACCGCATGTTCGCGACATGGCCTGTCGAGGAAGTGTGGGGCATTGGCGGGGCACTGGCGGCCCGGCTGCGCCCGCTGGGCGTGAGAACCGCGGCCGATCTGACGGCACTCCCCGCGGCCGTCGCGCGCGACGTGGGAACGGTCGTGCTCGAACGGCTCGTGCGCGAACTGAACGGCATCGAATGTTCGGATTTCGCGCCGGAGCCGGAGCCGTTGAAGGGAACGGCCGTCACGCGCTGCTTTGGGGAGCCTGTCGGCGATCGGGACGCGCTGCGCGAAGCGATGGTGCGCCGCGCTGTCCGCGCCGCTGAGAAGATACGCGCGCAAGGGCTGGTCGCCTCGCGAATGATCGCCTTCGCACATGGAAGCCGGTTCAAGCCAAACGCGCCGTCGGCGTCGCGATCGGCGCGACTGTCGCCGGCAACGCATGATCCGCGCTCGATCGCCGGCATGGCCGGGACGATGGCAGAGTCCATGTTCGTGCCCGGCTCGATCTATTCCAAGTGCGGGGTGATGCTGGAAGGGCTGCACCCGGCCAGCGCGGCGCAAATCGATCTGTTCGCGGCCGTCGATCCGAAGGCCGCCCCGCTGCTCGCGGCGATCGACGGCCTCAATGGTCGGTTCGGACGCAATACGGTGCGCGTCGCGGCCGAAGGGCAAGGCGATCGATCCTATGACACGAAACGGGAACGCAAGAGCCCGTCGTGGACAACGCGGATCGGTGAGATTCCGATTGCGCGTTAGAGCGTCGTGGATCTCATAGACATTGGCGACTATGCTCGAGCAGGCCGTCCGCGCAGCGGATCTCGGTTTGCTCGAGCACGAGCCGGCGTCCTCGCTCTACGCTCTCGCTGACCCGTCCGGATTGCGGTCTGTCATCGAATACCAGTGCTCTATCGGGCTGGGCGCGCCGATCAGCCGCTCTATCGCCTCGCATGTGAGGGCGGCGGCC
>CAISGR010000079.1 GCA_903884945.1 uncultured bacterium
GACACGCTGCGCCCTGTTATCGTCGCCCGCGTGCCCTGTTCCGCGCCTGTTCAGCCCTGTTCCGGCGGAACAGGGCAAATGCCCGGTAACGATCTGATATATAAAGCGGAAATCTCCAACAAAGTTGGAGGTATCAGGGCAAGAAAAATATCGCTGCCCTGTTATGCCCTGTTCCTGCGCGATAACAGGGCGCGCAGCGGCCCCGGATCGCGCCGCCGGATGCAGCGCTCAGCCTTCGCGCAGGCCGATCCCGATCAGCGCCCGCGCCTGATCGGCCTCGCTCGAGACGACCGGATAGGCGCAATAGTCGGCGGCGTAATAGGCGCTCGGCCGGTGGTTGCCCGACCAGCCGATGCCGCCGAACGGCGCGCCCGACGAGGCGCCGTTGGTCGGCTTGTTCCAGTTGACGATGCCGGCACGCGCATTGGCCCAGAACTGGTCGTAGAGCTTGGGGTCCTGGCTCAGCAGCGAGGCCGAAAGGCCATAGCGCGTGTTGTTCGCCTCGGTGATCGCGTCCTCGAAGGTCCGGGCGCGAATCACCTGCAGGATCGGGCCGAACAGCTCGATATCGGGGCGGTCGCGCATTTCGGTCGTGTCGATCAGCGCCGGCACCAGGAAGGGCAGGCCTTCCTGCACGCGCTCCAGATGGCGGATCGGCCGCCCGCCGCGCATCATCAGCTCGAGGAAGCTCTCGGTCAGCATGTCGGCCGATTCATTGTCGATCACCGGGCCCATGAACGGGGCGGGGGTGGCGTGCGGCTCGCCGACGATGATCCGGCCGATCAGCTTGTTCACCTCGGTGATCAGCGGCTCGTACAGCTTCTCGTCGACGATCAGCCGGCGGGCGGCGGTGCAGCGCTGGCCGGCGGTGGTGAAGGCCGATTGCACGATCACCACGGCGGCGGAATGCAGGTCCGGCGTGTCCCAGGCGATGATCGGGTTGTTGCCGCCCATCTCCAGCGCCAGGATCTTCTCGGGCTTGTTGGCGAAGGCGCGGTTGAGCGCGATGCCGGTATGGGCCGATCCGGTGAACAGCAGCCCGTCGATCCCGTCATGCGCGGCCAGCGCCTTGCCCTCGGCCGGGCCGCCGATGAGCACGCGGATGCAGCCCTCGGGCACGCCGCCGGCATGGAAGCATTCGACCAGGAAGGCGCCGACCGCGGGGGTCTTCTCCGATGGCTTGAACACCACGGCGTTGCCCGCCAGGAGCGCCGGCACGATGTGGCCGTTGGGGAGATGCGCCGGGAAATTATACGGCCCGAGCACCGCGAGCACGCCGTGCGGCTTGTGCCGCAGCGCCATGCGCGATCCCATCGGGGCGTCCAGCCGGCGCTGCGCGGTGCGCTCGGCATAGGCGGTGACCGAGATGTCGACCTTGGCGATCACCGAATCGACCTCGGTGCGCGCCTCCCACAGCGGCTTGCCGGTCTCGCGCGCGATCAGGTCGGTAAAGGCGTCGGCCTTGCCGCGCACCACATTGGCGAAGCGGCGCAGCGTCTCGATGCGATAGGCGAGGGGGCGCGCGGCCCACTCGGCCCAGCTCGCCCGGGCCATGGCGACCTCGGCGTCGACATCGCCGACGCCGCGCCGCCACAGGACCGCGCCGGTCGCGGGTTCGGTCGAAATTATCTCAGACGTCATCGTCGGGCTCTTGCCTTAGTTCTTCGCGGATTTCCACTGGTCGGCTTCATGCGGCGGCAAGGGCGCTACCCATCTGGCGAATGGACGCGATCTTGGCCTCGAGCGGCGACCAGTCGTCGCGCTGGTCGATCGCCGACCAGATCGCCTCGACCTCGTCGATCAGCATCGCGCAGGGGGCGCCCCGCCAATAGGCATGCGTGCGGTCGGCGCGCGGCTGATAGCCCGCCAGGATCGCGCGCAGCGCGTCGAATGCGGGGCCATAGTCCGGCGGAAGCGTGCCGCCGAAGCCGTCGAAGAAGAAGCGGTCGATCGATGCATCCTCGCTTCGCAGCGCGCGCTCGACCGCCTGGACCAGCGCGCGGTCGCTGTCCGGATCGCGCGGGCGCAGCCCGAGCCGCCACAGGATCGCATCCGATACGGCGGGCTGATACTGTTCGCCAAAGCCTTCCAGGATGGCGATGAGCGGCGGCGCCTCGCTGACGAGGCGGAGCGCGATGGCCAGCTGCATCGCGTCCCAGTGGATCGCCTCCGGCTGGCGGCCGAAGGCGTAGAGGCCGGCATGGTCGAAATAGGCGGCGGTGAAGCCCGGCTCCCAGGTCGGGGCGAAGCGCCACGGGCCGTAGTCGAAGCTTTCGCCCGAGACGTTGATATTGTCGCTGTTGAGCACGCCGTGGACGAACCCGGCCGCCATGTAGCGCGCCGCCAGCGTCGCGGTGCGCCGCACGACATGTGCGAGCAGCCGCTCGGCGCCGTCGTCGCCGGCTTCCTCGCCCGCCTCCTCGCCATAGAAGTGCCGCAGCACATAGGCGATCAGGCGGCGCATCCCCGCCTCGTCGCGCAGATAGGCGAGGCGCTGGAAGGTGCCGATGCGGATATGGCCGTGGCTCAGCCGGACGAGCACGGCCGAGCGGGTCGGGGAGGGCTCGTCGCCGCGCTCGAGCGCTTCGCCGGTCTCGATCAGCGAGAAGCTGCGCGAGGTCTCGACGCCGAGCGCCTCGAGCATCTCGGTGGCGAGGATCTCGCGCACGCCGCCCTTCAGGGTGAGGCGCCCGTCGCCGAAGCGGCTCCACGGCGTCTGGCCCGAGCCCTTGGTGCCGAGGTCCATCAGCCGGCCGCGATCGTCGCGGAGCTGGGCGAACAGGAAGCCGCGGCCATCGCCGATATCGGGATTGTACACGCGGAACTGATGGCCATGATAGCGCAGCGCCAGCGGCTCGGTCAGGCTCCCGTCGAGCGGTTTGAAGCGGCCGAAATGCGCGATCCATTCGGCGTCGCTCAGCGCCTCGAGCCCGACCTGCGCCGCGGCGCGATCGTTGCGGAAGCGCAGCCTGGTCTGCGGGAAGTCGGCGGCCTGCACGGGATCGTAGAAGCCGTCCCCGAGCTGCAGAATCGCGGTTTCGGGCCGATATGCTTGCGGGGGCGAGGTCATCCGGTGATATGGGAGCCGCCAACCGCAGGATGCAACCATGCCCCCCCCAGAAAATCGATATTGGGAAAATCGTTATTGGTGGTCGAACGACGGGCTGCGGCTGCACTATCGCGATTATCCCGGGCGCGCGGATCGCCCGCCGATCCTGTGCATCCCCGGGCTGACGCGCAACGCGCGCGATTTCGAGGATCTCGCGGCCCGGCTCTCGCCCGACTGGCGGGTGATCGCGATCGATCTGCGCGGGCGCGGCGAGAGCGCCTATGCCAAGGATCCGATGACCTATGTCCCGCTCACCTATGTCCAGGACGTGGAGGCGCTGCTCGCCGAGCTCGCCATACCCTCCTATGTCGCGTTCGGCACCTCGCTCGGCGGGATCGTGACGATGCTGCTGGCGGGCACGGCGCGGGATCGCCTCGCCGGCGCCCTGCTCAACGATGTCGGTCCCGAGATCGAGGCGGCGGGCCTGTCGCGCATCCGCACCTATGTCGGCAAGTCGAACACCTGGCCGACCTGGATGCACGCCGCGCGCGCCGTCGCCGAGGCCAATGGCGATGTCTATCCCGGTTACGACATCGAGGACTGGCTCGCGATGGCCAAGCGGCTCTACCGCCTCAACAGCGCGGGCCGCATCGTGCTCGACTACGACATGAAGATCGCCGAGCCGTTCCGCGTGCCGGGGAACGAGGCGGGGCCGGACATGTGGCGCGCGTTCGACCAGCTCAGGGCGGTGCCCACGCTGATCGTCCGGGGCGGCCGCTCCGACGTGCTGGGCGCGGCGACCGCCGATCGGATGCTGGCCGCTCTCGACCATGGCGAACTGGTCACGATCCCGGAGGTCGGCCACGCGCCGACGCTCGAGGAGCCGGAGGCCGTCGCCGCGATCGATCGCCTGCTCGCGCGGATATCGACGGAACCGCCCGCCGCCTGAGCGCGTCTCTCCGGCTCCACCACGGGAGACAGACATGACCGATCGCGCCACGACGCGCACCACGTTCGACCGGCTCGTCTTCGGTCCGCGCGACGTCGATCTTTCGCGCTCGCCGCTGGCGGGGAAGATTCCGGCGGAAACCTATGTGCTGGGCGCGTTCAATCCCGGCATGACGCGCCTCCCGAACGGCAATCTGCTGCTGATGGTGCGCGTCGCCGAGGCGCTGCGGACGCCGGTCTCCAACGGGCACATCCATGCCATCCGCTGGGCGGACGGCGACTATGTGCTGGACGCCTGGCCGCTGGAGTTCGTCGACAGTTCCGATCCGCGGACCATCATCATGCGCGGCGGCGGGTGGAAGGTGATCGCGCTCACCTCGCTGTCCTGGCTGCTGCCGGTCGAGCTGTCGGCCGATGGCCGCGGGGTGGTGGCGGTACATTATGACCGGGCGATCGTGCCGCGCGCCTCCTACCAATGCTATGGCGTGGAGGATCCGCGGATCAGCCGGGTCGATGGCCGCTATCTGATGACGACCTGTTCGGTCAGTCCGGAGCGCCAGTCGACGACCCTCTACACGTCGGACGATGCGGTGGACTGGACGCTCCAGGGCGTGGTGCTCGATCACCAGAACAAGGACATGCTGATTTTCGAGGGCCTGGTCGGCGGCCGGCACTGGGCGCAGACGCGCCCGCTGGGCGATCTCTATTTCGCCTATCCGCCGGGCAGCGAATGGCGCGCCGGCCCCTCGATCAACCTCGCGACCTCGCCCGATGCGCTGCACTGGAAGCCTCATGACCGGCCCGGCATCCGCCCGCATTCGGCGACGCTGGCGACGGCGCGGATGGGTGGCGGCACCCCGCCCATCCTGACCGAACAGGGCTGGCTCAGCCTGTGGCACGGGGTCGAACCGCTCGGGGTCGTCGGGATCTACCGGACCTATTGGTCGCTGCTCGACCGCGACGATCCTTCGAAGGTGATCCGCACCAGCCACGCGCCGCTGCTCGAGCCCGCCCCGGCGCTGACCGAACCGCTCAAGGAGCTGATGTATCTCGACAATATCGTCTTCACCACCGGCATCGCCGATGCCGGCGATCACTATGTGGTGGCGAGCGGCGAGGCCGATCTGGCGTGCCGGATCACGCACATCCCGAAGGGCGCCTTCGCCTGAGCGCGCGGCTCAGCCCGGCGCCGCGTCGCCGCCCAGCGCCTCGTAGAGGGTGACCTGCTCGGTCAGGCGCGCGAGGCGGTTGGACAGGAGCGCATTCTCGGCGCTGCGGCGGCGCTCCTGCGCGTCAAGCCAGGCGCGCAGCCCGATCGCGCCGGCGCGATATTGCCGCTCATACAGCCGCTCGGCGGCGCTCGCCTCGGCGAAGGAGCGTTCCAGCGCCGCGCCCTGGTCGAGATAATGCTGCCGGGCGGAGAGCGCCGTCTCGACGTCGCGCAGGGCATTGACCATGTCCTGGCGGAAGCGCTGGACCGCCGCGTCATAGGTGGCGCGCGAGACGCCGATGTTGAGGCGGATGCGCGCGGGATCGAGCGTGGCGATCGACAGCGCGCCGCTCAGGCTCGCCACCGGGTTGCTCAGCACATTGAGCAGGGCCGCGCTGGCGGTGCCGAGCGCACCGGTCAGCGAGAGTTGCGGATAATAGCTCGCACGGGTCGCGTCGACATCGGCCAGCGTACCGCGCAGCCGCAACTCCGCTGCGGCGAGATCGGGGCGGCGCGACAGGAGCGTGGCGGGCAGGCCGGCATTTACGGCGGGCAGGGTGGTGCGCGGCAGGCGGTCTGGGGCCGGCCCGTCATAGACTTGCTGGCCCAGCAGCGCGGCGAGCGCGTTGCGCGCGGCGGCGACCGACTGGACCAGCTGGGTCTGGCTCGCTTCCTGTGCGGAAACCGACTGTTCGGCATCGAGCAACTCGACACGCGAGACCGCGCCGGCGCGGTATTGCAGCTCGACGAGATCGCGCACGCGCCGCGCATAGGCGAGGCTCTGCGCGCCGACCGCGACGCTCTCGCTGGCGTAGCCGAGCTGCCAGTAATATTTGGCCGTGGAGGCGATCAGCGACAGCCGCGTCGCGGCGAGGTCCTGCGCGGTCGCCTGCTCTTCCCAGCGGGCGGAATCGCGCTGTGCGGCGAGCTTGCCGAACAGGTCGGCTTCCCATGCAACGGAGAGCGAGCCGGTGGTGGATTCGGTGCCGGTCGGCTGGTCGCCGAGCGTCCGGCTATAGCCCGTGCCGGCGCTCGCCCCGATGTCCGGCACGCGCTGGCGCGCCGCAAGCTGTGCGGCGAGGCGCGCCTTGCGCAGTGTGATGCCGGCCGCGGCAAGATCGGCATTGCTGGCCAGCGCGCGCTCGACCAGTGTATCGAGCGCCGGGTCGCCAAAGCTTGTCCACCACCGGCCGCCGGCGGCGTCCGCGGTGTTTGCGGCAGCGCCGCCGGTCCATTGCGGTGCCGTCGCGATCCGCGGCGGTGCATAGGGCGTATGGACCGCGACGCAGCCGGAGCACGCCAGCAGGGCGGCGGCGGGCCAGCAATGCAGCGGGGAATGCGCCATCAGTCGCGCGCCAGCGCTTCGACCGGATCGAGCCGGGCGGCGTTGCGGGCGGGAAGATAGCCGAACGCGATCCCGATCCCCGTCGAACAGGCGAAGGCGGCGGCGATGGAGACTGGCGAGAAGATCATGGAGAAGCTGCTTCCGAAATGCGCGAAGGCAAAGCCGATGGCGAAGGCGAGCCCGAGCCCGAGCACGCCGCCGACGATGCAGACCAGGACTGCCTCGATCAGGAATTGCTGCATGATGTCGCTCTGCCGCGCGCCGACCGCCATGCGCACGCCGATCTCGCCCGTGCGCTCGGTCACCGAGACCAGCATGATGTTCATCACGCCGATGCCGCCCACGACCAGCGAGATCACCGCAATGGCGGCGACCAGCAGCGTCATCGTCTGGGTAGCGCTGGTGATCGTCTTGCGGATGTCGTCGGTGTTGTTGATGTAGAAATCCGTGGTGCGGTGGCGGAGCTTCAACAGGCTGGAGACGCCCGCCTCGGCGGCGCTGGGCGCGAACGCATCGTTCACGCGCACGGTGATGGCCGACAGATAGGTCTGGCCGAGCATCCGCGTCATGACCGTTGTGTACGGGGCGTAGACGTTCAGGCTGTCGCTGTCGCCGAAGCCGGAGGACTTCTTCTTCACCATCCCGATGATCCGCACCGGCACCTTGCCGAGCATGATGATCTGCCCGACCGGATCGGGGCCGTGCGGGAACAGCGTCTTGCGCGTATTTTCGTCGATCACCACTTCCTGCGCGCGATCGCGCACGCTGCTGTCGCCGAAGAAGCGGCCTTCGGCGACTTCCAGCCCCTTAACCCGGAAATAGCCGGCGCCGACCCCGCTCACCCGCGCGGTGGCGGCGACGTTGCCGAAGCGCGCGGTGACGCTGGTCGAGACGCTCGGCGTGACGCTGTCGATATAGCTTTGCTCGGCCAGCGCCGCGGCGTCCGCCGGGGTCAGCGTCTGGACGCGCGCCGCGCGCATGTCGCCGAAGCCGGCACCCGGATAGATATCCAGCGTGTTGGTGCCGAGGCTGGAGATGTCCGACAGGATCCGCTGCTGCGAAGCCTTGCCGAGCGCGACCACGGACACGACCGAAGCAATGCCGATGATGATGCCCAGCATGGTCAGGAAGGTCCGCAGCCGGTGCGCGACCAGCGACAGCACTGCCATGCGTGCCGCTTCGCGGAAGCGGTCGGCGATGGCGTGCCAGGGCGATCCGTCGCCGGCCGGCGGTGGCAGCACGGCGCGCGCGGACGGGGCGATGCGCTGGCGATCGGCGACGATCTCGCCGTCGCTGATCTCGATCACGCGCTCGGCATGGTCGGCGATACCCATATCGTGGCTGACCAGGATGATGGTGTGGCCTTCGCCGTGCAGTTCGGCCAGGATGCGCATCACCTCGTCCCCGCTGGCGCGATCGAGCGCGCCGGTCGGCTCGTCGGCGAGGATCACCTGTCCGCCGTTCATCAGCGCGCGCGCGATCGAGACGCGCTGCTGCTGGCCGCCGGAAAGCTGGCCGGGCCGGTGGCCCGTGCGGTCGGCGAGGCCGAGCCGGGTGAGCAGCGCGGCTGCCCGCTCGGCACGGTCCCGGCGCGAGCGGTTGGCATAGATTGCCGGCACCTCGACATTGTCCAGGGCGGAAAGATCGCCGAGCAAATGATAGCGCTGGAAGACGAAGCCGAAGCGTTCCCGTCGCAGCGCGGCGAGGGCATCGGGGGCAAGATCGTCGGTCGCGACGCCGCCGACCTCATAGGTGCCCGAGGTCGCGCGATCGAGGCAGCCGAGAATGTTCATCAGCGTCGATTTGCCCGAGCCGGAGGCACCGACGATCGCGACCATCTCGCCTGCGGCGATGCTCAGGTCGATATTGCTGAGCGCTGCGAAGACGCCGTCGCCGGACGGGTATTCGCGCCGCACGCCTTTCAGGCGCAGCAAGGGTTCTGTCGTCACCGTTGTGCTCACATCATCGGCGGCGGGCCGGAGCGCCGGCTGGTGGTGGTCTCGGTCGTGGACGCCGTGCCGGTGACGACCTGCTCGCCTTCCTTGAGGCCCGACAGGACCTGCGCCCTGACATTGTTGTTCATGCCGATGCGCACCTTGCGGGTGACCGCCTGTCCATCGGTGCCGAGCACCTGGACGGCGTAGCGGCCGTTCGAGTCACGGTCTCCCAGCGCTGTTGAGGGGATCAGCAGGGTGTTGGAGGCACGCCCCAGCACGATCGAGACCTGTGCGGTCATCAGCGCCCGCAACCGGCCGTCGCGGTTGGGGATGTCGAACAGGGCATTGTAATAGATGGCAGTGGAGGAGGAACTGCTCGAACTGCTGGAGGAACTGGTCGTTGAAGAACTGGTCACCTCGTCGACGATCGATTCCGGCGCAGGCTCGATCTGGCGCAGGGTCGCGTTGTAGCGATGATCGGGATCGCCCAGGATCGTGAAATAGACCGGCTGGCCGGGCTTCACCCTGATCACGTCGGCCTCCGACACCTCGGCGCGGATCTCCATGACGTCGAGCTTGGCCAGCACGATGATGGTCGGGGCCGACTGGTTGGCGTTGACCGTCTGGCCCTGCTTGGTGACGATCCGGACGACGACGCCGTCCATCGGGGCGGAGATGCGGGTATAGCCGAGATTGAGGCGCGCCGTGTCGAGCGCGGCCTCGGCGGAACTGATCTGCGCATCCAGCGCCGCGACTTCGGCACGGGCCGAACGGAGCGTCGCTTGGGCGGCCTCGAAGTCGGCGCGCGACGTGGCCTCGCCGGCCACCATCGTCTGCTGGCGGGCGAAGGCGAGCTCGGCCTGGGCCTGGCTCGCCTGCTTCGCGGCGCGCTGCGCCTTCAGGTTGGCGAGATCGGCCGTTGCGGTGCGGAGCGCGTTGGTCTGCGTGCGCGGATCGATCTGGGCGATGAGCTGGCCCTTGCGGACGGTCTCGCCGAGCGCGACGTTGAGGCTCTCCAGACGGCCCGAAACCTGCGCCCCGACGCCGACCAGCTCCTTGGGCTCCACCGTGCCGGTCGCGACCACGGTGCTTTCGAGATCGCCGCGCGCAACCGTTGCGGTCACCAGCGTCGGCGTGTCGCCGCCCGACCAGAGAAGAAGATAGGCTGCGAGCGCGACCAGGACGAGGCCAGCGATCGACAGCAAGGTCCATTTGCGGCTGATCTTCAGATGGATGGGCGCGCGGCCCGGTTGTCCTTGATGGTGGGTAATGTCTCGTCTCCGCGTCTTGCGGGGCGCGGTAGGGAGGCAAGTTTGCCGGCATGTTTCGCGCGCGTCATATGGGCCGCGATGCATCGCTGATAGCCGGATCGGCCCGATGACGTGAATGGGCAGCTTGATGGCTGATTTCGCGATCAATCCCCGCTAAGGACCGGCCCGCATGTCTTCTCCGATCCATATTCTCCATCTCCATTCGACCTTCAGCCTCGGCGGGAAGGAGGCGCGCGCGGTGCGCCTGATGAACGCGTTCGGGAAGCGGGCGCGGCATACCATCGTCTCCGGCATGCCCGACGAGTTTGGCGCACGCGAAGCGATCGCCGCGGGGATCACCTACGAGATTGCGCAGAATGCGCCGTCGCTCACCGGCCGTCCGTCGGTGTCGCGCTACGAGGCGCTAGCGCGCTATATGCGGCGAGA
>CAISGR010000080.1 GCA_903884945.1 uncultured bacterium
CGGCACGTGCAGAGCCCCTCTCTCGCCCGCCGGCCGGGCCCCCGACGATCTCTGGCTCTCGCGCGAACGGAAACCTTGTTCGTATCGCGCACATAGGCAGGGGCATCGCGGGCAGCCTGATCGTCACCGCCGGAACCGCGGTCGGCCGCCGCCGAACCGGGCCGCGGCGCTCTGCCGAAGTGGGCTCGCGCGGCGTCGGTGCTCCGCCACGATCTTACGGCGGGAAACATAATGTTTTCGTGGCCGGGAAGCGGAAATCGCCCGCTCGCACGTCTATGTAGATGTGGCAGCAACGACGACCTGCGCCACAACAGGGGAAGAAGGCGTGACATGCTGGGCGGGTAAGGAGGAAGCGCGTTCGGCCTGGCAAACCCCTGCCCGCCTTGCGCGTATCTGTCCCGGCAGGTCACCCGGACCCCGGCCGGCGAAACGCGCATCCCTGGCGCGCACGCCGGCCGGGCCCCCGCGCCTCGTCAAGCGCCACCCCGGCGGCGAAGGCGGCGCGCACGCCCGACTTAGTATCCTCGGAACCCGAATTAGCGGTTCGCCGGTCTGATACCGGCTCGCCGTCATCGCTTGATGGACCAGATGTCCTACCGCGCGACGGCCCCCGCTCCTCTCGTTTCCTTCGAGGAATCCCTCATGGTCTATGTTGCTGACGCCATCGCGGCCGTGCCCGAACGCGTCCATTCTTTCGACGATCCCACGACGGGCCTGAAAGGCGCTATCGTTATCCATTCCACCCGCATGGGTCCGGCTGCCGGCGGTTGCCGGTTCCACGCCTATGCGAGCGATCACGAACGCTCGATGGATGCGATCCGACTCGCCGAAGGAATGAGCTACAAGAACGCTCTGGCCGGCCTGCCGCTGGGGGGCGGCAAGGCCGTGCTCCAGATGCCGGCCTGCCCCGTCGACCGGGCAAAGCTGTTCCAGGCTTTCGGCCGCGAGGTCGCCGCGCTGCGCGGCGCCTATGTCACGGCCGAGGATGTCGGAACGACCGTCGCCGACATGGCGCAGGTCAGGACCGCGACCACACATGTCGCCGGACTACCGGCGATCGGTAGCGCGCCCGGCGGCGACCCGTCGCCCTCGACCGCACGCGGCGTGTTCCTGTCGATCGAGCTGGCGCTCGAACGAAAGCTTGGCCGCCCGGTCAAGGGCGCGACGATCGCCGTTCAGGGTCTGGGCGCGGTCGGCTTCGCGCTCTGCACGCTGCTCGACAAGGCCGGCGCCAGGCTGATCATCGCCGAACCCCGGACGGAGATCGCGAAGCGCGCGCGCAAGCTGTTCGGTGCCGAGCAGATGTCGGTCGGCGGGATCGTCGGGGCTGAGGCCGAGGTGTTCGCGCCTTGTGCGTTCGGCGCGGTGTTGACCGCCAGATCCATCCGCAAGCTCAAGGCGCAGATCGTCTGCGGCGCGGCCAACAACCAGTTGGCAACCGCCGCCGATGGCGACCTGCTGGCCGACCGCCGCGTGCTTTATGCGCCCGACTACGTCGTCAATGCCGGCGGCATCATCAACGTCGCGGCGGAATATCTTGCGTGGGATGCAGGCGTCGCAAGTGCTCGGGTCGAGGCGATCCCTGAGACGCTCCGCGCGATCTTCGATCTGGCGGAACGCGAAAGCCTTTCGACCGCCCGGGCCGCCGACCGCCGGGCGCGCGAGATCATCGCCGCAGGGCCGGCCAGCGGTGATGAGCGCGCCGACGACAAACCGCATGTCGACGCCCACGCGGCCAACCCTAGCCGCTTCGAAGAAAGCAAGGCGGTCAACAGGTTCAACGGGGGGAGATTGGGAGGATAGCCACCGAGCTTTGTTACCGCCGGACGCGAACGCGAACTGGACCATTCCCCAAAGATGGGAGTCCTACTCGCTGGCCGATCACGCGATGTGGGACAATTCTCCGCGCGCCAGGCGCGCATGTTGCCGCGCGGCGTCACGCCGGCGTTCATGCAAAGTCTCGATATCCTCCGCCTATCCAGGTCCGGCATTCCGGATTTCGACGAACTGTCCGAGCAGCTGATGCGCGCAACCGGCTGGCGGGTGGTCGCGGTGCCGGCGCTGGTTCCGGAGGAGGTCAATGCGATCGCCTGGCTTTTCGAATATGAGACGATCTGATTTTCGCGGGGCAATTATAGCCGGCTAGCGAGCCTCCAGCCAGGAAAGGCTATCGAGCAAGGACACCCGGTCCGACTGCGTTTTCTTTATTTCGAACCGATCGAACAGGGAGTTGCAGACGGGGCCCTCGTCAAACACTACGAGACATTCCTCAACATCCCCGCACACGGACGAGATAGAGGCGTTCACCGAGCCCACGATCGCGCGGCGCTCGCCTGTCGCACGCTCAAGCAGGAACATTTTCTTGTGCGAAGGCGCGCGCGACGTCCACAAACGGACGCGATCGTCGACCAGTCCGCAATAGACATCATTTTGCCGGGTCTCGATATCGGTGACCCACTTCAATATCCTTGAGTCCGGGTGTTTCAGCATAACGGCGGAAGTGGCGGTCACGCATTTTGTCAGCACCATCTCCCGCTGCCCATAGATCATCTCGATACTCGCCGCTCCACCGGCGCCGCAGAACGCCTGGAGAAAGGGCAGCGAAACGCTGTATGTCTCAACCTTTAGGTGATCGAACCCCTCGATCAACTCGAACGGAAATCGCTCCTCGATCGTATTGGTGTGCGGATAGATGATCACGCTCTTGTGTTCGAACATCACCGATCTCCCAGCCGTACCCGATGAGCGATGATCTCCTCTATGAGGCGTGCCGGCCATACCCGGCCAAGCTGCGCGTCGTTCGGATCATCAGTATGAAATCGGCCGGAATAGACTCCCACAAAACTGCACGCGCCATCGCCGCCCTCGATACGGCCGTGCCGATTTCCTTCGAATTCGACAGTGCCGTGCACGCGCTGGATGACTGGCGAGCCGGACATGCCCGGCCGGGAGGCGGTGTCGACGATCAGAAAGCGATGATCCCTGTCCGGCGCCAGGAAAGGCTCGCTGGCAAAACTTGCCTGCTTCCAGACCGGCATTCCGATCCCCGTCCGTCCGAACGGGTAACCGAGAATAAAGATCGGCATGCCGACCCTCTGTTTGATCGCCACGGTACGGATCGCATTCATCGGCATCGTGTCGACCTGCCCTGGCGGCGGCAGATCGATATCGAGTGCGACCACATCGACGGAGCGATGATGGTCAGGATGCTCGATCCACATCGCCTCGCCCTCGTCATCGATCGTCGGCACGCGAACGATGAGCGGTGGTTTTGCCCGCTCGCACAGCGGCACGTGAACGTGCAGATGGTCGGGAACGGTGGCCATCGGGTCGATGCATTTGCCGGTCTCGTGGTTGCGGCCCGCCGCGACATGCCAGTTGGTGACGAGAGAGAGTTTCAGGTCGCGCCTCAGCCACAGGAACGCGGTGGCCGAGCCTAGCTTCAGGTCCCCGAAGTACGCCTCAACATAGAGCGGCACGCAAGAGCATGCATCGATTCCAGGCGTACCCACCGCCATCCTCCTTCTCGTCGCGCCGATAGAAAGCGGCTGTCGCGTTGAAGTGTGTCGGTCGCGCGCCTGCCTGGCGGGCGGCCACCGACCACTGCTGCACGTCCATGCCCGCCCGGCGGCAGGCCTCTCAAGCCTTGGCGGGCGATCCCTTCTTAGCTTTGGGAACCGATATTTTGTCAGCTGCGGTGGCGGTCCCCCTCTTGGCCACGGTCTCGCCAGGCTTACGGCCAAGGCCGATCTTCTTGGCCATCTCGCGCCGCGCGGTCGAATAAGCCGGCGCGACCATCGGATAGTCGGATCTCAGATTATAGCGTTTCCGGTATTGTTCGGGCGTCAGGCCATGACCGCTGAGATGCCGGCGAAGCGTCTTGTAAGGCTTACCGTCGATCATCGAGATGATGTGCTCGGGTGAGCCGAGCGACTTGCGCGCGGTCACCGCCGGTGTGTATTCGGCCGCCGTACTCTCAGGCTCCACTGCTGCGGCACCGCCGCCCAGGCTTGAGACGGTATCGAACATCGACTTGAGAAACGCCGGTACGTCGTCGGCATTGACGCGGGTATTGGCATTACCGAGCCACGCAATGGTCAATTCTGTCGCCAACGTCACCGCGTCAGCCGATGTCTCTTCGCTCATGTTGAAACTCTCCAATCGCGCTCTGCCTTCGACATTGGATACGGTGCACGTCCGATCCGGGCAAGGTGGGTGAACTAATTGTACCAGTCGAGGCCAGACAGGACATAGGGCCGCACAGCGAACGTCTTCGCCAGCCGTTGCTCGCGCGCGCGTTTCGGGCGCTTGCCGTGCCGCTGCCCGGCGACCTGGTCTATGCCGACCAGGCGTAACGTCGCTGAGGAAGCAGGAAGATCTCGCCGTCCATTGCAGGGGACTGCGGAAGATCGATCGGTGCGACAATGCGGTTGAGCAGCCCAGGACGGCCGGCGAAACTGTTCGGCCGTGCCATGCCGCGCCCGGCGTTGTGACCGTTCGATACATTCGGGTGCGTATCGTCGGCACATGGCACGGCGGGTACGCATCGGCCTTGCTTGGCGTCCTCTGTCTTCACTTGTCCGCAGGCTGCGCGAACAGGCGGAAATAGCGCGCGCGGCTTAGCCCGACTCGCATGAGGACATCCCGCGACTCGCAGCAGCCGATCGGCTTGGCGCCGGCTGTATTTCAGCGAATATTTCACGCCCCATACAAGGGCTGGGGGCGTCGCCACCTCCTGCATCGCGGGCCATCTCTCTCAATTCTAACGCAGAAATCCGGTGCAGTTGTCGCAAATGACGTCATGACACCGTGCTGTCTGGCGCCGTCCATCCGGGCGCTCTGCCGCGTTGATAAAAACGTTCGACAAGGACGCGGGGGGTTGCTCCGCACAGGGATCAGGAGGAGCGTCATGATCCTCTCTCGAGAGGCCGGCGACGAGTTTGCGCAGATGGCGCAAGGGGAACGGCTCCGTGTTCCCGCGCCCCGCCCGCGGCTGACGCTGCAGGTTACAGGGCGGGCAGAACGCGGCCAGCCGGTAGCAGTGCGCTGGAGCGCAAGCGCCGCCGGTGCAGTCGAACTCGTCCTGACCGGTCCAGACGGGGTCAGTCGTGTCGTATCGCAGCGCCTGCGCGGCGCCATGTCGTTCGATGACCTCGAGGCGGGCATCCACCGGATTCAATTGCGCGCAAGTCCGCACCGCTCACTCGGACCCCGCGCACGAAGCGCCGCCGCATCTGCGGAGACCGAGATTTTCGTTCCCGCGCCGACCGCATGGGTGCGCGCATCACATCGGATCGAGGCCGGCGAGGTACTGGCGATCAGCTGGGCAACGGAAAATGCAAACCAGGTCTGGCTCACGATCGGCAACGAGCATCAGCGCGTAGCCCGGTTCGGCGAAGTGCAGCATTTCGCCGCGCAGGCCGGCGACCTGGCGATCGCCATCACCGCACATGGCGATGGCGGCGAGGTGGTGGAACGAACCGGTATCGTCGTCACCCTGCCGGCGCTGCGTATCCAGGCGCCGCGCAGGGTGGAGGCGATCCTCGGCGAACTGGCGGTCATCGAATACAGCGTGCGCGGGGCACAGCCTGGTACTATCCGCCTGGCCCAGCCCGACCGCAACGAGCCCGCGTTGCCCCTGCCCCCGCACGGCCGCATCGAGGTACCAGAACTGGCGGAGTCCGAACGGTTCATCCTCGAAGCGACCGGAATCGACGGAACCCGGATGACGCACGCGATCGAGGTCATTCCCGTCGTCAGCGATATCTCGATCGACGAAGAACTCGAATTTCTGCATCAGCAAGGGAGGTCGTCATGGTAGTCGGCGTCGCACAACCGTTAACCTCTGCACAACTCGTCGCGGCGCGCATCGTCGGGCGCGACGAAGAGGTGCTCACCAGAACGCCGATCGGCGAGCGCAACGATGCGGTCCATGATCTCGGGGCGCTGGGGACCCTTGGCGTGTTGGAATTCTGTCTCTGGTGCTTTGCACTCACGAGCTTTGGCGTGCCGATCATCGCCGCCGCCCCGGTCTCCCTGCTCGTCGCGACGATCATCATGCAGCTGGATGTGCGCATGACGAGCTCCGACAACGAACCACGCGGGGTGTTGCGCAGCCGGCCGTTCAACAAGAGCTTTTACGGATATTTTGCGGTCCGTCTGGCGATGTGCACGATTCTGGCCGCGCCGGCAGCAATTGCCGTCGATCTCGCTATCTTTCGGGGCGAGGCCCTGGAGGTGATGCACAAGGATCGCGATACCCGAAACAAGGCGGTCTATGCCGAGTATGACGCGAAGATCGAGGAGATCCAGCGCGTCGGGCTAGGCGCTGTGAAGCAGACCCTGGACGGCCTCCACGACCAGCGCGCCGCCACGGTCAGGGCGCAGCAACAAGCGCAGTCTGGCGTGATTGAAAGCCAAGCCGAGGCGCGTGCTGCAAAACTGGAAGTCAGCCGCCAGGACGACGGCCTCGGCGACCGCCGCGAAGGACATGGCGTCCTTGCAAGAGACGCGGAGATGCGCGCACGGCTGGCGGCGGAACAGGCCAAAGCCAACGATGATCGGGCAAGAACGCTGCTCGACAACGCCTCGCAGCTCCAGCAACAGATCAGCAGCGCTGAAGCCTCGTACCGCGCGCAGCTGCTGCGGCTGCAACCCGATATCAATCGCCTGTTAACCGAACGCGATGGCCGGCTGATCAAGGAAACCACCGGGCCGCTGACGGTATTTCAGGGGCTGATCAAGCTTCACGACGATCCCGTGCGTGGGGTCGGGCTGACCTTCATCACGTTGGTCGTGTGGGCGCTGACGATGGCGTTGGAACTCAGCTTCTTCCTGCGCCTGCTCTTCAAGCCGGCGAGTATCTACGACGCACTGCTGACGGTTCAGCGCAAGCTCTACGTCGCTGCCGCCGCACACGAATTCAGACAACAGATCATGGGCTATCGGCGCCGTGTCCCGTTGCGAATTGTCGAAGTCGAACCGTCCATCCCCTTGCACCAATGAGAGGCTGACATGCTCAAGCAAACCTACCTGTCGCACGACGTTGCCGGGATCCAGGCGTTCCTCGATGAATTCGATGCGCCCGCGAACGGAGAACGGCGCGAGGCCGCGGTGATGCCAAGCGGCGAAATCGTGGTGGTGCGCAACATGCCGCTGCCCGATGGCTTCAACCCGGACTATGTGGACCTGGCGCTCTACGTTCCGCGCTATCCGGGGACTCCCCCGATCGGCCTCTATGTGCTGCGCAAGAACAATGCCGCGACCATTGCCCAACTCAAGGCGATCTTCAATGTCCTTCGGGCCGGGCATCATGAGGCGCCGACGGTCCCCAATTATGATTGGATTTGCCTCGCTTTTGCGGACAATCGCTGGTCGTTCAACATCAACAGCCCCAATGCGGGCGACAATTTGCGCAAGTTCTTGATCCGCTTCTACAACCTGTGTCTCACGCCGGGGCGTAGCTGAAATGACGCAGCTCAGGATCCCCGAAAGCACTTTCGCCGCGCTTCGCCGCCGCCATCTCGACCCGGCCGCACCATTCGAGCGGCTGAGCTATATGTTTGGCAAATCCTTCACCGATCATCTGGGTGCGACCCATGTGTTGGTGTCGTCCCCGCCCCTCCAGCTGAGCGATGACTGCTTCGTTCGCCAGGCCGGCGCGCAGGTCATGCTCTATGACGATGTACGCGATGCGCTCTGGGTGCAGTTCGCGCGGTCCGACGATGACGTGTTCATCGACATCCATGATCATTGGTTCTCACCAGGAGGTACGCGATTCTCCTCGGTCGACGACCGCGATGACCTGGCCCGGGCCCACTATATGTTCGGCCCGTTCGCCGCGATGCTGCGCAACGAGCCCGGCATCGGAGCCGACCGTCCCCTTCGCACGATTTCGATCGTGCTGGACCAGACCAGCCTCGACGCTCGCGAAATCGATATCGAGGGCGGGTTCCATCCGATCGAGCGGATCGACCTGGTCGGTGCGATGCCGCGTCGGATCATTCCCAACAGCGCCCGGCCGCCCCGCGGCTTCGATGTCGATCGCATGTTGCGACAACAGGATTTCATTGCCGCAGAGCGCCAGCAGTTCATCGCCGGCACGACCTTCGGGATCGTCGGTTGCGGCGGTCTGGGCAGCGTGATTGCCGAGGCGCTGTTCCGCATCGGCGCGCGTGACTTCATCCTGTTCGACGAGGATGCGCTGGCCACGCACAATCTGAACCGCTGGCAAGGCGCCAGACCCGGCGACATTGACCGAAACAAGGCGAGGCTGCTTGCCGACCGCTTGCGACGATTCGGCCGCGTCGGCGAGGTGTCGGCGCTCGCGGTGCCCCTGTCGGTGGTTGATCGCGCTGCCCAGCCGATGCTCCAGGGTTGCGATATATTGATCGGCTGTGTCGATAACGACGTCGCCCGGTATGTCGTCAATCGCGCGGCAGTTCAGTATCTCATCCCCTATTTCGATGCCGGCGTGAATATCCGAACCCGCGAGGGCGTCGATTTCGAAAGCCGCGTCTTCGCCGTCATTCCGGGCGTGAGCGCTTGCGCTGAATGCACCGCCTATGACCTGCTCGATTTCGGCGGCATCGAAGCGGCGATGACCGACCCCGTTACCGCGGCGGAAATGGTGCGTGCCGGTTACGTTTCCGACCGGCCGGAGCTCCTGGCAGCAGCCAGCGCCTATCCGCTCAATCTTCGCGCCGCTTCGACACTGGTGACTGAGTTGACCAACTGGATTTGTGGCTACCGCCCCTGGGCGACCTGCGTCTTCGAGAACTGGCGGGACGGATTGCACCAGCGATCGGATCGGGGGAATCACCCTGAAAGGCCAAGCCCCGGCTGCAGCGTCTGCACCACCTTGTTCGGGGCGGCGGACCAGATTCCCCTGCCCCGTCCGCGGCCGTCCGCCGAAAGCGAACAGGCTTTGTTACAAGCCGCCGAATCGCTGCACGCGGCGATGTGATCGCACCTACCCTGGTTGAGAAGGAGTTTGTCATGGCGACCCGCAAGCCGATCATCATCGACGGCGAATATACCGAAGTGGCAAAGACGGCGACCTTGCTGGACGTCGTCGGGCCGGAAGTGGACAGCGTGCTGACCGATGACGGAATCATCGATCGCGCCCAGTTCCGCAATCAACTCGTGCCCGAGCGGTTCGACCGACAAATCGGCCACGTCAACAAGGGTGGAAGCGCCCGAGCGTGAACATCGCGACGCTCGATCGTTCGATCGTCAAGGCTGCGCAGCGAAACAGCTCGACGCTGCTGCTGGTGGTACCGCCGCAACGCGGTCTGCTCGAGGGTTTTGTCAACGGCCTCACCTCGATCGCCAACTATATCGCCTTGCACGCCCCCGACATCGAAGTCCGGCTTCTCGACTTCGGGCGGCTCAATGCGGAGCAGATGTCGGATGCAGTCGCGCTGGCGCTGTCGGAATCGCGAACGAAGACCTTTGTCGGCATCACCGGCACCACCGCTTGCTACCAGAGCATGTTGATGACGGCGCGGGCGTTCAAGCGCCACGACCCGGCAACCATCGTGGTCTTGGGCGGGCATCATGTGACGTCCCAGGACGATGTCGTGCTGCGCCATCACGGCGACATCGTCGATTATGTCGTTCGCGGCGAAGGCGAAGCGGCGGTCGTGTCACTGGTCCGACATCATCCGGACACCGATCGCATCCCCAATATCAGCTTCGTCCGTGACGGCGCCACCCGGCGCACGCACGAGGCTGAATTGCTCGGCCAGGCCGATCTGGATCAGCTGTCGCCCACTCTCCAGGGTAAGGACGGTCGTCATCGCGAAAACGACCCTTCGGTACCCGGCAAATTCGACCGAGTGACCTATGTATCGGCGCGAGGCTGTCCTCTTGCCTGTGCCTTCTGCGTGGTGCGTGCGAGCGCGATCCGGACAAAAACGATCGATGCAGTGATCGCCGATCTTCGCCACCTGATCGTCGATCATGGCTATCACGCGATCGCGATCGAAGACAATTTCTTCGCGCATCAGCGCAAGCGGACACTAGCCCTCTGCGCTGCGATCGAAGGGCTCCGCAAGGAGCATCCGTTCGACTGGGACTGTCAGACGCGCGTGGAGTCGATGCGCGACCCTGAGGTCGCCCGGGCCATGGCGCGTGCGGGTTGCGTGGCAGCGTATCTCGGAGTGGAATCGCTGGTGCCGCACCAGCTAGCCAATCTCAACAAATCCGCCCGGCCCGACCGCTACCTCCAGACGCTGGAGACGCTGACGATTCCGACGATGCTGGACGCCGGGATCGGCATTTACATCAATCTCCAGCTCGGGCTGCCGCTCGAGAGTTCGAAGGATCGCGCACTGACCATTCAGACGCTTTCCCGGCTGGGGCGGATGGCGCACCGCAGCAACCGGACGATTACGATTTTTCCGCAGCTCGCTGTCCTCTATCCCGGCACGCCCCATTTCGAGATAGCGCTGGAAAAGGAACAATTCGGTCCCCTGCACGCCGATGTGTTCGAGGCCTTCACCGAATGGGAGGCGAAGGAAGAGCCGATCCTGAACTATCTGGGAGAGCATTTCGCGCACGGCGTCGGGGGGATTCCGCTTGGGCTGCTCGACCGTGACCGATTGAAGGACGGTAAGTTCCAGATTTGTCCCAACGCCATCGCCGACGTCTCGACGCAACTCAGCAGAATGGACGAATTGGCCGGAATAGACCGATTCAAATATGGTCGTTATCTTTCCAGGGCGGCGAAATCGGAGGTTCTGGCTCGTGCCTGATCTGGTTGCTAACGCCCTATTGCAAGGCGCAACCTACGGGATCGCGGTCCTTGGCCTGGCGTTTGCTTTCCGCATTTTGCGCTATCCGGATCTGACCGCGGACGGCAGCTTCATGACCGGCGCGACAGTCTTTGCCAGCGGTGTCGTGAGCGGATGGTCCTGGCCCGCCGCGCTGGCGGTCGCGGTCGGCGCTGGCGCGGCTGCGGGCATGCTGACAGCACTTCTGAATGCGTGGCTTCATGTCAGCAGGCTGCTGACCGGCATTCTCGTCACGATGATCTGCTACTCGCTCGCATTCCGCTATCTGGGCGGTCAGTCCAATATCGGCCTCACCGGCGCAGAGACGATGTTCGCGACGTCCGGCGGAGTCGCCCGGACACCATATTTGCCAGCAATCGCTGGTCTGTTCGCAATGGGGAGCATGTTGCTGGTCCGCCTGTTGCTCGGAAGCGAGCTTGGATTGATGCTGCGCGCTACTGGCGGCAATGCGGCGCTCGTCGAGGAGTTCGGCCGTTCACCTGCCGCATATCGGGTCATCGGGCTTGCGCTCGCCAACGGACTCATAGCGCTGTCCGGCGCGCTGGTCGCGGGGCAACAGGGGTTCGCCGATGTGAACATGGGCGCCGGCACAATCATCACCCTGGTCGCATCGCTGATCATCGGCGAGGAGATCCTACGGCTGACGTCACGGGGCCGGATCGGCCTGGTCGAGCGCGTGCTGGCGCCTTTTGCCGGAGCGATCGTTTATTTCGCTCTGTACATCGCTGTGCTGCGCGCGAGCCTCGACGACTTCCTGCCGGTGCGGATCGAGCCCACCGACCTCAAGATGCTTTCCGCGCTCATCGTCATCCTGGTCATCGCGCTACGCATGCGCGGCGGCCGTCAGGAAGAGGTTCTGCCACTCTAACCGGAGAACGATCGTGTCCAGGGGTCCTTTCAGCGCGACGCGCCGCATCATCGTACTGGGGCTCGCTGCCCTGACCTTGCTCTCGAGCTGCGCGACCCAGGCGACCAAGCCGAGCGTCGTCATCTTCACGCTGATGACATACGACATTCTCGACGAATCCATCGCGGGCATCAAACAGGGGCTTGCGGAAGAAGGATACGGGCCTGGCGCGATCAACCTGCGCGAAGTCAATGCCAACGGGCAGACCGAACTGCTGAGCAGTTACGCACGCGAAATCGCCGCGACCAAGCCAAATGTCATCGTGCCGGTTTCGACGCCGATCGCGCAGGCCGTGATGACCGCGGTGCCTTCCACCCAGGCGGTCGTGTTCAGTACCGTCACCAATCCGGCCGACATCGGTTACGACAAGCGACCGGCCAACCTGACCGGCGTCTCCGATGCCGTGAACTATTCCGCCAATATCGGCCTGATCCGCGAACTGCTGCCCTCAGCGCACAGGATCGGGCTAATCTACAATCCCGCGGAGCGAAATTCACAGTTTGGCGTCGCCGAGACGACCAAGGCCGTCCGGAGCGCGGGCATGGAACTTGTGCTGGTGACCGCGACCAACTCCAACGAAGCCGTCATCGCAGCACGCTCCCTGATCGGTCGCGTCGATGCGCTCTATATCGGTTCGGACAACACGGTCGCGAGCGCCATCGAGGGGATTGTTGCCGCCACGCGTGGGGGCAAGCTGCCGATTGTCGCGAGCGACGCGGGCAGCGTCCGCAAGGGCGCGCTCGCTTCCGTTTCGGTCGATTATCATCAGCTTGGCATAGCCGCCGGGCGGCTCGTCGCGCGGACACTGCGTGAGGGAAAGGCGCCTGGCAGCTATCCGGCCATCCGTTTCCAAGGCAATTCGCTGGTCATCAATCAAAGCACCGCGAGCGGGATCGGCTTCACCTTTCCGGCCTCGGTGCTTGCCCGAAAACCGCAGATTCTGGGCAATGCCCCGAAATGATCGAGGTCACGCTGAACAATGTCTCGAAGAGCTTCGACCTTCCGGGGGGTGGCAAGACCCACGCCCTGAAGGCGGTGTCCGTCACGCTGGTCCCTGGCGAGTTTACCGTGCTTGTCGGTCCCAACGGGTCCGGCAAGACGACGTTGCTCAACCTGCTTGCCGGATCGATCGAGAGCGACACGGGTGAAATCCGTGCGCGAATCGATGGGCGCGATCTGAACTGGCTCCAGCTTTCTGGCCGGGCCAGAAGCCGCCACGTCGTGTGGATACATCAGAATTCCGCGGCTGGTTCGGTAAACGACCTCGACGTCGAAGAGAATATGCGTCTTGCCGCCCTGCGCGGCGTGACGCTGCCGTGGCGCCGCGCCGTCGACCGAAACTGGCGCCGGCATGTCGCGCAGATGCTCGACGGAACGCGGCTCGCAGGGAAAGCACGCGCGACCGCCGACGATCTCAGCCTTGGTCAGCGGCAGCTGCTTGCGCTCGAACTCGCGGCGGTACGCAACGGACAGCTCATTCTTCTCGATGAACCGACCGCGTCGCTCGACCGGGCAAGCGCCGCGCTCTGTATCGCACGCGCTGACGCGTTGGCACGTGAAGCGCACGCCTCGACCGTGCTCGTGACCCACGATCTCGCACTCGCTGCGGGCTTTGGCGATCGGCTGCTGGTAATGCAGGACGGAAGGATTGCGCATGACCTGTCAGGGCCGTCGAAGCAGGCGTTAACCCCCGAGGTGCTGTTCAAGCTGTGTCAGTTCGACCGCGCCCCTGCCGTCGGATATGAGAGCGGGAACTAGAGCGATGAATAGTGGTTGCCAAAGCGGGAATGTCTCAGAGGAGCAGGTCGACCGGCTGTTCGCTGCGATACGTGGTCTCGACTTCACGCATACCAAGGCCGCCGTCTTCTTCTACATGACGATCGACCTGATCATGATCACGTTCGGCAGGCCGCTCGCCGCGAAGATCTCAATGGCCGGCCGGCCGCGGCATTCCTTCCAGACCGCTGTCTCGTTCGAAAACATGCACGAACATCCCGCACCGGTGTTTCTAAGCCGGTCCGATCGCAGAATGGACAGCGATCTCCACATCACCTTGTACAAACCCAAGACGTACGGCGAGACCCCGGAATCGGTGCGACTCTATCTTTCTGCGGCGCACGACCTTGTATCGCGCATCTCGAACAAGCTGCGGGACGAAAGCCGGCCCATGAAGCCTGGTCACAAGCTGGGCGCACTGTTCTGGAGAGGCTTCCACGACATTTTGCCCGAAGGTCCGCGGCGTCTCGTCTCGGACGAACATATCCGCGACGGCGTGGACGCATCGGAAGCCGACCGTATGCTTGGCGGCTTCTTCAAGGAGCTTCAACAGCTGTTCTCGAACCAAAACTACAATGTGAATTTCGAAGATAAGCCGCAACCGGACGGCTTCCTGCCGGCCAGTCCACGCCTGCTGTTCAGTCACTATTTCGTCAATGAGGACAAGCAACTCGATCTTCGCCTGCATTTGCTAGAGAGCCAGCAAGCCGCGTTGAACGGACGCAAGCAGGCCCGCGGCGTCGCAGCACTCAATCCGGACATCGAACGCGGGTTCCGCAACGCGTCCATTCACCGGATCTTTCCCGGCCTCAAAGCTGCGGCATCGAGTGGGATCGCGACTTGGCTGGAAGGCGGGGCATCCATTGGCGGCAGGCAGCGCGCCGAGGCCCCGTGGCGCGCGCTCGTCCTGCCGATCCACGTCCAATTCCTTCCCTGGCTCGTGGTGTCGGTAATATTCACGCCGGCCGAGAACCTGTCGATGGACGACGATATCCGCGAAGAATGGGCGCAGCATTTCTACACGCATTTCTTTCCTCAGGTGATCGCCACAGCGCGCCAGCTTGCCCACGACCATTATCTGCAGGAAGTCGAGAAGCGCGCGCAGCTGGTGCTGAAGCATGAGGGTCCCGATCCCGGGCGGCTGGAGGCGGCGCTTGCGCCGCTGACAGCCACGTTCCCCTATTCCGATATTCACCTCGAGCCGGCGCGTGCCACCGACCCGCGCAAGACGATCAACTGGCAAGGCCATACGATTCACGTCGCCTCGCGGCCCAACCACGGCCACGCACGCGGCCGCCAGTGGATACCGTTCCGGACACTGGAGACCAAAAAAATCCCGAAAGCGCTGATGACCGCGCAGAAGCTTTACGAATCCGAGGAAAGCGGCAAGGATCAGAGTCACGGCGGCGCCTATTTCAACTTCAGTCATACAATCAAGAATCTGATCGAAAGCACGGGGCGGGAACGGGCGATCGCTACGCTTGCGCCGGTTTCGGATTATTGCGCTGAGGAGCCCGACTGGCACACCCGGCCAAACATTCGCGCCCGCGTCGTCGAAGCGCTCGACTTCGCCGACCGCGCATTGTCGCTTTCGCTCCTGATCAAGGGATTCGGCTATTTTGGCCGGGTTCTCGGCATGCGGCGCCAGGATGTTGACCTCAAAAAATTTATCAACTGGCTACCGGCAGAGGACGAGTTGCCAGTCGCGGATGCCGATATATTGAAAGTATATGCCGAAAGTATATCTCATTTCGCACGCGCGATCTGTTTCGGTCGACAATGGATCTATCTCGATGTCACCTGGGATGATAGGGGAAAGCCAATCCTCGTAGAAAATGAGAAACGAAAGCCGTTCAGTACGCGCAATCTGCACTTCCCACCCTTCGCGCCGAGAGCAGAAGCGGCCTATCCGTTCATATTTGCTATGGCTGAACCTCTGCAAAACGCCATCAATGCTCTCAAATTGTTTCCCAGTTCGCAATATTCAACACTGGCTTCGCCGCTCCAGATAGCGGTCCGCCGCGACAGAAGGCTCACGGGAGGAATAATCGTGACGATCTCAAATCTGTGCGTCGAGGAAAAGCATCGCCCTCGGTCGGGACTGGCGGACGCTGCGCGGATGCTTCAACCCCTTGGGCTCGTACAGTTCAGCGATCTTAGTTTCGAACCGGAGGGCCACTATTTTCGCGCAACCATGGACGTGAAGCTGAATCCCGCCGGGCTGGCCGAGCGCATTCGCCGCGAGGTCGCCTAAATGGTTGCGCCCAAGCCACGTAAGCTACGCTTGCTGCGGATCGATGACGATATGCGGCCCGACGATATCGAGCGGCTGGAGCAGCATTTCACCATTGTGAGAGTACCAGACCGCCACGGCTTTTCGCATGACGGTATCGTCGGCTGGGCCTCGGCTCTGTCATTCTGGGGGCTCTTCGACAAAATTGATCCGATCGATATCATCGTCTCCGATGTAAAGTTCGTCGACCCGACCAGTCCGGTTGGTCAGGTCAAGCTTTGGGGAGAGACGCTCGATACACCCAACGGGCTGAGCTATTTCATACCGCTTGCCGCCGTCGCCCGTGCATCAGGAGCACCGCTCGGTGTCGCCTTGCACACCGCACAGCCTTCGCATTGGCAGACCCGAGCGATGGAGGGGTCACCGCTCGCGGTTCAGACCATGTCGCTTTTTGCAGCGCATCAGGTCGGGCTGCTTGCAGCGATCCTCAATGACAGGGCCCCGACCTCTGTCGAGGAGTGCTGGTCCTATATCGAAGGCAAGGCCGCTGACCATCCCGAGCACGCGTCGGCGGTTTGCACCGCGCTTCGCGATTTCCGCAAGAAGCTGGGCAGCATGTACGTCATGCCCGATGCCTGGCGCCAGCTCAGCAGCTGGTGCCGCGAGCAGTTCGCCCTCGCGGGGCAGCACGATGGCGTGCGACTGACCAGTGACATCGACCCCGGCCTGCGTTTCATGCGGTCCGACGGCGAAGAGGACTGGATTTCGCTACGGTCACTCTTCGCAGACACGCCTTTGACTGATGTGCGCTTTGATTTTGATCTCACCAAGCTTCCGGCCGGCTGCTTCGAACTCGAGGCACCGGCAGACCCTGGAACACTCCACAATCTCGACAGCAGCCTGCGGCCGAAGATCGGTCCGCTCGTGCATCATCTCGGCAAGCTCAGCGAAGCCTATGAGGAAGCGCTGCAAATCCTTGATCAGTTCCCGCTCGATCCAATTTCGAAAATCTCCTTATGGGATTATGAGAAGGAGGCGTCGCCGAGCGCGCTTGGGGTGTTGCTTGCCATCGTGTTTCAGGACCTCAACCTGCGCTGCGAGCGGCGCCGCGAATGGCACAGACTTTACACGAGCCAGTCCTGGGACATCACAACGAGATCCTTCGATAATGAAGGGCGTCGCAGCCTGAAGGAACTGATCGACGGCGTTCAATCTGACTTCAAAGCCCGTCAAATCATCACCTTGGATCAGATCGAGGATAGTCTTGGACAGCGCGCGAAGGTTACGGAGCCCGACGCAAGCGTTCCCTTCGTGGTCACCATTCTCAAGAGTATCGGCAAGATCGCTGCCGCAGCCGATAAAACCTATTCGGTCCTCGCCGACGGCGTCGTTCTAACATTGCCGGAGATGCCCAGGAGCCTTCCCAAGGGCTTTGAGGACATCTGCGTGATCAAATATGATGGGGATGCCCGTACGCGCAATGGGGTCCTGGCGCAGTTTTTCGGGTTTGGCGATCACGATCCGGACAGGACGAAACACCTGCGCCGGCTGATTGCGATCTTTCTGACGGGAAACCGGGACCGGGCAGAGGTTGGAACGCAATTTCTCGAGCGATATTATGCGGGGAAAGCCGATGGCTGGATCAAACGCTTGTGCCGCGAATATCTGCGCAGCCAGGGCTGGACAGACGAAAAGGCCTGGCCGGCCCTGGTGCAGACCCGGGACCGCCAAGCGGGAGATCTCTGAGGCGGGTGGTTCGCCAGAGACCGAGCGACAGAAGGTCGCCAACATGCTGGGGTATGCTGGTGATATCCGAAGGCAATCGATCGTTTCCGGCTTTCTTCGCGACTCTCCATAATGCGGCACGCCCCGCGAAATGCGGAGCGCGCATGAGCTGCGCAAAGCCTCCCCACCCGCGGATAAGCAGGCCAGGCACCGGGCCTTACTCGAACCAACTGGGGCAATTTCATGTCAACCGTATCGGCAGGACAGATGCTGGCCATTTCGGTGGGCATGTCGCTCGGATCCCTGCTTGGCTTTCACGTGCTGCGCCTGGCCAGCGGAGTTTTCCCCATGGTCGTACTGACCGGCGCCGCACAGGGTGCAATATGGCTCGATCAGTTACTGGTGCGGCACTTGACCTGGGCGGTCGGGACCCGGTGGCACGGCGGCGGGAGAGCCCGGATCGCGCGCTGGGCGCACCTCCTCGGCATTTACACCGTCGCAGCGGTGGCGCTTGCCGTTGGTCCGGACTGGATGGCTGCGATGGCGACGCTGCTCGGCCTGGTCGGCGTCCTGGCAATCTCCAGGCAGTGGAGCTGGGACGAAGCGGATCGCCGTGCCGGGGTCGAGGCCGGGAGCAGGCGTTTGCGGATCGACGACGACCTGGTCGACGAGGGATTGTTCGGCATCGCCTTGCTGCTGTTGCTGTTGACGGGCGTGATCGTCCGCCTGGATGCGAACGCATCGTTCCTACACGATCCCAGGCACTTGGGGTGGTTGCGCTATCCCGCGTTCCTCGGTGAGCAACTGTTTCAGGCGACGCCGATCGTCGGCAATGCGGACGTATATGGCTATGGCAAGATAGGCGGGGTGGAGGCACGGGCCGGGATCGGCCAGACGATGACATTCGCGACGCGAACGGCGTTCGAGCTGATCATCCTGGCAGGGCTGCTGCGGGCGATCGCAACCGCACGCGCGATCGCGACGGGCGCCGATCTGCGGCGCCAAGAGGAGTTGCTGGTCGGTGACGATGCAGAAGGAGTGCACCGCGCACTTCGCAAACTGGTCGACTGGACCGTAGGCGGGAACGGACGCGCGCTCGACCTGCTGCAGCGGACCGCTCTGCCTGATCAGCAGTCCGCTGCACCTCGATGGCGAACGCGGTTCGCCGCGACACGCGCGTTGGTCGCTGTAGGGTTGCGCACCGAACAAGGCTCGAGTCCCTATTTCTCGGTGGCGGCTGAGGCGCTGCGCCGGCTGACTGATGAAAGCCCCGCCGGATCGCCCGACAAGGGCGAAGCGGCGCTGGAACTCGCGATGACACTGGGGTTGCTGGGCGACCGCGATGGTGGCCGAACGGGGCAGGCGAAACTCCGCGAGGCCGCGACCGTGGCGCGCATGGCCGCAGAGCTTCTTCCTCCTGAACGAATGTTCAATCAGTGGCTCAACGCCCGCGTCGTTCTGACCCACGGCCTTCGTGCCTTTGGGGAGCGTTGCGACCCCGAGGTCGGTTCGCCGCTGCTCGAGAAAGCCGTCAATGTTGGCCTGGAGACACTCAAGCTTGTTGGTCCGGGGCCGGTTCAGGAAGAGCGCGCAAATCATATGCGAAATCTTGTCGATCAGGTGGCGACAGCATTGCGGGCACTGGGTGAGCGAGATGCCTCGCCACGCGGCACCGAGAACCTGGCCTTTGCGGCCAGGCTATACCGCGAAATGCTGGTGCCAATGGAGCACGGGATCGAGGCCAGCGTGCTTCGCACCAACCTCACCGCGATCCTCGTTCGGCTGGCAGGCCGGCAGGAGCCGGAATTGGCGCGCCAGACGCTCGAGGAGGCGGCAGCCCTGCTCGATCCCGAGACCTTGGACACTGTCCACCTGGCCATGCCCGGCCTGTCGCTGCAATCGGTCAACACTCTGGCCACAGCGCACCTATATCTTGGTCTGCAGCGTGGCGGCCCTGATGCGGTACCGATCCTCAGACAGGCGGTGCAAGGGTTCCGCAAAGTGCTGGACCTCACGCGCCGCGATGACGCTGCGGGGTATTGGGCCAATGTGCAGAACAACCTGGCCTTGGGCATCCGGATTTTGTGTGAGGCGGCTCCGTCAGATGATGCAGCGGCGCTGCTCGACGAAGCGATCGGCGCGGCCGGCTATGCGATCGAAGTGTTCGATCCGGAAACCAACACCTCTCAATGGACGATCGCCCAGTTCAATCTTGCTACGATATTGCAGGTCCGCGGCACAGTAACGCAGGGGCCCGAGCGGGAACAATTCCTCCAGCGATCTATCGAAACGGCCAAGCTTGTCCTCGCGACAATCAAGGACGGCATGATGGACGTCGACAGGGGCACAGCACGTAACAATCTCGGTAATAGCTACCTGCTGCTCAGCGAAGGCTGCGACGGGGAAGCGCGCGAGGCCCTGCTCGAGCAAGCCTGTGCCGCGTATCGTGGGGCGCTCGACGATCATCAGCAAGATCAACGCCCGCTCGACTGGGCGTTCGCCAACTCCAATCTTGCCAACGCGCTTGGCCAGCTCGGTGACGTTCGGCAATGCCACCGGGAAACGCTCGAACTGGCCCGCGAGGCGGCGATCGATGCGCTGACGGTGTTCGACGAGCTCGGCACGCCGTATTTCTGGGCGATTACCCGGCTACGCTTGGCGGCCGCCTGTTTTCACCTCGGTCGCGTCGACGACCCGGCGGCACTCCGGGAGGCAAGGATGATCCTGGACGCGCTTGCAGAGCATCCACTGATGGAGGCCGAGCCGCTGCTGGGCGAGGTGACGGCGTTACGCGAGAGACTGGAAACCCATGCCCTTAAGAAATTACCAGCGTGATCGCGCAAGAGGTGGACGGTGGCAACCGCACTCGTGGAGTAATCGGTGACCATCTTGCGGAGCAAGCGAAAAAATCTGGCAGGTCGCAACGAGCAAAATCCGGTGCATGTCGCAATCGTCCCATGACAAGCGGCAATTGATCAAAGATGCATCCAATATGGTTGAATTGAGCTTATCTGCCGCCGCGAAGCCACACATCGGTTCGGCAACGGCCGTTCATCTCGCTCAGGCAGGAAACCTTGCAGGCCCAAGGCTTTCTCACCATAAGCACTTGCAGGGATTGCAGGTAAGCGATCCGCAGGGGGATAATCGTGCGGACTGAAATACTGGGCCGCAGAGCGTGGCTGATCGGCTGGCGTTGCGCCTTTTCTCCGATGCGAACGTGAACCTGCATGGTTGATGCCTTGCAGCCGCAGGACGTTATCAGTGGCGCCCAGGTCCGCGATGGCGGCAATCTGTTCGTGCTCGGCTGCTATGACAGCCGCGTCACTTTCTACTCCCAGCAGGTGCGCGCGCTGTCGCTGGTCCATGCGCTGAAACATTTGGGCTATCTGAACGGCAACCCCCGCATCGCGGTGATCGGCGCCGGTGCCGCGGGATTGGCAGCGGCAGCGGCAGCGGCGTTGGTCTCGACGGGTCAAGTGGTCCTGTTCGAAAGCGCACGGGAGTTGTTGCCACTGCAGTCGGGCACCGATCGGCGCAACCTCGATCCTCATATCTATGACTGGCCAGCGATCGACACGACAGACCCGGTCGCCGACCTGCCAATTCTCGATTGGGAAGCGGGAAGCTGCCGCACGGTGCGCGGCGATATCATCGTGCAGTTCGAGGATATTCGCGTGCGGATGGGCGGCCGGCTCGAGCAGCAGCTTCGGCACCGGGTGACGAAGCTGCGCCGCGAAGGCAATAGCTATGAGGTTGTATTTCACAATCTCGACGTCGCCCCGCCAGAACCGGGAAGCGAACCGAGCGAAGCCTTCGACATGGTTCTCCTTGCGATCGGATTCGGCCTGGAGCCGACCGAGGTTGTGCGCGGTATTCAAACCGCCAGCTACTGGTCGGACGCCGGCGTGCCCGTGGGCGAGTTCGAAGCGCGCCCCCATCCAAGATTTCTGATCAGTGGCAAGGGCGATGGCGGGCTAATCGATTTCGTTGCCGCGGGCGACCGCAGTTTCAATCATGCCGCAATGATTCAACTGATCTCGATCCATCCCGGTATCGATGACCTGGCTGGCGCGATCAGCGCCATCGACGCGCGGGCGCGCCAGGCCCATGTCAATGGTCGGCGGTTCGACTTCCTCGCCGCCTATGACAACGACCTGTTCGCCAGACTGACGGAGATCGGCCTCGTCGCCGCCGTCGGCCGTCGGCTTCGTCCCGGCGTACAGCTCACGCTGCAGACCCGGCATGCCGAAATATTCGACCTTTCGGCGTCGGCACTCAACCGACTTGCCGCTTATCTGACGATCAAGGCGTGCGAGGCTGATCCGCAGTGCGCCTTTCGCCACGTGCAATGCGCAGATATCGAGCGCGTCTATCCAGCGGACGCCGATCCACACCCACCGCCGTTCCTGATCGACTGCGCGGGCGAGATCCTGCCAGCGGATTCGGTCATCATCCGACGCGGCCCGCAACACGCCGTGGTGAGACGCCCCTTCGACGAGCAGCTTGAGACGTTCGAGGCGACCCATAAGGAATGGCTCGCGCGTCATGGCGATGCGACACTGGTGCCAAAACTTTCGCATCAGGCCCGTGCGCTGTTCGCCGCGGCCGCCCGTGACGCACATATCCCGCAGTCGCCGCGCCTGCAGCGAGAGGCACCTCCCCAACTGCCGATCGCGGTACAGTTGCGGGCATCCGCGCCGGACGTGCGCTGGTCCGGTGCTGTCCCGCCCCAGGCACTCGTCCGGGCCTGGAGCGAGCATCAAGCGTTCGAGGTTATCCTTCCGGATAGACCGGCAGCGCTGGGCGCGGCGACTGGCGCGATCTTGCGGGTGGCGTGCCACGGCCATATCGTCCGGCTGCGCGCGACGCCTGCACTGTGGCGCGGCCTTGTCGACCGGCTGAGCATCGGATCGTTGCAGGCCCAGGGCATGACGATGCCGGTGATTACGGCCGGCAATCCCGGCGGTGCGGCGCAGGACCCGCATATCGTCGATCCGGCGCGATTGGCCCGGGATCTCCATCACGCACTCGACGCCTGGCTGCTCGAACGGCTTGACCAACATCTCGTTCGGTTCTTCGCGAACGGTGAGGATCCTGGCCGACTGATCAGCCTGCCGATCGCCCCCGATCTGTGCGCGGCGATGGCGGCGCGCTGGGATGAATGGCGGCAGGCGTTCCGTGACGAGCCCGCGCTGCTCAACCATTTCCTGCGCCTGATGGTTTGCGCGGTCGACACGGACGATGATCGCGACGTCGCCCAAGTGCTGGTCGGGCCGACCAAATTCGCCGCGATCGCTCGCGGTACTGCGGTCTCGCTAGCGATCGCCGCCGCATGGCAAACAGCAGGACCCAAGGCCATCCGCCCGGGAAACCTTTTCCGACAGCGCGGCGAGGCACCCGACTGGGCGGGCCATAGCTGCGCGGCCGACCTCATCAACGGCAACTTGATGTCGTTGTGCGCCGCGAACTATATGTGGCAGACCCAGTTCGTAATCCTCGCGGTCCCGTGCGCCGTCGAAGTTGCGCGCGGCGCAGAACGGCCGTTCGCCCAGATCGACACGCAGCAACCCTCGCTCAGCGAAACGGACGGATCGGGTCCTGTGATGATGTGGATCAGCGGCGAGCTGCGTGATTCAATGGCCGCCGGACTTGTGGCACTGGTGACGCTGCTGGCGACAATAGAGACGCGGCATTTCGATGAGCTCGAAAGGGCGATTCTGCGAGGATCCGACGCATGACCGAAGAACGGGCAGGCATTTCCCCGGCGCTCGAGGATTTCGCCGAGCGGTTGCGAACCGCCGCGCGGCATCTAAATCTGGCGGTCACGGACAGATCCGAGCTGGCCGGGACATCATTCAGCGGCGAATCAAGTGCATCCACCACACTCAGCCCCTCCGACCTGCCGTCCGAGAGCCACGCCATCAAGGTCGACCGTTTCACGATCGTCCTGGGCCTGCTGCCCGAGATCGCGGCGCTGGAAGCAGTGCGAGAGACGCTGAGGCGCTACCGCAACCAATGCGTCGTTGCGCGCTCTTATCTCAGCGCCAACGAGACCCTCGACTTGCAACTCATGCTGCTCGGGCCGCGCGCGAGCGAGCGGCAGGATTCGTGGCGGGCGCTGGCGCTGATGGTCGAGCGCGACGATCGTGTCGCCCGAAAACTCGCCTGGCTTCGCCCCGAGGACCCGTTGCGCGACGAAGAGAGTTTCGCTGAATTCCTGAAAAGGACCTTCCTCGCGCGGCCGTGGGTCCGCGACGCAAGCGAATTCGAGGATGCCGCGCTCGATGAGTTGAGCGCGGGCAGCATCGCACAACCTGGGCTGCCGCGGACCACCGCCGAGGAATGGGAGCGTATCGCGCTCGACGAGTCCAAGTCGCCTGATCAGATTGTCTCGGCGCTGATCAAGGTCTGGGAAAGAAGGGGTCAGGCGTGAGCAACATCTATCTCTCGCGCATCGGCATCCAGGACTTCCGCACGTTCGGAAAGTTCGAGATCGATGTGCCGCCAACGCCGGGGCTCGTGCTGGTTACCGGCACCAATGGTCTTGGCAAGAGCAGCTTCTTCGACGCGATCGAATGGGGCCTGACGGGGACGATCCGCAGATTTGCGCCCTATCTCCAGACCGGGCGCAAGAAGCTGTTGGAGCGAGATTATCTGACGCGGCGCGGTGCCGAACCTGGATCGCACAAGGTCATGCTGACCTTCTCGGAAGGCGAACCCATCGAACGCAGCGGCGACAAGGCGCCGCCGATGGCGTCGGTCATCGCAAAGCTCGCGCGGCCGGACCGGCGGGCGATCGACGACCTCAGCACCTATCTCGCGCTCACCCACTTCCTCGGCCAAGCCGCGCAACAGCGCTTCACCAGCCGAAAGCCGGAGGAACAATGGCAGGCACTGAAAGGGCCGAGCGGTATCGAGCGGCTCGAGCGGGTGCGCGCCGGGTTGCGCGGGCGCTCGACACTCGCCGCCTTCACGCGCCGGCTCGACCTCGAACAGGCGGCGGTCGCGACACTCGACCGCGACATCGCTGCCTGGGAGGGTTGGACGGCTAGGCTCGATCGCCTGCGCCAGGCCGCGCGTGCCACAGGCCACCTCACCAGCGCAGAGCTGACCGAGCGCGTCGATGCGCTCGACGCCGAACTTGCCGCACTCCGCGGCGCGCCGGTCGCCATCTCGGGGGAGAGCGTGAGTCTCAGGCTGACGGGGCTTGGCGAGCGGATCGGCGAAGCGGTCCGCGATACCCAGGCCTATCTCGCCACGCTCGATGCGATGGAGGAGGTGCCGGCCGCGTTCACCGCTGTCAGCGCGGATGCGCGCATCGATCACCCGGTTCTGCTTCGGACGCGCCAGGCGCTAAGCGACGCGCGCGAAGCGGTCGAGGCCGCCGGCCCAGCTGTCGAGGCGGCTACCAGCGCCGTCACTGCGCAAGCCGCCGCCATTGCCATGATCGACCAGAATATCGTGCTGCTCGACGGCGCGCGCACCGACCTTGCGCGCCGCACGCAACTGGCCGAGCAGATCGCCACAGCCCGGCAGGACGGCAACGACATCGCCGACGTCCTCTCCGGGTATCGCGAGACGATCGCGCGTGCCGACGCAATCTGCCAGGAGCATGGCGACGCCGTAACCGAAGTCGCCCGGCTGCGCAGTGTCGCGCAGAGCGCGCGCGGCCTGATAGATGCGTACGCCGGCCTCCGCGAGCTCGAAGCAACCGCCACGCGCGCCGCTGAGACCCATCGAACCGCCGCCGAGGCGGCCGCTACCGCGCAGCTGGAACTGACCCCGCTCACTGCGGCAATGACCGACCTTGCGCGCCAGATAGTCGCCGCCGAGCAGGCGCGCGCGGAGGCCGACCGGCATGCAAGCGCCATAAGCGGGGCGCTGGCCCAGTTGGCAAGTCATATCCATGACGACGAAACCGAATGCCCGGTGTGCCAGTCTGTGTTCGAACCCGGCGCGCTCAAGGCACTGGCGGAGGTCGCCGCCGCGTCGAGCGACTCGCGGCTGGCAAGCGCTGACGACAAGCTGGAGCAACTGCGCGAAAAAGAATCCGAAACAGCTGCGCGCGTCGCCGCACTGCGGGCGATCGTCGACGCCGCGATCGAGCCCTGCAGGCAAGCGGCCAGCGCCGACGAAGCGGTCACGGGCGCACGAGCCGCACTGGCACACGCGCTCGAGGCCACGACGGAGGACGATCTCGCCGCGCTGGCCAGCGCACGCGATCTCCATGCGGCACAAGCACTTGCCGCGGCTGAACTGGCACTGGAGCCGCTGGCTGCCGATGCCGCGGCGGCGGCCGAGCAGCGAATGACGATATCGGCGGAACGCGAGGAATTGATCCTGCGCGAAAGCCAGCTGACCGCACGCCTCGATACATTCACCGCCGAAGATAAGGCCTGCGCCGAGCGCATCGCCGCGCGCGGGCTGGCGGATGCCTCGCTCGAGGCGCTCGATAAGCGCCTTTCCGACCAGCGCGCCCAGCTCGAGGCCGCGCGCGCGCAATCGGGCCGCCTGCATGACGCCGCAACCGCGGCTGCCGCTTCGCATGCGGCAATACGCGGGGTGCTCGACGAGGCCGAACGCGAGCATCTGGCGGCAGAGGCCGCCCGCGCGTCCGCGGAAGCGACAGTGCGCGAAATGACCGCGCGCTGGACCCGCGCCGGCCTCGAAGGGACGCCAAACCAGCCAGGTCTCGACCGGCGCAAGGTTCAGGCATCCGACGCACTCATCGCGCTCCGGTCGCTCGGCGAACGTGTCGAGACGCTGGGGCGGGACAATGAGGATGCGCTGCTGCAAGGCGAGGTTGTCGAAGTTCTGGCGGCGATGCGCCAGGCCGGTGGCGAGGCAGCCACCGCCGATCCGGCTGCCTATCTTTCCGGTCTAAAGACCCGTGCCGCAGCCGCCCGCGCAGCAGCGAAGCTGACGATGTCGGCACGAACAGCGGTCAAACGATACACCGAAGAACTGAAGGTTCAATCGGACGATTTCTCGAACCGCGTCCTCGACCCGCTCAATGTCGTCATCGACGATTTCAACGAGGCGATGTTGAGTACGCCCGGAGAGACGATTCAGTTCAAAGCCGACACGCGTATCGACGCCACGAGCTTCGGGATGGCGCTTCGCTACCGCGAAAAGCTCGAACATGCGATCGAGACCCCGAAGGACCTGCCGCCGCAGGTCGTCCTTAGCGAAGGGCAGCTCGCGGCCAATGGCTTCAGCATCCTGTGCGCGGCGAGCACGGCCTATCCCTGGTCGCGCTGGCGGGCGTTGCTGCTCGACGATCCGCTGCAGCATAACGACATTATCCATACCGCCGCGTTTGTCGATGTAATGCGCAACATGGTCGAACTGAACGGTTATCAGCTGATTATGTCGAGCCACGACCGCGGCGAGAGCGACTTCATTGCGCGCAAGTTTGACGCAGCTGGCCTGCCTTGCTCGACCATCCTGCTGACCGCACCCTCCGAAAAGGGCGTGGTCTGGGATCGTCCCCAGCAGAACCAGGCAGCCACCCGAGCGCTGCTGAAGGCTGGAGACGAGCTGCGATTGGACAGCGCTTAGTGCCAGACCGGGCTATCCGTGACAACGTAGCCGCAGTGACTCAGGGCACTCTCAAGCCCCGCCTGATCAAACGGAAATGCACTGGCGCGAAGAGATCGAGGGCCCCCTCGGTTAGTTGCCCGTAGCCGGATCGCGGCTTAGGCCGCGCACTTCTCCAGCGTCTGAACGGCGACGGTCCTAGCACCCATAAAACGCCGCCGACCTGGAAAGGCAATGTCCGAATGCACCGTCGCGGCGCATTCGCTGCAATTCACCGCACACAACGCGCGATGGACACAGGAACAACCATAATGGTTGTAATTATTGCCTATGAACTTCTCTCAAATTCTTTTGAGATCCCGCCATTAGAGTTGACAGAGTTGAAGACGCCACCGCAACTGCGCGCGATCGATACGATATCTTGGGGGAGATTCGCATGTTCACCTATGAACCGCCCGGCAAGCTCGACGACCTGAAGGGACGACGCATCGGCGAACCCCTATTGCTTTTGCAAACAACGCGACACCGTTTGACTCGCAATGGCTGAGCCAAGGCTCGACGCGGAAGACATTCAAGGCAACATTCTTCCGGGTTTTCGCCGACGCCATCAGTTGCTTGTCTATTACCGCGCGGGCTCGGAGAGCGTGCTTCGCTCAGCGCTGGCGGCGCTCGCGCCGCGCGTTACCCCGATGACGCCGGTGATACGGCACCGCGACGCGCGCAAGACAGCGCTGAGCGAAGGCGCGCCCGAGCCCGAGCTCTCCGACCTCTGGGTCAATCTGGCGCTCGGCGCGGCAGCGCTGGACCAGCTCGGTGAAAGTGGCGTGCAGGCGCTGGACACCGCGTTCAAGGTGGGGATGCGTCCTGCCCGGACCGGCGACCCCTGGAAGCCGACCGACGCCGCGAACGCCCACAATCCGTGGACCCCGGCGAACTGGTACGTGGGCAAACCGTGCACGCCGCTGGACCTGCTGCTGATCCTCGCGTTCGACGACTGGACGCAGGCCGGGGGAGATATACTGCTCGCGGCGCTCGCCGCCACGGGTCTCGAGGAAATCAACCGCGACGCGGGTGAACGATTGCCGGGCGACACCGAGCATTTTGGCTTCGCTCACGGGATTTCGCAGATCGGTGTTCGAGGCGAGGTCGAGATCGACGGCAAGATTCGCCCGATCACGACGCGATATGGTGTGCCTCCGCGCAATGGCATCGAATATGGCCGCCCGGGCCAGCCGCTGGCGTGGCCAGGACAGTTCCTGGTAGGCACCGCGACCGATGCGAATAATGTCGACCCTTCACCCAAACGGTATCGCAACGGGACCTTCCTCGTGTTTCGCCGCCTGTCCCAAGACGTCGCGGCCTTCGAAGAGGACACCGAGGCTATGGCTGAGCAACTCGATCTGCGGGCCACCGAGCTTCGCGCCGCCATCGTCGGGCGCTGGCCGTCGGGCGCGGCGTTGATGCGCCACGCCAGCGAACCAGCGACGGCGGACGGCCCGCTGGCCGTCAATTACTTCCTGTTCGGAACGCAATGCCCCGATCTGGAACTCGCGCAAGGCGCCGTCATCGGCGCCGACGGCGATCCCTCGCCGATGCGCGGACTCTCCTGTCCAGCGTTTGCGCATATTCGCAAGGTCAATCCACGCGACCTGCCGACCGACCTCGGTAATGCCCAGATGACGCAAGGCTTCCAGATGCTGCGGCGTGGCGTACCGTTCGGTCCGGCTTTTGATCGAACGAACCCCGCCAACCCGGTGAATGCCGTATCACGTGGACTATTGTTCCTCGCATATCAGCGCCGTCCGGAGCTCCAGTTCGAAACGCTTAACACCTCATGGATGAACACCAACGACGGCCCGGGCCCTGGTGGGTTCGATCTGCTCGTGGGTCAAAAGGTGTCACTCGTGACGGGCGCCTACCAAACGAGGGACGCGCAGCTATATGACGCGCCCGCTCCGGCGCCAGGCCGAGGCCTGACAGTTGATCGCGCCTGGGTGAAACCATCCGGTGGGGCCTATCTGTTCGCGCCGTCGCTTGGCCACATCGCCGCGATGGCGGTCGAGCCGGCGCGGCAGACCTAGACGGATCCACGGGCCAGCCGGGTCAAGCTAAAGGTTACTCGGTGCCAACTTTGCAGAGGTTTCGACCGACAAATTGCTGCAGATACTCGCCACGCTCGGCGTTCACATCTCTAAAACAACGCGGCACGCTGTTCGTGCGCGACCTAGTCATCGGCGGACGCCTTCACGCGCCGGACAGGCTGCGGCGCTGTCTTATCGTCGCCGAGGCATTCGCCTATCCATCAGGCGAGCCCGGCCAGAGCACACGCAGCTGGTTCGGTCACCTCGATCGTCCGCTCGCAGCCCGGGCGGGATTCTGCATAGACGATGGCAACGGATGCGCCGTTGCTCAACCGCGCCAACAACCTGGTCGGGCCGATCAGCAATCACAGGCCGCACCTGTTGGCGCCGCGGGATCAAGCGAACTGGCTCTGTGGCGCGGGGGTGCTTTCGCCCTCACCGTCAGAACCGGGCTCCGAATACTATCATGAGAATTTCGGCGAGCGTTGGTCCACCGGGGGCCGTCCCTGACGAACGCCGGTTCAGGCTCGCGGCTTCCGCCTGACGGCTTATCCCTGACGGGGAGCGAATTGAGCTGCCTTCCGCACTGCCAATCGGCGCGGGGAAGCCGTCGCCTCCGACCGGCGGCTACAACCTCGATTTCACGCAGATTCGACACCGCCAAACAGCCCGCGACGGCCCAAGTTGGGCTTGTGCCCGATTTGTTACCCGATTCCAGTTTTGCCACTTTTGAGGAGACTCTTGACGTCGCACATTGAGAGAGGCAGGCTCAAATAACCCACGGAAAACCGTGGATTATCTGGTCTCAAGCTTTGATTTTGGAATGGTGCCCCCGGCGAGATTCGAACACGCGGCCTACGGTTTAGGAAACCGTCGCTCTATCCGGCTGAGCTACGGGGGCGCGCGGCGGTTGGTAGAGGCTGCCTCCCCGCCGGTCAATCGGGTGCAATCACCACGATCAATTGATTGCCTCTGGCGGTACGATCGGGAACGGCAGGGGCGCTATCGGCACGCCCTCCTCCGCCAGCGCCTTGGCCTCTCCGATCGTGGCCTGACCATGGATTGGCGCTGCATCCGCATCCCCGACATGCATGGCACGGGCTCGATCTGCAAAGGCCCGTCCCACCCATTCCGACTTCTCGAGCGCCTTCGCCTGCGCCTCGGCCAGGGCGCGCATCGCTGCCTTCATCGCATCGGGCGTCGGCACATCGGTAGCGGGCGACACCTGCCGGTTGGCCTTGGCGGGGATATTCGGCGCCATCACTGCCTTCGCGATGTCGGTCTCACCACAGAACGGGCAAAGGAGCAGGCCCTGCGCGCGCTGTTCCTCGAAAGCCCCACTGGAGCCGAACCACGCTTCGAACACATGGGCGTTCGGACAGCGCAGATCGAATACGATCACCGTGCCACCTCCACCACAGGGATCGGCCGGCGATGCTGCAACACTGGGATACGCGCACGAACGTCCGCAGTGCGCGCAGGATCGATCTCGACAAAACCGATGCCAGGCTTCTCCTCCATGTCGAGCAGCACCTCGCCCCACGGATCGATCACCAGCGAATGACCATAGGTCGCGCGCCCATCCTCGTGCACGCCGGTTTGGGCGGCCGCGACGACAAAGGCGGCGGCCTCGATCGCGCGCGCCCGCAACAAGACGTGCCAATGCGCCGCGCCGGTCGGTCGGGTAAATGCCGCCGGCACCGCCAATATGGTCGCGCCCGCGTCGCTCAGCGCGCGAAACAGGTCCGGGAAGCGCATGTCGTAACAGATCGCCAGTCCGAGCCGCCCGACGGGTGTGTCGACCACGACCGCACTGGCACCGGGCCGATAGGAGGCAGACTCACGCCAGCTCTCTCCTGTCGGCAGATCCACGTCGAACAGATGGAACTTGTCATAGCGGGCTCGGATGACACCTTCGTCATCGATCACGAATGCCCGGTTGGCGAGCTTCCCGCCCTCCTCGCGCACGGCGAGGGATCCGATATGCACCCAGATGCGGTGCTCCGCCGCTGCACGACGCACCGCCGCGAGCACCGGATCGTCTGCCTCGGCATGGAGCGATCCGGCAGCTCGGGCTCGATTGCTGTCGAGCAGGCCGGACATCTCGGGCGTGAAGAGCATGGCTGCGCCTCCCGCCGCCGCCACGGCGACCGCATCGATGATGGAGTGCGCATTGACGGCGGGGTCGACCCCGCTCGTCATCTGGAGCAGCGCAACCTTCATGCCGCCAGTAAGGCGTCGAGTTTACCCTCGCGTTCGAGCGCTGCCAGTTCGTCCGAGCCGCCGACATGCTGCCCGTCGATGAAAATCTGCGGCACGGTGCTGCGTCCGTTCGCCCGATCAAGCATCTCAGCCCGCTTGGGGCCGCCCATCGTAATGTCGAATTCCTCGACCGCGACGCCCTTGCTATCGAGCAGCCGCATCGCCCGGGAACAATAGGGGCAGAAGGCCTTGGTGTAGATTTCGATCTTTGCCATGCCGCAGAAATGTGGGCGCCCTGGCCGCTTGTCAATCGTCCGCGGACGGATCTAGTACCCGCGCCCAACACAATATCGTCACGCTCGCGGCACCCGCCCGGAGCAAAGCCGCCGTGCACGCGTCGGTGGTCGCACCGCTGGTATGAACATCGTCGACCAGCACCACCGCCTTGCCGCGCACGCGGTAGCTGGCACCCGGCGCCATCGCAAAGGCCCCGGTCACCACCTTGGCCCGGCCGCGCGCGCCGATGGAACGAAGCATAGGGGTGGCACGGATCCTACGTAATGCGAATGGATCACTGGGCACCCGGGTCGCGCGCGTCAGCGCGGCGGAGATGAGCGCCGCCTGGTTGAACCCCCTCGACCATATTCGCCAGCGGTGCAGCGGCACCGGAATCAGCATCTCGGTGCCATCCGGCATCATGCGCGCCATCTGCCGCGCCACGGTCTCGGCGAAGGCCGTGCGCCCGCCATGCTTGAGTCGGAGAACCACGGTGCGAGCGATATCGCCGTAAGCGACCGCCGCGCGCACGCCGGCGTGGCGCGGCGGCTTCTGGTGACATTTTCCGCACAGGGCACCCGGCCCGCGGTCGAACGAAAAGGGCAAGTTGCAGGCCGCACACCAAGGCGGCCCCAGGAAACGCAATTGGGCCCAGCAGGCCGCGCAGAAACGATGGTCGTCCGCTGTTACGGCCCCGCAACCGGGGCATCGCGGCGGCAGCGCGAAATCCGCGATGAAACGCAAGGGTGCGAGTAACCGCGTCACACACCCTTGTCGCGCCACGCATCCGGCGGCACAAGCCCGGCCGTGAGCGTTCCAGACCTTTTTGACCGCAGCGCACGTCGCCGGCGGCGCGATCGCGCCACCGCCGGCTTCGGCGCGCATGATTTTCTGCGCGCCGCGATGTTGGATGGCATCCAGGAACGGCTTCATGCAGTGACGCGCCAGTTCGAGGATGTGCTCGACTTGGGTTGCTTCGACGCCTCCTTCAGCCCGCCCTTGGGTACAAGGGTCGCGCGATGCGATGCCGGAGCGCTCTTCGCCGCAAGGGCCGGTGGGATTCAGGCGGACGAGGATCGTCTTCCTTTTGGCGATGCGTGCTTTGATCTGGTCGTTTCCGCGGGCGTGCTCGACAGCGTCAGCGATCTTCCAGGCGCGTTGACACTGATCCGGCGTGCTTTGCGCCCCGACGGCCTGTTCCTTGCCGCCTTCACCGGCGCAGGCACGCTCTCCACCCTGCGTGCCACGCTGCGCGATGCCGAAGGAGATCGCCCCGCTGCGCGAATCCATCCCCAGATCGATGTTCGTTCGGCCGGGGACCTGCTCGTCCGCGCTGGTTTCGCCCTGCCTGTTGCCGATGTCGAAGGACTGACAGTTCGCTACGGCACGTTCGGCCGATTACTCGGCGACCTGCGCGGCATGGCCGCCACCAATGTTTTGATTGGCCGCACTCCGCTTCGACGCGACACCCTTGCCCGTGCCGCCGCGGCGTTCGCCGCGCGCGCTGATCCGGACGGCCGTACCCCCGAAAGCTTCCAGATCGTCTTCCTGACCGGCTGGGCTCCTGCCCCGTCACAACCCCGCCCCGCCCGCCGCGGCAGTGGTACCGTGTCGCTGAGCGATGCGCTGCGGCGCTTTCCCGATGCTGAGGGTTAACTCCGCGCCGCGAAACCAGGTGTCTCCAGTTGCGTCCTGACACTCGTCGATGTAGCCGATGGTAGCAGTTCCCCGGGGCCCGAGCGTCAATACCCGGCCGAAGCGACTCGGCTGGCCACCTGGCACGCCAGCCTAGGCAATCATTCCGTCCCCGGCGCCACGCGCCAGCATGCGCCCGATCGCATCGAACAGTGAGTCCATTGCGACCGGCTTGAAAAGAACCTCGTCAGCGCCCTGCCTGAGACAGCGTTCGCGCAGGTCGATCGCCGTATCCGCGGTCACCACGATGATCGGCAGATTCGCCTTCGCATCGCCGCGATCGCGGATGCGCCGGATCGCTTCGAAGCCGTCCATGCCGGGCATGCGCAGGTCGACGAGAATCATGTCGAAATCCTGCTCGTCGATAAGCTGCAGGCCGATCTCACCACTTTCCGCACCGACCATCGCTGCGCCGGCGACATCGAGCATATCCTTCACGACACGACGATTCATCGGATCGTCCTCGATAAAGAGGACGTTCACAGCCTGCACGCCAGCGCGCTGACCATATCGGGGCGAAATGGAACCATAATGGAGGTCTCTATCGGGTCATGCCGCGCGCGTTACAAGATGGCTGACACCATCACCGTCGCTTTTGTCCAACTTATAGAGCAAATCGGCGAGAGTCGCCCCCGCGATCGGCTTGGCGATTACCATATCGATACCGGCATCGAGCAGTTCGGCTCGCTCGGGATCCCCCGGCGCTGCCCACAGCAATGCTGTCACGGCACCCTCTTTTCTCGCCGCATCGGCAATCGCCGCGAGTGCATTCGCCACTTCTCCCGTCGCCTTCACCGTTGCCTCATCGATCAGAACCTTGGCGACGCCCCCGGCGCGGAGGGAAGCGACGGCCTCCTCCACCGAACCGGCAAAAACGACGCTGCCGGCACGCGCTTCGAGCACCGCACGCAGCATGCTGCGCGTAATCGGGTTGCGATCGAGGATGAGAAGCGCCTTTGCCTCCACACGCGCCGCTTCACTGGTGTCCACCTGGGCCGCCAGAATCAGCGGCAGTTCCAGCGTGAACGCAGCCCCGCGGCCCGGCTCGCTACGGACGGTAACGTCACCGTCCATCGCACGGGCGAGGTTGCGGCAGATGGCGAGGCCCAATCCGGTCCCGCCAAACTTTCGCGTCGTGCCCGCATCAACCTGTCGAAACGATTCGAAGATCAATTCATATTTGTCGGCGGGAATGCCGATACCGGTATCGGCGATCACGATCGCGAGTCTGGGCCGGCCCGTCCCCTTGACCACGGTAGCCCGGAGCGAAACCGATCCCGCTTCGGTGAATTTTAGGGCATTGGACAACAGGTTGAAGGTGATCTGTCGAATCCGGGCAGCGTCGCCCTCGATCCTCGACGGGCATTCTTCCAGATCGAGGTTGAACGCGATGCCGCGACCTCTGGCTTGCTCCTCCCACATCCGGGACACCTCGGTCAGCGTCGCCTTGAGATCGAACGCGACCTGTTCGATGGTCATGTTGCCGGTTTCCATCTTGGCGACATCGAGAATGTCGTCGACGAGCGCACGCATCGTGACGCCGGCGCCATGGACGAGGTTGATCCGATCACGCGTCAGCTCATCCATCTTGCTGTCCGCCAGCATCACCTGGGTCATGCCGAGAATCCCGTTCAGCGGCGTGCGGATTTCATGGCTCGTGGTTGCCAGAAACTCAGTCTTCGCCGCCAGCGCCTTGCCAAGCGCGCTGTTGGTCGCGGCCAGATCGATATTGGCGGCACGCACCTCGTTGCGGCTCCGCCGGATCGTGATCAGGCCGATGGCGAGCATCGACACGATGATGATGGTCGCGATACCCAGGCTGATGAAGATGAATTGCTGCGTCTGAGCCCGGGACCGCTCGAAATCGATATTGCGCTGCAACTCGTCGGCGCGCAGCTTTTCGATCTGCGCTTTCTGATTGGCTGAATCGAAGCGCGCCGCAGCGGTTGCCGTATTGATCGAGGCCGCAAGCTTGGACGTCTTGTCATCGAGACGCTTCAGCGCCTCGAAATGGATCAACGCCTGCTTTTCGTCCCCGATCTTCTTGAACAGATCGTACGCAGTCTGGTGTGCCTCACGAAACGGCAAGGTCGTCTTGGTCAGATCGAGTCCCTGGAAGCTTCGCCCGATGAGTTCCTTCGCCCGGCCGTATTGCCCGCGCTGCTGCGCGGCCTGGGCGGCCACGCTCCAATCCTGCTCCGCCACGGCCGACGCCCCCGCGAGGCTCGATATGCGCGATGCCTCAGCGATCGCGTGATCAGCCGCATCCAGCTTTCCCATCGCCAAATCAGCCCGCGCCATGTTGCGCAGCACAAGAACCTGCATGCCCGGGCTGTGCAGGGAGCGCGCGAGCTTGAGAGCCTCGCGGAACTCCTGTTCCGCTTCCGGGAAACGGCCAAGCTCCTTCAAACAGACGCCGCGATTGCTGGCGTTGCTGAAGGCGAGCGACGGATCGCCCTGATAGACCTCGCCCGCCTGCTTGTAATAAGCGAGCGCATTCTCGTAACCGTTCGCTTCCTGATAGAGCAGCGCAATACTCTGAAGTGCGACCGCACGGCTGCGGGTGGCGCCGATATCGCGGAAGATATTGTGGGCCTGTTGATAATCGCTCAGTGCCGCGGCAACATCCGCAGTCATGGTGTGCAGGCCGCCGCGCGACAGGAGGATATCCCCGTTGAGCTTGGTCGGGCGGCCACCGGTCGATACTGCCTGAAGCGCGTCCTCGATCGGCTGCTTCGCATCCTTGGCATCGTTGAGGCGGAGATATGCCTCGCCCTGCAGCCACTTGGCGGTGGCGACGGCGATCGTGCGCTGGCGGCCATCCAGCTTCTGCGCCGCTGCTTCCGCCGCCTTCGCCTTGCCAACCGTCGCTGCGGGATCGATCAACATCGTCGCCTTGGCGTCAGCCACCATCAGGTCGAAGCGGGTACCGGGATCCCCGTCCCCTGCCTGTGCAAACGCGGGAGGGCTGCCGATCGCCGTAACCGCGACCAGCATCGCGGCGAAAAACGCGCGAAGATTGAAGCCCATCATCGCGGACGACTGTGGCGAGAACATCTTAAATCCGCCCTAAGGCGTGCATACGGAATATCGTTCAGGCGCTCTTCCAGAAGCTCGCCGGCCGGCGAAACATGGCGTGGCCCGAATCTTCCGGCGCCCGCGCCTTGTCGTCGCGCAAATACTGCCGGAACGCCTCGATCGAGATGGGGCGGCTGATCAGATAGCCCTGCACCATGTCACATCCCATGACGCTCAACAGAGCCATGGCGGCCTGGGTTTCGACCCCTTCAGCAGTGACTTCCATCTCGAGCGCGTGCGCGAGATCAATGGTCGAGCGCACGATCAGCGGGTCGCGATTGCTGCTCGTCAGCTGCATTACGAACATCTTGTCGATCTTCAACTCCTTGGCGGGGAGCTGTTTCAGATAGGCGAGCGAGGAGAGCCCTGCCCCATAGTCGTCGATCGCGATCGTGATGCCGACATCGGCGAAGGCCTGCAGGTTGAAGATCGCGCTCTGCGGATCGCGGATCACCGACGTCTCGGTGATTTCGAAGCCAATCCGCGCGCCGCTTTCGCGCACCATCGCGCAGGCGCGCTTCACGAAACGGACATCGGCAAGCAACTGACCGGAAATATTGATGAAGATGGTAAGGTCGTTGCCATCGGCCGCGATCAGCCGCTGATCGGCGATGACCTGATCCAGCGTCCACAGCGTCAACGCCGAGATCTCACGCGCCTCCTCCGCCACCGTGATGAAATCGCCCGGAAGGATCAAGCCCCGGGTCGGATGCTGCCAGCGTACCAGCGCCTCGGCGCTGGCCACTTCCTGTCGACGCACATGCACCTTGGGCTGATATTGCAGGAACATCTCGCCCTTGGTGATCGCACCGGGGAGTTCACGCGTCAGCGTCAGTCGGTCGAACGCAGGGGTACCCGCAGAAAGATCGCGGATTACGGCATGCGCCTCGGTGCGCGCTTGCTCCAATGCACTTTCCGCCTCTTCGACGAGCCGGACATCTTCGGCATTGCCCAGAGGGGCTGCGGCCGCGCCGAAGTGCATCTCGAGCCGGTGGGGTTCGCCCTCGAGGTCGAACGGAAGATCGAAATCAGCCGTCAGACAGCCAAGCGCGGCCGCGAGATCCGTCAGCGAATCGCCCTCGAAGGCGACTTCGATCGTCGCGCGGCCAACCGCCGCTATACGCGCATCGGCGAGGCTGGCATTTACCCGATCGCTCACATCGCTCGATAGAAGGTCCGCACGGGCTTTGCCCAGATGACGCCGCAGCGCGGCAAAATTCGCGATCTCGGCGAGGCAGAGGAATTGCCATGCCTTCGGGGCAAGC
>CAISGR010000081.1 GCA_903884945.1 uncultured bacterium
CCCGCGGCAGGCTTGTAAATTGGCAGGCAATGAGCATCTTCGAACATTTTCCGCGGCTCGAACAGGTTATGGCTGCGTGCCGGTACGGGCCTGATCGATATTGTCGGCGAACCAGCGATAGGCATCGGCGATTCCGGCTCGAAGCGGACGCGCTGAGGACCACCCAAGCGCCCGGAGCTTCGCTGTATCGACGAGCTTGCGCAGGGTGCCATCGGGCTTCGAGGCATCCAGGACGATGTCGCCGTGGAAGCCGACCGCCTCGGCGACCGTCCGAGCGAGATCGCCGATGCTGATTTCTTCGCCAGAGCCGATATTGACGATCTCCTCGCTGGAATAATGCGTGGCAAGAAACACCAGCGCGTCTGCCAGGTCGTCGACATGGAGGAATTCGCGGAGCGGCTTGCCGCTTCCCCAGACCGACAGGGAGGTAGCGCCGGCCAGCCTGGCCTCATGCGCCTTGCGAATCAGCGCCGGCAGGACGTGGCTCGACTGGAGGTCGAAATTGTCGAACGGTCCGTAGAGATTGGTCGGCTGGGCGGAGATATAGTCGCAGCCATATTCACGCCGATAGGCCTGGGCGAGCATGATCCCGGCGATCTTGGCTATCGCATACCATTGATTCGTTGGTTCGAGCGGACCGGTGAGCAGAGCCTCCTCGCGGATCGGCTGGGGCGCCTCCTTGGGGTAGATGCAGGATGATCCGAGAAATACGAGCTTTGCGGCGCCGGTGCGCCGAGCGCCCTCGATCACGTTCGCTTCGATCATCAGATTGTCGTAGAGAAATTGCGCCGGAAGCGAGTCATTCGCCGCAATGCCGCCGACCTTGGCTGCCGCCAGGAAGATCAGATCCGCCGGATTGGCCGCCATCCAGGCGAAAGTCGCGGCTTGATCGCGCAGGTCGACTCGCGTCGCGCTCGAGACGATCTCGCACGCCTCGGTGGACAAACGCCGCACGATGGCGCGCCCCACCATGCCGCGCTCGCCCGCGACCCAGACCCGTTTGCCGGCCAGCGAAAACAATTCGGTCATTGGTTGATGTTCGATCCTGTTCCGGGGGCGCGGGTTGTCCCGCTACAATAGCTTTTCATAGTTGCTGATAATCTCTCCGCGAGGATAGGCGCTGGCATAGTCGCTCGCAATGTCCGCGGCGCGCCATCCGCCGGCGCGCCATTCCTCGACGAAGTCGCCGAGGACCGCCGCTGCGCCCACGGCATCGTCGAGCGGGACAAGGGCGCCCAGTCTGCCTTTGCCGAGTATCTCAGGAATCGCGCCAACGGCGCTGGCTAGGAACGCCCGGCCGCGGCTGAGAACCTCGAGCGCCACGAGGCACTGGCCTTCGGAGATCGAGGGATTGATGAACGCGTCGCAGCTGTCGATCGCCTCGGCCACCAACTCGCGCGGCACGACGCCGTGAAACGTCGCGGGCAGGCCCATTCGAGAGGCCTTCTCGCGCAGGGCTTCATCTTCGTCGCCGCCGCCGAAAAGGTGCAGTTCAAGTGCATCCGCCCCCAATGCGTTGACCAGGTCGAGCAGGTAGAACAGATTCTTCTGCGGCACGAAACGGCCGAGAAAGCCGAGGCGAAAGGGGCCGTCGCGTGCGCGGTCGACCGGATTGGCAGCCGGCGATGGCGGGATGTAAGGGAGGATGTCGATTGCGCCGGTGAAGCCCATCTCGCGCAGATCGTCGACAAATGCGCTGCTTTGCACCAAGAACCGATCGAACGAGCGCCGGATGTTGTCAGGCATGGCGTCGGGCCACATTTCGCGCGGGCGGTAGGGCGTCACGAACACCATTTCGGTTGGTTTCGGGCTATGCGATCGTGCGAGCCGCTCAATCCGCGCGAGAATCGGTGGCGGGGGGATCTTGGCGAATACGATCCGGTCAACGTCGCGAAGCCGCCGCCCGTGCCGGGTGAACAGCAGCTGATCCGGCAACCCGAAGCGACAGCCCGATCGTAGCGGCGTCCTGAATACCTTTGTGCCTGCCCGCTCGATGATACGAAATTCGGGCAGGTCCTTGGCCCATACCAGCATGGATCGGTCGACCCCATCGGCCGGCATATTGGTAAGCAGGTCGAACAGGAACGCCTCGATCCCGCCGACTGCTTCGAAGCCGCCGACATAGAAGGCAACGCGCCGGTCCTGGCTTGTTGACGGCACGAGCGCCGATCAGCCCTTGATCGCGTACAGCGAACTCGGGCGCTCCTCATCGGGGCGACGAATCTCCGCCTCGCGGGCAACGGCCTTGAGATCCTCGGCAACCATTTCCGAGACCAGTTCGGCGAGGGTCGTCGTCGCTTCCCAGCCGAGCACGCGCTTGGCTTTGGCCGGGTTGCCGATCAGTAGTTCGACTTCCGTCGGGCGGAAATAGCGCGGATCGACCTTGACCAGCGTCTTGCCCGTCTTGGTGCAGCGGCCGATTTCGTCGATTCCCTCGCCGCTCCAGTCGATCGAAATGCCGACTTCGGCGAAGGCGAACTCGACAAAGGAACGGACGGTATTGGTGACGCCCGTTGCCAGCACGAAATCGTCGCCCTTGTCATGCTGCACGATGCGCCACATTCCCTCGACATAGTCGCGCGCATGGCCCCAGTCCCGCTTGGCGTCGAGATTGCCCAGCCACAGCATGTCCTGCAGGCCAAGCTGAATCGCGGCGACCGCCCGGGTGATCTTGCGCGTCACGAAGGTCTCGCCCCGCAGCGGGCTCTCATGGTTGAACAGGATGCCGTTCGAGGTATGCATGCCATAGGCCTCGCGATAATTCACCGTGATCCAATAGGCATAGAGCTTGGCGGCGGCATAAGGCGAGCGCGGATAGAAGGGCGTTGTCTCAGACTGGGGTACTTCCTGGACGAGCCCGTACAGTTCCGACGTCGAAGCCTGATAGAAGCGCGTCGTATCGGCCAGCCCAAGCAGCCGCAGGGCCTCGAGCAGACGAAGCGTGCCGATCGCGTCGGCGTTCGCGGTATATTCCGCGGTGTCGAAGCTCACCTGGACATGGCTCTGCGCGGCGAGGTTGTAGATCTCGTCGGGTTTCACTTCCTGGACGATTCGGATCAGGTTCGTCGAATCGGTCATGTCGCCATAATGGAGGTGCAGGCGCGCCCCGGTTTCATGCGGATCCTGATACAGGTGGTCGATGCGCGCCGTGTTGAACGAGGACGACCGCCGCTTCACACCATGTACGTCATAGCCCTTCGAAAGCAGCAATTCAGCGAGATACGCGCCGTCTTGTCCGGTGACGCCAGTGATGAGGGCAGTTTTCGTCATATGCTCGAGCTCCGGGATAGGCGCGATCGGGCCGCGTTCTTTCAGCCGGCCTTACCAACTTGAGGGGCCGGGTCCAGTTCTAGTATCGGCGCTGCGTCATTTTCCGGCTTCGGCGCGGGAGCGCGGGGCTTCAGCCTGAGACGCTTGGACATCGTCAGGGCCGGCCCTTCCACGAAGCGATAGATCAGCGCCGCCGCCACGGTCGAGACCCCGCCGCCGATCAGCATCATCACGAACCAGGGCAGGTCGAAGCGATGAAACAGCGGCAGCACCGCGACGATCACCAGCAGGTGGATCAGGTAGAGCGAATAGGAAATCTTACCGAAGAAATCGAGCACCGGATTGTAGAAGGATCCGTACATCACCACGACGATCGTGATGAGCGCGACGATCGAGATGTCGAGCGGCGCCTTGAAGAACAGCGCCACGACCGAGATCGCGATCGCCACGGCAAAGGTCCGAAACCTTGTCAGGCCTTCCCAGTAGAGGAATGTCGCCATGCCGACCATGAAGGACGGCAGATAGGCGAAGATGATTTCGCGCTGGCCGAGGGGCAGGCGCTCCGCCGGGAAATAGCCCGGAATGTAAAGCCACATGCAGGCCGCGCAGGCGATCGCGATGGGGATCGGGTATTTCTGCAGGATGGGAAAGATCAGGCCGATCATGATATAGAACTGGAATTCAGTGCACAGCGTCCAGAAGACGCTCAGCAGCCATTCCTTGTGCAGCAGCGGCGCGATATAGGCGACGTGCGCAAATACTTGCACGAAATCAATATGATATGGCGTATTCTTTATGATACCTATGATGATATTGAGCGCCAGGGTCAGGCCGACGACGACGAAGAAGGGTGGGTCAACCCGGACGAAGCGCCGGGCGATGAACATCGGGAAATCCTGAATCCGGTAGCGCGACTTCTGCAACGAATAGGGCAGCACGAAACCAGAGATGAAGAAGAAGATGGTGACGCCGTAGTTGCCGAGAATGCCCATCGCCGCGACTGCCGCCGGCGCGGCCACATAGGGCGTCGCCACGAGATGGTCGAACAGTACGGCGAGCGATGCGACGCCGCGCAGATTGTGAATCGATTCGATGCGGTTGCCGGATCGTCTCGGCCGAGGCAGTCGGGCCATGATGTTCCGGGTGCCGGATGAACCAATGGCTCGAGAAACGGGCTCGCTCATCAATTCCCCCACGCCGTGGCCGAAAGCGCCAGCACGGCGCGATTTGGCTACGGGATGGCGCGTGCCAAGTCCAGCGTTCAGCCCGCGAGGCGCAACGGCTCCGCTCGCGGCTGAACCCGAGGCTGGTCCGGCCAGATCCCGCGCGTGTCGTAGACGATCTTGTCGGATCGCTCGTCAAGCGGAACGGACTTGAAGATGTCGTGATCGACCAGCACCACCATGATCGGGCAGGTCTCGATCGCTGTATCGACGTCGACCAGACTGGCGCCCATGCCCTCGAACGATGCGGGCAATGCCGCTGCATAGGGCTCGACGATGCGCAGGCGCTCGCCGAACCGACTGGCGAGCGCGGCGGCCACCTTCAGGGCGGGGCTTTCGCGGAAATCATCGATATTCGCCTTGAAGGCGAGACCCAGGCACGCAACCGGCATGCCCGGATGCGCGGCGATCATGGCTTCCGCCCGCTCGATCACATAGTCGACCTTGGCATCGTTCACTTCGCGCGCGGTCCGGATGAGTGGCGTGTTGGCGCGATCGGCATGGACCAGGAACCACGGATCGACGGCGATGCAGTGCCCGCCGACACCGGGGCCGGGCGCAAGAATATTGACTCGCGGATGACGATTCGCGAGCCGAATCACTTCCCACACATCGACATCCATTGTGTCCGCGACACGGCTCAGTTCGTTGGCGAAGGCGATATTGACGTCGCGAAAGGCATTCTCCGTGAGCTTGGTCATCTCCGCTGCGCGCGACGTGGTGGTAACGCAGGCGCCGCGGACGAAGCGCCGGTAAAAGGCGAGGGCCTTTCGTGCACAACGCGGCGTGATGCCGCCGATCACCCGATCGTTGTCGATCAGCTCGACCAGGATCCGGCCGGGCAGAACACGCTCGGGGCAATAGGCGATCGCGATATCGGCGCCCTCGCCGGCTTTCCCGGGAACCTTGAGGTCGGGGCGCAGCTGTGCGAGCAGATCGCGGACCTTTTCCGTGGTGCCGACGGGCGAGGTTGATTCGAGAATGACGGCATCGCCTGCCTTCAGCACGGCGGCTACGGTTGTTGCCGCTTGCAGGACATAGCCGATGTTCGGTGCATGGTCCTCGCCAAAGGGCGTCGGAACGGCGATCACGAAGACGTCGGCCGGCTCGATCATCGTGGAGGCGCGTAAATTCCCACGGGCGACGACACCCGAAACGAGACCGTCGAGATCGACCTCCTCGATGTGGACCTTGCCCGAATTGACGGTGTCGACGATCGACGGCGAAACGTCGATGCCCAGCACCTTGGCGCCGGTTCGCGCGATCACCGCAGCGGTCGGCAACCCGATATAGCCGAGGCCGACGACGACCACCTTGAGATCATGATCCGAAACCATCGAAAGCTCGTCTCCGCGCCATAGCTGCGACGACCGCCCATCAGGAGCGGCGTGTCGCTTGTCGGAATCGCTTGTCGCCTAGGCGGGTGAAGATTTCGGAAATGCGGGCGAGCCCAGCCTCGGATGGGCTATTTCTTGCGCGACCTGCTTGATTTGCGGCGCGATTTTCGCGCGATGTCGCTTGTCGCCACGCCGTCGCCAGAAAGCACCAGGCGGCGAGCTCGGCGGTCGTCATGGGTTGCAGCGCGCCAGACACCATTTTTCGGATCGCGAAACAATTCGCATGAGCATCGTCTGCAGGTAGCGAAGACATTGCCTTCGAAGACCCGTTTCGATCCGGAAGCGGTCCGATGGCCGAAAGCGCGACACCACAATCCGATGATGCGCATGCGATAGAATCCTCCCCGCCCTGTTACGCGAACCGACTCGCTGCCTTTGGGTTTACGGCCGGCCCGGGGCAATCTTGTCCGAAAAGCCGAGCTCCGTCCACATGGACCATGGCATCCTCCGGACCCCTATGTTAGCCGAAACCCATCAGGCTTCGGGATAACGCATGTCGGATTCATTCAAGACCAGCCCGGACGCGATGCTCGGGTCGAAAATTCACGCCCGCCCGCAGGATTTCGGCGACGACATCGCTTTTGACGATCACAAGGTGCGCTTTGTGGTCGGCTTTGCCGAGGGCAAGGATGTCCTCGATCTCGGCTGTGTCCAGCACGATCCGCAATCCTATCGCAGCCGCTATTGGGTCCACAAGGCACTGCGCGAGAGGGCGAAGAGCCTGCTCGGCCTCGATCTGGCGAAGGAAGGGATCGATTATCTGCGCGAGCGGGGCTTCGATATGGTCCATGGCGACGCGCAGAACTACGATCTCGGCCGCGACTTCGACGTGATCGTCGCCGGTGACATCATCGAGCACCTCGAGGATTTCGCCGGCTTTCTCGAAAGCGCCAAGCGCCATCTCCGCCCTGGCGGCTCGCTGCTGATCTCAACTCCCAATCCCTGGTATTGGCGGATGGTGGTACAGGCGATCCGGCACAAGGAAGTGCCGAACAACCCTGAGCATACCTGCTGGCTCTGCCCGCGAACGCTGCGACAGCTGGTGCGCCGCCACGGCATGGACGTGGCCGAGATCGAGTTCGGATCGCGCTACGCGCGCGATCGCTACATGCCGCTCCCGCGGGGCATCAAGCATACCAGCTGGCACGCCCGCGTCGTGGTGCAATAGCGCGACGTCAGTCGTGCCCGGCAAGGCTTTCGCCGACGATCCTGGCAATCCGGGCGCTGCTGCGGCCGTCCCCGAACGGATTGTGCGCGCGCGACATTGCGGAATAGGCCGCGTCGTCGTCGAGCAGCGCTGAAACTTCGCGGACGATGCGGTCGGCGTCGGTTCCGACCAGCTTCGCGGTGCCGGCCGCCACGCCCTCCGGCCGCTCGGTCGTTTCGCGCATCACCAGCACCGGCTTGCCAAGGGCAGGAGCTTCCTCCTGGACGCCGCCGGAATCGGTCAGGGCGAGGTGGCAGAGGCCAAGCGCCCGCACGAAATGGGGATAGTCGAGCGGATCGACGCGCGCGATGTTGGTGCGGTTGCCCAGTTGCGCGTCCATGACCGATACGACATTCGGATTGGGATGGACCGGAAACAGGATCGCGACATCCGGGCGCTCCGCGATGCGGCCGAGCGCGTGCGCGATATTCGCCATGCCGTCGCCGAAATTCTCCCGACGGTGCGTGGTAACGAGGATGATGCGTTTGCCAGCGAAGCGTCCCGCGATATCATCGAGGTCCGAGGCCAGGCCCGGCTTCTCGGCAATCCGGGCGCGTGTCGCGAGCAGAGCGTCGATCACCGTGTTGCCCGTCACATGGATCGTCGCCGGATCGATATTCTCGCGCTTAAGGGCGTCGGCCGCGGTCTCGGTCGGCGCGAAATGCTGATCGGCGATCGGCGCGACGATCCGCCGGTTCACCTCTTCCGGCCAAGGTTGCCAGATATCGCCCGAACGAAGCCCGGCTTCGACATGGGAGACCGGCACCTTGCGATAATAGGCTGCAAGCGCGCCGACCATCGCGGTTGCCGTATCGCCCTGCACGATGACCCGATCGGGCTTCTCCGCATCCATCACGTCGCCAAGCCCTGTCAGGAGGCGCGCCGTCAGCCGGTCGAGCGACTGGCCTGGCTCCATCAGATCGAGGTCGATATCAGGCGTGAGGCCGGCGATGGCGAGCACCTGGTCCAGCAGGCCGCGATGCTGCGCCGTCACGCACGTACGCACCACCAAGCCTGGCTGCTGCGCCAGCGCGGCCACGACCGGGAAAAGCTTGATCGCCTCCGGCCGGGTGCCAAAGACGATCAGGACCTTGGGAGAGGGTGCAGTCACAGCGCTTCCGATTCCGTTCACCGGAGCCGGACTAGAAGAAGTGGCTTAAGGTCCTGCTAACCGCATGCGGGGCAACCAGGATCCTTGGGCAGGCGGATCGTTCGGAAGCGGAAAGCCAGTGCGTCGACGAGCAGCAGCCGCCCCGCGCTGTCATCGCCGAAGCCAAGGATCGCCCGCATTGACTCCAGGGCGGCCAGGCTACCCATGATTCCCGTCATCGCGCCGACGACACCAGCCTCGGCGCAGGACAGTTCCGCCCGATCCGGATCCGTGCCGACAAAGCATCGATAGCAGGGCTTGTCCGCCTCCCAGCCGCGAAACACGCCGAGTTGCCCTTCGAACTGCCCGACCGCCGCAGAAACCAGCGGGATCTTCGCCGCGAGCGCAGCATCGGCCACGGCCAGGCGCGTGGCGAAATTATCGGTCCCGTCGAGCACGACGCCCGCGCCGTCGATCAGCGCGGCGGCGTTGCCGGCGTGGATCCGCTCGCGGCGCGCTTCGATCGCAACGCCCGGATTGAGGCGGGCGACTGCCCGGGCGGCGGCATCGACCTTGGCGGCACCGATATCTTCCCCGCCGAACAAGGTCTGCCGCTGGAGATTGGAAAGATCGACCCTGTCATCGTCCACCACGATCAGTCGCCCGAGACCGGCGGCCGCCAGATACTGGATCGCGGGCGAACCGATTCCGCCGGCACCGATCACGGCCACGGTGGCACCGCGCAGCCTGATCTGCCCGGCGCCACCGACTTCTTTCAGCACGATATGCCGCGCGTAGCGCTCAAGTTCGGCGTCGGTGAGGCTCATCAGCGCCAGTCAAAGACGATCGTCGTGCGGTACCATTGATCCGCCGCGCCGGGACGTGGCTGAAGGTTGGCACGGGCGAAGCTCACGACCAGGCCAGCACTATATTGCTCGACGGTGGGGCAATCGATCGCGCGCGGTATCGTGCGGCGGATGGTTCCGTCGGCGGCCACGAGGGTCGCGACATCGACCTGGATAACGTAATGGCCATCGGCTGGCTTGGACGGCGAGCACCGTCCCGCGGCAATCTCGTCGGCGACGAACCGGGTCAGGGGAGCGGTTATCTGGGGTGCCGTTACATAGGGCAGCGGAGCGAGCGTCGACCAGTCGGTCGGCACCGCCGGTATGGCGGCCTGAAGAAGCAGAAATGGTAGCATTAACGTCCCGTCGACCCGAATCCCCCGGCGCCGCGCAGAGTATCCTCCAATGCCGCGACCTCGTCCAGCACGGCGCGTTGGACCGGGGCCGGAACGAGTTGAGCGATCCTGTCCCCTCGCGCAATCACGAAGGGTGCGTCGCCCAGATTGGCCAGGATCACCTTTACCTCGCCACGATAATCGCTGTCGATCGTCCCGGGCGTGTTGAGGCAGGTGATCCCGTGTTTGAGCGCAAGCCCCGAACGCGGGCGCACCTGCACCTCATAGCCCGGTGGAATGGCGATCGCGAACCCGGTCGCGACCGCGCCGCGGCTACCCGGGGCAAGGGTCATGTCCTCGGCCGACACCACGTCCATGCCGGCCGCCCCCTCGGTCGCATAGGCGGGGAGCGGCAGGCCTTCACCATGGGGAAGGCGCTTCAGGGCAATGGTGATCTCGGTCAGCGACATGGTTACCTATCTATCGTTCGCCCCGAGCTTGTTTAAGGGCCGTTCTTCTATTGCGGTACGAAGAAAATGAGGCGGCTGGCCGATCTCAGGCAGCACCGCGGGAAAGTGCGTCGGCGATCCGTCCCGCCAGCCGCGTCGCCACCTCCTCCTTGGGCAGGCGCTCCCAGCTTTCTACCCCTTTGGCGGTGACGATATGCACGGCGTTCGCCGTTCCCCCCATCACGTCGCCCGACACGTCATTGGCGACGATCCAGTCGGCGCCCTTGCGCGCGCGCTTGGCGGTCGCGTGCTCGATCACATGCTCGGTCTCGGCGGCAAAACCGATCAGTAGCCCGGGCCGCTGCGGGCTCCTGGCCAGGGTTGCGAGGATATCCGGGTTCTCGACGAGGTGCAGCACCGGCGGCAAGACACCCTTCTTGATTTTCTGGCCCGCCGTGTCGACGCGCCAGTCCGCGACGGCGGCGACCATTACCGCGACATCGACCGGCAGCGCCCGCGCCACCGCGTCTGCCATCTCCGCTGCCGTTTCGACATCGACGCGGTCGACGCCGGGTGGGGTGGGCAGCGATACCGGCCCGGCCACCAGCGTCACCTGCGCGCCGAGCGCGGCCAATGCGCCGGCGATCGCGAAACCCTGGCGGCCCGACGAACGGTTGGCGAGATAGCGCACGGGATCGATCGGCTCGTGGGTCGGCCCTGCGGTCACCAGGACGTGCTTGCCCGCCAGCGACATGATCAGGCTGAAAGCGCGCGCTGGATCGCGGCGAGAATGGCCTCGGGTTCGGGCAGGCGCCCGGCACCATATTCCCCACAGGCCATCGGGCCCTCGTCTGGCTCGAGTACGGTCACGCCATCGCCGCGCAGCGTGGCGACGTTCCGGCGAGTCGCCGCATGGCTCCACATGCGCACGTTCATCGCGGGCGCTGCGAGCACCGGCTTGTCGGTTGCCAGCAGCACGGTGGTCGCCAGGTCGTCGGCGATGCCGGCGGCCATCTTGGCGAGCAGGTCGGCCGTGGCCGGGGCGACCACGAGGAGGTCTGCCTCGCGGCTGAGCTGGATATGGCCCATCTCGGCCTCGTCCTTCAGGTCCCAGAGGGTGGTGAACACCTGATTTTCAGACAGCGCAGCGAGCGTCATCGGCGTGACGAAGTGGGCGCCGCCCGCCGTCAGGACGCAGCGGACCTCGATCCCGGCCTTGCGGCATAGCCGGATCAGTTCGCACGCCTTGTACGCGGCGATGCCGCCGCCGACGATCAGGAGTATCTTCATCGCGCCATTTCCCTATCTGACCATGCGCGTCACGATGATCTTGCGCCGGTCGTGCGCGGCCGCGACGAGGTCGCGCAAGGCGTCGGGCACGAAGGCGAGGCCGATCAGGATCGTGGGCGCGATCATCAAACCCCAATAGAAGGTGTCGGTCCGGCCGAACAGGCTGAGCAACGCGGCATAGCAGGCGAAGATGGTCAGCGCGCGCAGCCCGAGGTCATCCTGCCAGCCGGCCCAGCCGAACAGGGCGAGGCCGACGAGGAGACCGCCCAGCCAGAGCGGCGCGAGGTTGAGGGCGGTCGACAGGGTCATTGTCTTCACGAAGAAGCCGAAGCCGAGCAACCCGGCCCAGCCGGGCGATGCCGCATCGATCGGACGGACGACCAGACTCACCGCGTGCGCGTGAAAGGCGACGACGACCGCGAAGGCGACGATCGCGGCCGCCCAGCCGATCGCCTCGCGGCGCTGCCCCTCGGCCAACGCGAGCACGGCCATGATGCCGACATAGAGCGCCGCCGTTTCGCGGATGAGCATCGCGATCATGCCGAAAGCGACTGCCTCGATCCACCGCTCGCGACGGCGCAGCGCCAGGGACAGCGCGATCAGCAGGCCCGCCCAAACCTCGTGGAAGCTGGCCAGCTCAGGTTGGATGAAGGCCATCATTCCACCCGCGAGCAGGGTCATCGCGATCGCGAGCGGCGGCGCGCGCGCGAAGGCGGGACGCAGCCTCAGGAACCAGGCGACCATCACGGCTGCGGCAAGCGCGTACAGCAGGGTGACGACACCCAGTGGCGGCAGCGCTGCCTGGACGATGGCGAGTGTCGGCAGGCGGAACGTCACGAAGGGGCGGAGCGGATAATCGCCACTGCGCAGCGCCTGTGCCGTCACCGCATAATAATCACCGCCACCGCGCACGCCCGCGACGATCGATTCGTACAGCACCACGTCCGCCTGGTCGTTGGCGCGGCGGGCCGGGTCGTGGCTGACCGGCGGCGGGCCCGGGCTGCCGATGGCAGTGAGGCTCGCGACCAGCAGGATCGCGAGCAGCGCCAGCGCGAGCAGCGCGGTGGGCCGACTGAACGCCGCAAAGCGGCTGGGAGCGCTGAGCCAGAGGGGAGGCAGGGCGCGCGCCACGCGGTCAGTCGCGCCGCTGGAGGCGTATGGGGAAGTGGCGGGAGAGCGTCACCGCAAGAATGCCCATGTCCCGGCCACGCTGACCAGCGCGGTCACGACCGCGATCGCCACGTAGCGCCAGCCGCCGCCGATTCGAACGACCTCGATTTCCTTGAGCGGCGGGGCAGGGGGCGCCCCCCCGGGCGAGGGATAGCGCAGTTCGATATTACGGATCAGCTCGGGCAGCCGTGCCAGGGTGCGCAGGTCAGTGATGATCCGGTCCGCCACGAATGCCTCGGGCCCCAGTTCGGTCCTGATCCACTCGCGTACGAACGGCGCGGCCGAATCCCAGAGGTTGATGTCGGGGTCGAGGCTCGTCGCCACGCCTTCCACCATCACCATCGTCTTCTGCAGGAGCAGCAGATGTGGCTGGGTCTGCATGTCGAAGTCGCGGGTAATGTTGAACAGGCCGTCGAGCATCATGCCGATCGACATGTCCTTTACCGCCAGCCCCCGCATCGGTTCGCCGACCGCCCGGAGCGCCGTCGCGAATTCCGCGACATTATGGTGTGCCGGAACATAGCCCGCCTCGAAATGGATCTCGGCCACGCGCTTGTAGTTGCCGGTAATCAGACCGTAGAGAATCTCCGCCAGCCAGACCCGCGCCCGCCGGTCGATTCGCCCCATGATGCCGAAATCGATCGCCGCGATCCGCCCGTCGGGAAGCGCGAACAGGTTTCCCTGGTGCATGTCGGCATGAAAAAAGCCTTCGGCGATTGCCTGGCGCAGAAAGGCATGGACCAGCGTGTTTGCCAGCTTGGGCAGGTCATAGCCCGCCGCGACCAGTGCGGCGCGGTCGGACAGCTTGATGCCGTCGACCCAGGCGATCGTCATCGCGCGGGTCGTCGTACGCTGCCAGTCGATCTCCGGCACGATATAATCGGGCTGCGCGGCCATGGCTTCCGCCAGCTCGGAGGCGGACGCGGCCTCGCGGCGCAGATCGAGCTCGCGCGCGGTCCAGCGCTTGAAGGTCTCGATCACCAACCTCGGGCGCAGGCGGGACAGTTCGCCGCCCATCGCTTCGATCTGGGCGGCCGCCCATTGATAGGTGTCGATCGCGCGCGCGAACTCTTCCTCGACGCCCGGACGCAGCACCTTGACCGCAACATGGCGACCGTCGGTGGTGATGGCGCTGTGGACCTGCGCGATGGAGGCCGCACCGACCGGCACCGGATCGATCGAAGCGAACAGATCCTCCGGCGGCCGGCCGAATGCCCGCGTCATCGCGGCATGGATCGTCTCATAGGGAAGCGGCGGCAGCGCATCCTGCAGCCGCAGGAGGTCCTTGGCAGCCGCGTCACCGACGATGTCGGGCCGGGTCGCCAGCGTCTGGCCGAGCTTGATTGCGGCCGGCCCGATCGCCTGGAGTGCGTCGGCATAGGCGGGCACCTTCGGTACCCGCGCGCCAAATCGGGCGATGCGAATGATCCGGCGGATGCGCGGCGGGGTGTTCACATCGCGCTCGATGCCACCGAGTGCGCCATGACGCGCGAGGATCCGGCCCCATTTGAGGAGCCGCCAGAGATGAACGGCAGGGGCGGTCATGCGTGCGGGCTCAAATCTTCCAGCCGCTATGGATCGCGACCAGCCCGCCCAGCATCGGCTCGACATTCGTCTGGATGAATCCCGCATCGCCGATCATCCGCTCGAAGGTCGGCATGTCGGGGAACCGGCGGATCGACTCAATCAGGTAGCGATAGCTGTCGGCATCCTGCGCAAGCAACTGGCCGAGCTTCGGCACCACCTTGTGCGAATAGGCGTCGTAAATCTCGCCAAAGCCCGGCCACAGGGTCGTGGAGAATTCGAGGCAGTAGAACCGGCCGCCGCGCCGTAGCACGCGGTGTGCCTCGCGCAAGGCCTTGAGGATGTCGGTTACGTTCCGGATGCCGAAGGCGATGGTGTAGGCGTCGAAGAAGCGATCCGGGAAGTCGAGCGTCTCCGCATTGGCCTCGGTCCAGACCAACCCGTCGATTCCGCGCTTCTGCGCCCGTTCAATGCCCACTTCGAGCATCTGCGGATTGATGTCGGCGACCGTGACTGCGGCGCCCGATCGGGCGAGGCGGAAGGCGATGTCGCCGGTGCCGCCGGCCATGTCGAGTATCTGTTCCCCGGCGCGCGGCTTCACCCGGCGGACGAAGCGGTCCTTCCACAACCGGTGCATGCCGCCCGACATGGCGTCGTTCATGATGTCGTAGCGCGACGCCACGCTGGAAAAGACTCCGCCGACGCGGCGGGTCTTTTCGTCGGGGGCCACGTCTTCATAGCCGAAGGATACGGTCTCGTTCATGCGGGCCGCTCTAGCGGGGCATCGTATCGAGCGCAAAGCCGCGTTGACCCTTTTCGTCATTCCCGCGACAGCGGGCGCATGCCAGAGCTCCCTGAAGTCGAAACCACCGTCAACGGCCTGCGCGGCGTGCTGCAGGATCAGCGCATCACCCTGATCCAGACTCGCCGTGCCGATCTGCGCCGCCCGTTCCCCGTCGATCTCGGCCAGCGCCTTACCGGTGCGGTCGTCACCGGGCTGCGGCGGCGCGCCAAATATGGCCTGATCGATACGGATCGCGGCGACACGATGATCTTCCACCTCGGCATGTCCGGGCGCTGGCGGGTCGATCCCGGCGAAACGCTGCCGCACGATCATCTGATCGTCGAGACGGCCGACCATCGCCTGGCGCTCAACGACCCACGGCGATTCGGATCGCTCGATCTGGTGGAAACCGGTTCGCTCGCCGCCTATCCGCCCTTCGTGGCGATGGGGCCAGAGCCGCTTGGCCCCGATTTCACCGCATCCTATCTGCTCGAGGCGCTGAGGGGCCGGATCGCTTCGATCAAGTTGATGCTGCTCGATCAGCGAATTGTTGCCGGGCTTGGCAACATCTATGTTTGCGAAGCGCTGCATCTCGCGCGGATCGCGCCGATGCGGGCGGCCGGGCAGGTCTCGCTGCCGCGCCTCGATCGCCTCGTCGAGGCGGTGCGCATCGTGCTGGCAGCCGCGATCGAAGCCGGTGGATCGACCCTGCGCGACTATGCGCGGCCCGATGGCGAGCTTGGCTATTTCTCCCGGCAATGGCGTGTCTATGGCCGTGAGGGCGAGCCCTGTGAGTGCGGTGGAATCGTCAAGCGCTATGCCGAAGGGGGGCGTTCCACCTTCTGGTGCTCGAAATGCCAGCGTTGAGCGGTTGACCGACTCAAAGTTGATGGGTAAGAGGCGCGCTTTCCGGGGCAGCGAGCTTTGCCGTTCGCGCCCTTTTTTATATCAGATCAGAGGGCTTCATGGCGAACACGCCACAGGCGAAAAAGCGAATTCGGCGCAACGCACGTCGCGCTGAAGTAAACGGCAACCGGGTTGGCCGCATCCGGACCTTCGTCAAGAAGGCCGAAGCGGCGCTCGCTTCGGGCGACAAGACTGCGGCGACTGCGGCGATGGCGCAGATGCAGCCCGAACTGGCGCGTGGCGTCGCAAAGGGCGTGCTTCACCGCAATACCGCCTCCCGCAAGTTCGCGCGCCTCAGCAAGCGGCTCAGCGCACTCGCCTGAATCGACTCGCATGACGGTACAATGACCCCGTCGGGTTTTCCCGGCGGGTTTTTTGTCGTGTCTGCGCCATTCCTCAAAAAGGCAATTTGGTCCGGAAATTGCTCCATTTCGGGGCGAGCACGTACCCGAATCATGAAAAGTCAGGATTCACCGCGATTCGCGCCCATCATGAGGTGCGATCGCCGGGAAATGTAATCGTTTTCAGTCGCTTGTCAGTTTTTCGACGGGAATCCGTGGCTGGTCGCGAGTCAATCCCGTTTATTTCGGTTTTGTTACGTGTCGGGGTCTTGCCCGACTCGCTGCGATCTTCATATTCGACCCTTGCCGCGCAGACGATCCGTCTCGCGACCTACATGAGACCTTCGAAGTCAGGCGGACGGGGATTCCGGCTGGGGGGAGGCTTGTCTGTAAAAATCAGGCGGCGCGGGGCTCGATGTTCCCTCGCCCGGAGAAGGATTGGGTGTTGGCGGGCACGATAACTGAAGGCGCTGTTCGGAGCGATGTGGCAAGGGCGTGGAGCACGGTGCGTGGGCATCTGCGCGAGTCCGCCGGCGTTCGCCTGTTCGACCAGTGGCTGAAGCCGATCGAGCTGGTCGAGGGCGTAGAGTCCGACACGATTCGGCTCGCGCTGCCGTCAGCTTTCATGACGAACTGGGTCCGCAATCACTATGCGGACCGGCTGTTCCAGGAATTCCGCTCGATCCTGCCCGAGATCCGCAGCGTGTCGATCGAAACGCGCGTCGCGCGCCCGGCTCCCGCGGTGTTGACCGCCGACGCGGGGATCGTCGCTGCGCCGGTCGCGCCTGCGCCGATGGCGATCGCCGCGCGTCCGTCGCTCGATCCGCGCTTCACCTTCGA
>CAISGR010000082.1 GCA_903884945.1 uncultured bacterium
GACCCCCGCCGAGCGCGATCTCGGCGCGGTCGCGGGCGACATCAATCAGGTGCTCAAGGATCTCCAGAAGCAGGCCCCCAAGGGCGCCACGATCACGTTACGCGGCCAATATGTGACGATGAACACCGCCTTCACGGGCCTGTTCTTCGGCCTGATCGGCGCGATCGTGCTGATCTACCTGCTGATCGTCGTGAACTTCCAGAGCTGGCTCGATCCGTTCGTGATCATCACCGCCCTGCCCGGCGCGATCGCTGGCATCATCTGGATGCTGTTCCTGACCGGCACCACCCTGTCCGTGCCGGCGCTGACCGGGGCGATCATGTGCATGGGCGTCGCCACCGCCAATTCGATCCTGGTGGTGAGCTTCGCGCGCGAGCGGCTGGCGGTGCTGGGCGATTCGACCAGGGCGGCGCTCGAGGCCGGGCTGACCCGGTTCCGCCCGGTGTTGATGACCGCGCTCGCGATGATCATCGGCATGCTGCCGATGGCGCTCGGGCTCGGCGAAGGCGGCGAGCAGAACGCGCCGCTGGGCCGGGCCGTCATCGGCGGCCTGATCGTCGCGACCATCGCCACGCTGATGTTCGTGCCGGTGATCTTCAGCCTGGTCCACCGGCGCGACGCGGAGAAGCGCGCGGCGCGCGCAGGACAGGCACGGCCGGATGCCGGCACGCAATTGGAGGAAGTGCATGTCTGAGCAACGGGGCTCCCTGCGGACCGCAGCCATCGTCGCCGCGGCGATCGCGATCGCGCTGGTCGCGATCGGCATCTTCACCCGCGCGCGATCCGAGCAACAACTCGCGCACTGGACGACCGCGCAGGCGACGCCGACCGTCACCGTCATCCGCCCCCAGGCCGAGGGCGGCGGCGACGGGCTGACGCTGCCCGGCAACGTCCAGGCCTATAACAGCGCGGCGATCTATGCCCGGACCACGGGCTATATCCGGCGCTGGTTCGTCGATATCGGCGACCCGGTGCGCACCGGGCAGACCCTGGCCATCCTCGACGCCCCCGAGGTCGACCAGCAGGTCGCCGCAGCGCGGGCCGACCTGCAGACGGCGCAGGCCAACCGGGCACTGGCGCAATCGACCGCGACGCGCTGGCGCGACCTGCTGGGCAAGGACGCAGTGTCGAAGCAGGAGACCGACGAGAAGATCGGCGACCTCGCCGCCAAATCGGCCATCGCCAACGCCGCGGCCGCGAATGTGCGCCGGCTGGGGGCGCTGCAGGGCTTTACCCGCCTGACCGCGCCGTTCGCGGGCGTCGTGACCAGCCGCTCGACCCAGATCGGCGCCCTGGTGACGGCCGGCACGGCGGCGTCCGTGCCGCTGTTCACGGTGGCGGATATCGGCCGGATGCGGATCTATGTGCGCGTTCCCCAGGCCTATTCGGGACAGGTGCATCCCGGGCTGCACGCGAGCCTGACCGTACCGGAATATCCGGGCCGCAGCTTCGACATCGAACTGACCCGCAGCGCCGGCGCGGTCGATCCCCAGTCAGGCACCGTGCTGGTCGAGCTGCAGGCAGCCAATGCCGACCGCGCACTGAAGCCCGGCGCCTATGCGCAGGTGAAGTTCCCGCTGGGCGGCGCCGGCGGCGCCGGCGTGCGGCTACCCGCGAGCGCGCTGGTGATCGGAGCGAACGGGACCCAGGTCGCCGTAGTCGGACCGGACGGCAAGGCGCTGCTGAAGACAATCACGATCGGGCGCGACGATGGCGATACCGTGCTGATCAGCGCCGGACTGAGCCGCAGCGACCGGGTGATCGACAACCCGCCCGATTCGCTCCAGACCGGCGACGCAGTGCGGGTGGCGCCGGCCGCGCCGCGCGGAGGACCGAGCCATGCGCAGAGCTAGGAGCGTCCTGGCCGCGACGCTCGCGGCGAGCCTGGCCGGCTGTTCGCTCGCGCCACCCTATTCAGTGCCGCCCAGCCCCGCCGCGCCCGCCTGGAAGGAAGCCGGCCCATGGCAGCCGGCCGCCGCGACGGTGCAGGATCCGGGCACCTGGTGGACGCTGTTCGACGATCCGGTGCTGAGCGGGCTCGAGGCGCGGATCGAGGCCGGCAACCCCGATCTTGCCGCCGCCGTGGCGCGCTACGACCAGGCCGACGCAGCGCTGCGCGAGAGCCGCGCCGCCGCCCTGCCGAGCGCCTCGCTCGGCGGCCAGGCGGAGCGGGCCCGGGTTTCAGCCGGGCGGCCTTTGTCCCCCGGCACCGCCGCGACCTATACCGACCTGCGCGCGGGCCCGTCGCTCGACTATGAGATCGACCTGTTCGGCCGGGTGCGCAATGCCATCAAGGCAAGCGCGGCCCAGGCGCAGGCAAGCGCCGACGATGTCGCGGGCGTGCGCCTGGCGCTGCAGGCCCGGCTGGCCGACACCTACGTCCAGATGCGCGGGCTCGATGCGCGCATCGCCCTGCTGCGCCAGACGGTCGGCGCGTTCCAGCGCGCCTATGACCTGACCGATACGCGGCACAGCGGCGGCATCGCCTCGGGCATCGATGTGAGCCGCGCGGCTTCGCTGCTGGCGAGTGCCCGCGCCGAACTGTCCGGCATCGCCGCCGACCGGGCGGCGTTCGAACATGCCATCGCCGTGCTTGTCGGCGAGTCACCCTCGGCCTTCGCGCTGCCCGTGGCCGAGGGCCAGGGCGCGCCGCCGGCAATTCCGGTTGGCGTGCCCTCGACCCTGCTCGAGCGCCGGCCCGATATCATTGCCGCGGAACGCCGGATCGCCGCTGCCAATGCCCGGATCGGCGTGGCGCGGGCGGCGCTGTATCCGTCGATCACGCTGAGCGGCGGTGCCGGCTTCGAGACCGGCAACGGCAGCGTGATCGGCGCCTCGACCGGCTTCTGGGCGCTCGGCCCGCTGTCGGCCGCGCTCTCGATCTTCGACGGCGGCGCGCGGCGCGCGCGGGTGCGCATCACGCGCGCGCAATATGAGGAAGCCGCCGCCGGCTATCGCTCGACCGTGCTCGCTGCGTTCCGCGAAGTGGAAGACGACCTCGCCCGCGCCCGCGACCTGGCTGCGCAGGAGCAGGATCAGCAGACAGCGACGGCAGCGGCCGAACGGACGCGCGACCTGGCGCTGATCCGCTATCGCGAGGGCGCCTCCGACTATCTCGAGGTAGTCACGGCGCAGACGGCCGCGCTTGATGCGCAGCGTTCTCTGCTCGACCTGCGCACCCGGCGAATGCAGATCGCGGTCGATACGATACGCGCGACCGGCGGGATCCCGGGTCAGGCACCGGCAAGCTGACCGAACAGCCCGGGTGAAGTGACGGCGGCGTGCCCGGAACGGATCCCGGTCAGCCGGCCGGCGGCACGCCGGTGTAAACCGCCAGTTGAGCGGCGAACGCCCGCTGGTAGGCGGGCCGCGCCTCGCCCCGGGCGACATAAGCTGCCAGGTTCGGAAATTCGTCCAGCAAACCCGACGCTCTCAGCCTGAGCAGGACCGACACCATCATCAGGTCGCCCACGCTGAATCCGCCATCGAGCCAGTCAGCATCGCCGAGTCGCGCCGAGAGTTGCTTCAACCGGTCGCGGACGCGATCCTCGACCAGCGGCATGCGCTCCGTGCTCCAGGGCTGGTCGCGCTCCAGAAGCCTCGCGATCGTGAGGTCGAGGATCGGCGGTTCCACCGTGTTGAGCGCGGCAAACATCCAGGTAATCGCGCGTGCGCGGGCATTCGCGTCGTCCGGCAGCAGGCCGGGATGGCGTCCGGCGATATGGAAGACGATCGCCCCCGTCTCGAACAGGGCGAGATCGCCTTCCTCATAGGTCGGGATCTGGCCGAAGGGATGAAGCGCCAGATGCGACGGTTCCTTCATCGCCGCGAACGAAACGAGGCGCACCGCATAGGGCTGGCCGACTTCCTCGAGCGCCCAGCGCACGCGCGTATCGCGCGCCAGCCCCTTGCCGCCATCGGGCGACCGCTCAAAGCCCGTAATCGTGATGCTGGTCATCGTGAGGCTCCTCTCTCCCGCAAGGATCGTCGCGGGACCTTGTATCACCGGCACCGCAAGATCCGGAAATCGCCGCATCTTTCATTTCCACCCGGCCGATGGGGCGGGTGCATGACAGGCTGGCCGACCATCGGATTTACATCGGTTTGATTTTGATCAAACCTTGGCGGGGCCAGGCATTCAGTATGCAATACATACTAAAAATGACCTGGAGAGGTATTGTGTCCCATTATCCATCGACCAAGGGTTTCACCGGCACGCTGCGTCCGCTGCGCCTCGAAGGCGATATCCTCGACCTCGAGATCGAAGGGGAAATCCCCGCCTCGATGGACGGCACTTTCCACCGCGTCCATCCCGACGCCCAGTTTCCGCCGCGCTTCGACAACGACCAGTTCTTCAACGGCGACGGCATGGTCACGCTGTTCCGCTTCCATGGCGGCAAGGTCGACTTCAAGCAGCGCTATGCGCTGACCGACAAGCTCAAGCTGGAGCGTGCCGCGGGCGGTGCCCTGTTCGGCGCCTATCGCAATCCGCTGACCGACGACCCGAGCGTCAAGGGCCGGATCCGGGGGACCGCCAACACCAATGTGATGGTCCATGCCGGGCAGCTCTATGCAATGAAGGAGGACAGCCCCTGCCTGATCATGGACCCGCTGACGCTGGAGACGACCGGCTATACCGATTTCGCCGGCGGGATCAGGAACCAGACATTCTCCGCCCATGCCAAGATCGACCCGAAGACCGGCAACCTGTGCAATTTCGGCTATGCCGCAACGGGCCTGCTGACCCGAGACTGCAGCTATTTCGAGATCGACCCGCAGGGCAACGCGCTGTTCGAGACCTTCTTCGAGGTACCCTATTATTGCATGATGCACGATTTCGGCCTGACCGAGGACTATGCGCTCTTCCACATCGTCCCGATCACCTCGAACTGGCAGCGGCTGGAGGCAAACCTGCCGCATTTCGGCTTCGACACCTCCCTGCCCGTCTGGCTCGGGGTGCTACCGCGCGGCGGCGGGAAGAAGGACATGCGCTGGTTCAGGGCACCGAAGACCGTCTTCGCAAGCCATGTGATGAATGCATTCCAGGATGGATCGAAGATCTATTTCGACATCCCGCAGGCCGCAAACAACAGCTTCCCGTTCTTCCCCGATATCCATGGTGCGCCCTTCGATCCGGTTGCCGGACTGCCCTATCTGCATCGCTGGTGCGTCGACCTCGCCTCCAATTCGGAGGACTTCACCAGCGTCGACAAGCTGACCGATGCGATCGACGAATTTCCCCGCGTCGACGAGCGCTATGTCGGGCAACCCTATCGCCATGGCTGGATGCTGGTAATGGACCCCGCCAAGCCGATGGACTTCGCCGAGGGCCGGGCAAGCGGCTTCAAGATGAACCAGATCGGGCATATCGACCTCGCCACCAACCGCACCGATTTCTGGTGGGCCGGGCCGCAGTCGATCGTGCAGGAGCCGTGCTTCGTGCCGCGCTCGGCGAGCGCCCCGGAAGGAGACGGCTATATCATCGCGCTCGTCGACAATCTGGTGACGAACTATAGCGATCTCGTCGTGCTGGATGCGCTGCGGCTGGCGGAGGGCCCCATCGCCCGCGCCAAACTGCCGCTCCGGCTGCGGTCCGGGCTGCACGGCAACTGGGCGGACGCATCGAAACTGCCGCACTGAGCCGGGTGCGGCGGCGCGGCGCCGGGCGTCAGCCCGGCGTGCCGTCCACCGCCGCGCCCTGGCCCTGATGCTCGAGATATTCCCGCCACAGCATCACCAGCACCGCCATGGTCGCCGGGCCGATGAACAGCCCAAGCAGGCCAAGCGTCTCGACGCCGCCAAGGATGCCGATCAGCACCCAGAGGAAGGGCAGCCGGGTCGAGCCGCCGATCAGCGCGGGACGGATGAAGTGATCGGCGATGCCGACCACCACCAGGCCGATCACGATCACTGCGATCGCGTCGCCGACCGAACCGAGCCCGACCAGCAGTGCCGCAGCGATGGCGAAGACCAGCGCGGCGCCGAACGGGATCATCGCCGCCACCGCCGTGACGGCGCCGAGCAACAGGGGATGCGGCACGCCGAGGAAGAGATAGACGATCGCCATCACCGCGCCCTCGCCGATGCCGACCAGCACGAGCCCGTCGATCGTGCCGCGGATCGAGCGCAGCGTCTGCAATCCGATGCGTTCCCCGGCCGGGCCGAACAGCCGGTCCCCGGCGCGGCGCAGCTGGGCGATGATCGAATCGCGATCGCGCAGCAGGAAGAACAGGGTGAGCAGGGTGAAGGCGAAGACGACCACCCGGCGGATGACGTTGCTGCCGATCAGCCGCGTATCGGCGGCAGCACGGAGATGATGGAACTGGTTCGCCGCACCCTCGGGCGTCGCGAGGTTCATCTGCCACCAGTTCGTCGCCATCTCGCGCCCGACGGGCAACTGCCCGACCCAGTCGGGTACCGGCAGGCCGTTGGCCTGGGCCTGGGAAATCCAGGTCGACACTTCCTGCGCCTCGCGCGCCGCCTGGGTGATGCCGGCGGCGACCGGCACGATCACGACCAGCGCGACCAGCAGCGTGATCGCCGCCGCCGTCCAGGTACGGCCGCGCGGCCCGGGCCAGCGCCGGCGCAGCCGCTCGTGCAGCGGATCGATCGCCACCGCGATCACCACTGCCCAGGCAAGCGCGGCGAGGAAATTATGGGCGATCCACAGGCCGAGCAGGGCAAGCAGCGCGGCAAGCGCGAGCCGGGCGATGAGGGTCGCGCGCGGGGGCGCTGCGTCGGGCTGTTCCATGCGTGCGAGCTTAGGGTGAGCCCGCGATAGCCGCAACGGCCGTGACGCTTCACTCCGCGGCCGGCTTCTCCGTATCGAGCACTTCGCGCACCTTCAGCGCGAGCTGCTCGACCGTGAAGGGCTTGGCCAGGAAATTGACCCCGGGATCGAGCACGCCGTTATGCACGATGGCGTTGCGGCTATAGCCGGTGGTGTAGAGGACCTTCAGGCCCGGCCGTTGCGCCACCGCGCGATCGGCCAGGAGGCGGCCGTTCATGTCGGGCATCACGATATCGGTGAACAGCAGATCGACGCGAGGCTGCAGCGAGAGCACCGCCAGCGCCTGCGCGGCGTCGGACGCCTGCACCACGGTATAGCCGAGCTCGCGCAGCGTATCGACCGAGAGGTGGCGCACGCGATCGTCGTCCTCGACGACGAGCACGATCTCGTCGGCGCGGGCGACCGGCGTGTCCGCCACCCCGCGCGGTGTCGCATCGACGGTGCGATCCTCGCCATAATAGCGCGGCAGATAGAGCTTCACCGTGGTGCCGACACCGAGCTCCGAATAGATCTTGGCGTGGCCCCCGGACTGCTTGATGAAGCCGAATACCTGGCTGAGCCCGAGGCCGGTGCCCTTGCCCGGGCCCTTGGTGGTATAGAAGGGATCGAAGGCGCGATCGACGACGTCTGGCGGCATGCCGGTGCCGGTATCGGTGACCGAGACCATCGCATATTGCCCCGGCGTGACCTCGGCATGGTCGGCCGCATAGGCCTCGTCGAGGTGCGCATTGGTGGTCTCGATCGTCAGCCGGCCGCCATCGGGCATCGCGTCGCGCGCGTTGACGCACAGGTTCAGCAGCGCGTTCTCGAGCTGGCTCGCATCGGCGCGGATGCGCCACAGGCCGCCGGCAAGGATCGTCTCGACGCGCACCTGGTCCCCGATCGTACGGCGCAGCAGCTCGGACATGCCGCCGACCAGCTTGTTGAGATCCAGCACGCTCGGCGCGAGCGGCTGCTGGCGCGAGAAGGCGAGCAGCCGGCCCGTGAGCAACGCGGCGCGCTGCGCGCCTTCGAGGGCGTTGTCGATACAGCCCTCGGCGCGATGGAGATCGCCGCGCATCCGGCGCTTGGCGAGATCGAGCGAACCGATGATGATCGCGAGCATATTGTTGAAATCATGGGCGATGCCGCCGGTGAGATGGCCGACCGCCTCGACCTTCTGCATCTGGCGCACCTGCGCTTCCGCCGCCTCGCGATTGGCCGCTTCCTCGACGAGCCGCGCATTGGCCCGGGCAAGGGCATCGGCATTCTCGAGCGCGAGGTTCAGCCTCCGGCGCGCATCGCGGATGACAAAGGCGCCGAGCACGAGCAAGGCGATCGTCGCCGCCGCCAGCCCAGCCGTCAGCCATGCGGTCGCGCGGGCCGCCATGGCCTGACGCGTGGTGAGGAGTGCCTGCTCCTCGCGCGTCATGGTACCGACGATCTGGCGGGCGACGTCCATCAGCGCCTTGCCCCGCCGCAATCGCTCCAGGTCGATGCTGTTCGACGCGCGATTTTGGTAGAGCACGACCGACACGCGCAACAGCTCGAGCCGGGCGTCCGCGACATCTCGGAGCCGCGCCAGCCGCGCGCCTTGCACCGGATTGTCCGCGATCGCGCGCGCCAGGCTGGACATGTCTTCATCGAGATGGGCGAGCGCACTGTGATAGGGATCGAGGAAATCAGGGCTGCCGGTGAGCAGATAGCCGCGCTGGCCGGTCTCCGCGTCCTGCAGCCGCAACAGCACGGTGCGGACGCGATTTTCCACCTCAAGCGTGTGCCGCACCATCGTGGAAGCGCGTTGCTGGGCCACGGTCAGCCAGATCGCCCCGACGACCAGCGCGATCACGATCGCGAAGCCGGCGAGGAGTCTCATGAACGTGGGATCGGCTCGCCGCCAGAATATCATCCCGTTCGAGTAATGAACCCGCACACGGGCGGCAAGGCGGCAGCGCGGGCCCGCGGACTGAATCGTCTTAACCCAGGTCAATCGTCCCGCCATGAAGACGCGCGCCGCGCCCGACATCGCCATCCAAATTGCCAAGCGCGGCCAAACGCGCGACAGGGCAGCCAGACAGGGGCCGTGCATGAAACCGCGACGATTGCAGGACAGGACGTACTTCGCGCTGCTGGCGGCGCTGATGCTGGCTGCGCTGGCCACCACCATGGCCGCCTATTGGCCCGGGCTGATGACCTGGGATGCGATCCGGCAATATGGCCAGGCGATAGACGGCGACTTCGACGACTGGCACCCCCCCGCGATGGAATGGCTGTGGCGCCAGCTGATGCCGATCCATGACGGGCCGGCGCCGATGCTGGTGCTGCAGCTGCTGTTCTACTGGAGCGGTTTTGCCGGGCTGGCCGCGTGGGCGCTGTCCCGGCAGCGGCGCGGGCTGGCCGCGGCGCTGGCGGCGTGCGGCCTGCTCCCGCTGGCAATGGCCCTGATGGGCGCGGTGCTGAAGGACTGCCTGATGGCGGCGCTGCTGGTCTGCGTGACCGCCGCGCTGTTCTGGAGTGACGGGGCGGCACGGCCGCGGCTGCGCACCGCGCTGCGCATCGCGGGGATCATATTGCTGCTCGCCGCGGCGACGCTGCGCTTCAATGCGTTCTGCGCCTGCCTGCCGCTGTTCGTCGCGCTGCTGCCGGCTAGCTGGACCAGGGGTCCGATCCGGCTCGCCGGATCCGCCATCATCGCGACCGCGCTGCTGATGGGGGCGATGCCGCTCGCCAACCGGCTGATCGGCGCCGAGAAGAGCGGCGTCGAGCTGTCGCTGGTGATCTTCGACCTGGGCGGCATCACCGAGCAGAGCGGCGTGAACCAGTTTCCCGAGATGGGCGTGACCGATCCGGTCGCGGCCAATCACCGCTGCTACACGCCGGTGAAGTGGGACAGCTATTCCTTCTGGGTCGATCCGCTGTGCCCGCTCGGCTTCGATCCGTTCCGCGCGGTGGTGCAGCAGCGGCACCTGAGCCCGTACCGCCTGTGGATCGGCGCGATCCTGGCGCATCCGATCGCCTATGCGGAGCACCGGCTGCGGCATTTCAACATCAACACGCGCTTCCTGGTGCATGACGAGATCGAACGGCCGGTGCAGATCGAATCCGCGCCGAACGACTGGCACTATGGCGTACGCCCGAGCGGGCTGCTGAGCGTGATCGACCGGCTGGCGACGCTGAGCGCGGCAACGCCGATCGGCTGGCCGATCACCTGGCTGGCGCTGGCGCTCGGCGCGCTGATCGCGAGCCCCTGGCTGCCCTCGCGCCGGCTGATCGTTCCACTGGCGCTCTCGGCCTTGCTCTACGGCCTCGGCTATGGCGTGTTCAGCGTGGCGGCGGAGCTGCGCTATCATCTGTGGACGATGATCGGCGGGCTGATCGCGAGCGTGCTGGTGGCGGGCGACCTCGCCGCCCTGCCCGCCACGCCGTGGCGACGGCTAGGCTGGGCCTATGCGCCCGCCGCGCTGGTGCTGGTGCTGGCGATCGCCTGGCGGGTGTAGCCGCCGGGGTATCCGAAGCCTTGATAAATCCCGGCGGCGCACGTAAAGGCGCGCTCGTCGAAACCGACCTTGTTCCTCGATCCGGAAAGGAGTGCTCCATGCGAACCGCAACTGCAAACAGCTCGATCACTCTCATCTTCCGCAGTGTTCAGGAACAAGTTGCATGGGCAAGCCCCGTAACGGCGATCACGATCGCCTGATTGATTTCCGCAGCCGCACGGCTGCGCCGGTTTTCGTCTTTCGCTGCAATGCCCCGGCACCGGGCCGGCGGCCGACCGCGCGTCTCGCCATCCTCGCTTGGGGGGAGGCTTGTCATGCGCGCTGACAGGATCGCGGCCAGCGTAGACCTCATCGCCTCGGCCGACAGCTGGATCGAGCAGGCGGCAATCGACCAGCTCCGCCAGACCGCTACGCTGGAAGGGATCGACCGAGTGGTCGGCCTGCCGGATCTCCATGCCGGGCGCGGCATCGCAGTGGGCGCTGCCTTCTGGTCGCGCACCCATGTGTTTCCGCATCTGGTCGGCAACGATATCGGCTGCGGGATGGGGCTGTGGGCGACCGGAACGGCCGTCCGCCGCTTCCGGCTCGATGCCGCCGACCGCAAGCTGCACGGGCTGGAGACGCCCTGGCCGGGCGATGCCGCGGCGCGGCTGGCCGAGGCGGGGCTGTCGCCGGCACTGCCGGGCGAGGCGCTCGGCAGCATCGGCGGCGGCAATCATTTCGCCGAGCTGCTCGCGGTCGATACCGTGCTCGACGTGCCCGGGCTCACCACGCTCGGCATCGACCGGGGCTGCGTCCAGCTAATGGTGCATAGCGGTTCGCGCGGACTCGGCGACGCGATCCTCGAGCGACACCTCGCGCAGCGCAACGTGCAGTCGCTGCGTGCCGGCACCGAGGCCTGCGACGCCTATCTGGCCGAGCATCACGCGGCGCTGCGCTGGGCGATGCTCAACCGCGCGGTCATCGCCGAGCGCTTCTTCGAACGGCTCGGCATGAAGGGCAAGCGGGTGCTCGACATCTGCCACAACAGCGTGACGCCGTGGGACGGGGGCTGGCTGCACCGCAAGGGCGCAGCCCCGGCGGACAAGGGCGTGATCGTCGTGCCCGGATCGCGCGGCGACCTGACCTGGCTGGTGCGGCCGCGGCCCGAGCATGCCGATCGCGCACTGCAATCGCTGGCGCACGGCGCGGGGCGGAAATGGAGCCGGAGCGAGGCGCGCGCGAAGCTCGACCGGCGCTTCAGCATCGCCGATCTCGAGCGCACCAGGCTGGGCAGCCGCGTGATCTGCGAGGATCGCGCGCTGATCTACGAGGAGGCGCCGCAAGCGTACAAGGATATCACCCAGGTGATCAGCGATCTCGATGCCGCCGGGCTGATCGAGGTCATCGCGACGCTGCGCCCGCTCATCACCTACAAGACGCGCCGCACATGAGCGAGATCATCCTGCACCTCTCGGCCGGGCAGGGGCCGGCGGAATGCGAGTGGGTGGTGGCGCACCTTGCCGCCGCATTCTGCCGGGAAGCGGCGATGGCGGGTGTCGCCTGCGCGCCGGTCGAGCCGCTTTCCGGGCCATGCCCCTCGATCCTGCTGCGCCTGTCCGGCGCGGGCAGCGATGGCTTCGCAACGGCGCGGACGGGCACGATCCGCTGGATCGGCACCAGCCCGCTTCGCCCGACGCACAAGCGGAAGAACTGGTTCGTCGGGGTGGCGCGCGTGCCGGAGCCGGAAGACGTGCCCGACTTCCGCGAGACGGACATCATCTACCAGACGCTCCGGGCCTCGGGACCGGGCGGCCAGCACGTCAACACCACCGACAGCGCGGTGCGCGCGACGCACGGGCCGACCGGGCTGGCCACGGTTTCGCAGGAGCAGCGCTCGCAATTCGCCAACCGGAAGATCGCACGACTGAAGCTGGCGATGCTGTTCGAAGCGCTGCGCCGCGAGGGAATGGCAGGCGGCAAGCGGGCGCTGTGGCAGCAGAACCGGGAGCTGGAGCGCGGCAACGCGGTGCGGGTTTACGAGGGAGTGGCGTTTGCGCCGCGATAGGCCGCTTCGGGCGCAAATTGCCAACGGCGCGCAAACGCGCAACACTCCCGGCAAAAGAACAGGGAGAGCGCGTTGGTCTATCTCTTGGGGGGCTGGCAGAGCGACTTCGCGCGGAACTGGAGCCGCGAGGGGATCGATATCGCGGATGCCTTTGCCGACACGGTGAAGCATGGGCTCGCGGCGGCCGCGCTCGATGCGGGCGAGATTGAGACGGGGCATGTCGGCAATTTCACCGCCGAACTGTTCGCGGGGCAGGGATTGCTCGGCGGGTTCTTCGGGCTGGTCGACCCCGCCTGGGACGGCTTGCCCACCGCCCGACACGAGGCGGCGTGCGCGTCGGGCAGCGTCGCGCTGCTGGCGGCGACGGCGGAGATCGAGGCGGGACGCTACGACCTCGCCTGTGTCGTCGGGATCGAGCAGATGCGCAACGTGCCCGGCAGGATCGCCGCACAGCATCTCGGCGCGGCGGCGTGGAACGGGCATGAATATGGCGATGCGGAATTCGTCTGGCCGCGCGTCTTTTCCGATCTCGCGGCGGAATATGACCGGCGGCACGGCCTGCGCTACGCCCATCTGATGCGCATCGCCGAGATCAATTTCGGCAATGCGAAGCGCAATCCCAATGCGCAGACGCGCGGGCATCTCTTCTCGCCGGCCAGCTTCACCGAAGACGATGCGGCCAACCCGGTGGTCGAGGGGCGGACGCGCAAGATGGACTGCGGACAGGTTACCGACGGGGCCGCGGTGCTGTTCCTCGCCTCGCCGGCGCGCGCGGCCGACTATGCCCGCAAGCGCGGCGTGCCGCTGGAGAGCCTCGCCCGGATCAGCGGCTGGGGGCATCGCTCCGCGCCGATCCCCTATGCGGCCAAGGTGAAGGCAAGCGCCGACGGGCGCTATGTCTTCCCGCAGGTGCGACGCGCGATCCTCGACGCCCGGGCGCGGGCCGGGGTGCCGGACGTGGCGGCGATCGACGCGATCGAAACGCATGACTGCTTCACCGCCCCCGAATATATGGCGATCGACCATCTCGGCCTGACCGAGCCGGGAGAGTCCTGGCGGGCGATCGAGGACGGGTCGATCGAGCTCGGCGGGCGGCTGCCGGTCAACCCGTCCGGCGGCTTGATCGGGCTCGGCCATCCGGTCGGCGCGACGGGGGTGCGGATGCTGCTCGATGCAGTGAAGCAGGTGACGGGAAGCGCGGGCGCCTATCAGGTCGAGGGCGCGCGGCGCGTGCAGACGCTCAATATCGGCGGATCGACCACCACCACCGTGAGCTTCATCGTGGAAAGGGATGCGGCATGAGTGTGATTGCGCTGCTGGAAACCAACGCGATACTGCTGGTGGCGCTGTTCCTGCTGCTGTGGCTGATCTGCCTGGAGACGCGCGACGTGACGCCGATCGACAGCATGTGGGCGTTCGGCATGGTGTTCCTCGCTGCGGCGAGCTTCGCCCAGACCGGTGGCGAGCCGGGGCGCAAGGCGCTGCTGCTTGGACTGTGCACGCTCTGGGGCGTGCGGCTCGGCCTGTATCTCTTGTGGCGCTGGCGCAGCCATGGAGCCGACCTGCGCTACAAGCGGATGTTCGCCAAGGCCAAGGAATCCAAGGGCTGGGGCTTCGCCACGGCCTCGCTACTGCTGGTCTTCGCGACCCAGGCACCGCTGCTGTTCGTGGTCTGCCTGCCCGTGCAGCTCGGACAGATCGATGCCGCCCCGCCGGTCGGGATCCTGGGCGTGGCGGGGGCGGCCGTCGCGCTGGTCGGGATCGCCTTCGAGAGCATCGGCGACTGGCAACTCGTGCGTTTCCGGCGCAACCCCGCAAATGCCGGCAAGGTGCTCATGACGGGACTGTGGCGCTATACGCGACATCCCAATTATTTCGGCGACGCCTGCACCTGGTGGGGGCTGTACCTGATCGCCGCCGAGAGCGGGACGGGGCTCTGGGCGCTGCCCGGGCCGGCACTGCTCACCTGGACGCTGATGAAATGGTCGGGCGCGCCGACGATCGAGGGGCGGCTGCGACGCAAGAAGCCGGGCTATGCCGATTATGTGCGGCGGACATCAGGCTTTCTGCCGTGGTGGCCCAAGCCGTGATTCCAGCACCCATCCGGGCGCGCGGAAGCGCATGGCGCGGACAAGCCATGCGGCCGAACCGTCGCCGCACCCCTCCCTCTCCCACCGAGAGAGGGAGGTCCTATCGACGCAGCGCGGCGCGATCCGCCCAGTGCGCGTGCGTGCCGCTGCAGATCTTGTGCGGCAGCGCGATGCGGCAGACCGGGCCATCGGAGAACCGCTTGCAATCGATCAGCACGCATTCCGACGTGCCGCGATTCTCGTCAGTGATGAAGCTCACCAGATAGCCGTCATCCTCGTCCACCGCGTTCGTGCGCGGGGCGAAGGGGGCTTCGCTCGCGTAGCGGCCTTCCGGCAGCCTCACCTCCCAGGATTCGCCGGTCTCCAGATCATGCTTGACGAAGCCGTTGAACAGGAACCAGCCGGGCTTCGCCGTGGTCGAATAGATGTAGCGGTGCTTTCGCCCCGCGACGCGCTGGTCGATCATGCCGAATTCGAGGAGGCGTTCGTCGAGCCGTTCCTCGCGCGTCGTTCCGTCCACAAGATTGAAGCGCCAGCGGTGGAGCCTGGGGCGGAAGCTGTGCTCGTCGACATAGGCCATGAGATGGCCGTAGCCATCGGCATTCTCGAGCGGGGCGGGCGTGGGATCCTCCTGGAAATAGCCGTCCATCACCACCTCGTCGCCTTCTTCATAGGCATTGAGGAAATGCAGCACATAGGTGGGCGCCGCCTCGAACCAGCGAATCTCGTCCGGGCTGCCATGCCGCGGGATCAGGCCGAAGCGGGCCGGCAGCCCCTCATGCAGGCGTGCGGCATGGATGTCGCGCTTGAGCAGTTCGGCGTCCCAGAAGACAGGCAGGTCGTTCACGATCGACCAATGCTCGCTGAACGTCATGTCGTGCGGCAGCCGCGGCCCGGGGAGCGGCACCGGGATGTAATGGACCAGCTTTCCGGCGCGATCCACCACGCCATAGTGCATGAACGGCGCGTGCTTCGAATAGTTGAAGAACAGCAATTCGCCGGTGCGCTCATCGACCTTGGGATGGGCCGAGATGCCGTCGAGCGGCACCCAGGGCGCGATCCCTTCCTGCTCCAGCGTTTCGGGATCGAGCATATAGGCCTCGCCACACTGATAGAAGGTCGAGAGCGCCTTGCCTGCATGGACGATGACGTCAGTGCTGCTGTTGTCCTTGAGCGACCCGTGCGCACCGAAGCCGGGACGTTTCGAGGTGCCGGGGCGGTCGGCAAGGCCGCCCCAGAGCGAGCCGCCCGCCTCCTGCTCGGCCTGGAAGCAGCGGGTGCGCACGAAGCGGTTGCGATAGTTCGCCGTGCCGCCGCGGAAATCGATCTGGTGGATCATCCCGTCGCCGTCGAACGGGTGATAGCGGCCGAGCGGCTGATGCACCTGGTTTTCGGTATTGCGCAGATAGACGCCGTCGATGTCGCCCGGGATCGCGCCCTCGATCACCGCGAGATCGAGCGCCGTCACCTCCTCGTGCAGCGGCGTCCAGGCACCATTGAGATAGGGGTGGTTGCTCGGGCGGAGCGAGGCGGGAACGGGCGTGCGGTCGAGGATCTGCATCGGATCGTCCTGGCAGTTTCAGTACACTGCATAGGCCCGGTCAGGCTGATCAGCCAACACCCGGCTAGAGGCGCCCCACGAGGTCGCTCAGCAGTGGGCGCAGACGGCGCAGTTCAGCGCGGTGCGCAGCCGAGAGGGAGGCGAGCAGCGCATCGCCGCGCCCGGGGCCGGACGCGTGATCGGTATCATCGCGCGGCGTGATCTGCTGCAGCCGCGCGCCCATTCGCTGCGGGGCGAGCGACACCGATAAGGCCGGGCCCCGCCTTCAGCAGATCAGCGAGCGAATAGCCGTCGAGCACTGCCAGGAACGCGCGGGAGGCCTCGCCCAGCGCACCCTGCAGCCCGCAGCGCTGCGCGATCACGCAGGTCGTGCAGTCGGCCAGCTCGAAATCGCCCTCCACCAGCCGCACGACCGCGCCCAGATTGATCTCCGCCGCCGGGCGCGCGAGCCGCAGGCCGCCGAGGCGACCGCGCGCGCTCGCGAGATACCCGGTCTTGCCGAGGCCGTGGACGACTTTCATCAGATGGTTCTTCGAGATGGCATAGGCGCTCGCCATCTCCGATATCGAACATAGCCGGTCCGGCCGCTCGGCGAGATAGAGCAGCACGCGAAGCGCGTAATCAGTGTAGCGCCGGAGCCGCATGACGAGACCCAACGATTTCGGGCGACGCCGGGCAATCCGTATCTATCCGTACTGCGATGGCGCACCGGCAACGATAGATGTATCGGATATACATGATTGGAGCTGGCATCGTGCCGCAGGACACCGACATCACCGAGGAAAGCCTTCGCCGGCTGATCGACCGCTTCTACGACCGGGTGCGGGCCGACGCGCTGATCGGGCCCCTGTTCAACCAGGCGATCACTGACTGGCCGCACCATTTGGAAAAGCTCGCCGCCTTCTGGTCTTCGGTGATGCTGACCAGCGGGCGCTACAAGGGCCAGCCAGTGCCGGCGCATGTCAGGCACCGCGACGCGATCTCGCCCGGCATGTTCGATCGCTGGCTCGCGCTCTGGCGACAGACCACCGACGAAATGATGAATCCGCCGGCCGCGGCGGCCCTGCAGGCCAAGGCCGCCCGCATCGCCGAGAGCCTGAGCCTCGCGCTGTTCTTCACCCTTCCCACCCCGGCGCAACCCGGTCACGCGCCGGGCTGAGCGGCGGGTGGCCGATCTGCGCGCGACCCGATAGGCTGGCGCCATGCTGAAACGATTCGCCGCCCTCGCCCTGTTCTGCCTCGGTATCGCCGCCGCCGCGGCGCAGACCGCGACACCCGCAGCCCAGATGCAGCCACCCGCCACCGTCCGCGTCGTGCTGACGACGAGCGAGGGGCCGATCACGCTGGAACTGGAGAAGCAGCGCGCGCCGGCGACGACCGCGAACTTCCTGCATTATGTCGACACCAGGCGGTTCGACGGCATTGCCTTCTACCGCGCGATGAAGCTCGCACCCGGCTTCGGGCTGATCCAGGGCGGTTTGCGCAACGATCCAAAGAAGACCTTTCCGCCGGTGGCGCACGAACCCACCACGCAGACCGGGCTTTCCAACACCGACGGCGTGATCTCGATGGCGCGCGACAAGCCGGGCAGCGCGACCGCCGACTTCTTCATCGCGATCGGCGATCTTTCCTCGCTCGATGCGAAACCCGACAAGCCCGGGGACAATGTCGGGTTCGCCGCCTTCGGCCATGTCGTGGACGGCATGGATATCGTCCGCCGTATCGCCGACGCGCCGACCTCTCCCACCGCGGGTGAGGGCGCGATGAAAGGGCAGATGCTCGCGCCGACGATCAAGATCCTCACGGCGCGACGGGTGCCCTGAGCCGATTGCGGACGGGCGCCACTCATCGCCGGTTCAGCATCGATCTGCTATGCAGACCTTCATACCCCAAGATAGCGAGGCTCCCGTCATGCGTGTCCTGTCTTCCCTTCTTCTCGGCGCCGCGCTGTTCGGCATCGGTGCCGCCGCGACGGCCGCGCCCAGCGACACCAGCAAATCCGAGGCGAAGCTCGCCAAGGCCCTTGAGGGCCGGGTGGCGGGCAAGCCGGTGAGCTGCATCAATTTGCGCGACATTACGTCGAGCGAGATCTTCGACGGCGTGGCGATCCTGTACCGGGTCGGGGGTGGCCGCATCTATGTGAACCGGCCGCGCATTGCGCCCGAATCGCTCGGCAGCGACGATATCCTGGTGACCAAGACCTATAGTTCGCAGCTGTGCAGCCTCGATACGGTCAACCTGGTCGACCGGGGATCGCGCTTCCAGCGTGGCTTTGTCGGCCTTGGCGACTTCGTTCCCTATACCAAGGCGCCGAAGAACTGACACGTCGGGCGGCGGAATATCCCTTCGGGCTTGTACCGCCGCCCGCAATAGACCACGGTCGCCCGCGATGCCGGGCGGTACAGGCTGATGAGCTGACCGAGGCGGCGGGGAACGCGAATGTTCCCCCGATTCCTACGCCTTGTCCGGAGCCTGCCATGTCGAGAATTCCCGTTCGCCCATTCCTCGTTGCCAAGGATGAGGAAGGCGCCTTCCGCGTGACGGTGCGTACGACCCGCTATAATTCGCAGGGCTATCCGCTCGTGTCGGCCGAACTGCTCGCCGACACGTTCAAGACGCAGACTGCGGCCAAGGCCTATGTCCGCGAGCAATATCGCGCGGAGCCGGGCGACATCGCCACCAAATAGGCCGCCCCGGCCCAGCGTTACAAGAGTTTACCAACCCGAAACCCCGCAGCGGCTACAGACGCGCAAGAACGATTCCGCTGCGGAACCAGTACCGTGGCGCCTCGTTCGGGACGTGTGCGGCGGGCATCCCCCGCCGCGCGCTGCAAAGGGGAGAATCATGGCCATGGCGCTGCGCAGCTACCGGATTCTCGGCGCGATGCTGTTCGCCGCCTCGCTCTTCGCGCTGGTGCTGGCGGCGCCGCGCGAAGCCGCGATCGCCGGCGGCCTTGTCGGGGCACCGACCCTGCTGCTGTTCCTTGCGACGCGGGCCAGGATCGCGCTCACCGGGCTGATCCTGATGACGCTGACCACCTTCGGCTGCGCCCTGTTCAGCGCCCTGTTGCTGCGCGACGTCGCGCTGCTCGGGGTGAGCGTGCTGCAGATCCTGGCGCTGATGCTGCTGGACGGGCGCGAGCACTCGAACTGGCTCGCCCGGGAAATCGGCGCGGATCGTCTTGCCGTCTAGACCGGCGACGGTTTCCAACCGCCTTCGGGCGCCCCATATCCGGGGACGATGCCTATCCGCCCCAGCCCGACACGCCTGATGGCAGGCCCGCTCGGTCGCACCGCGCAACGCGCGATCGTCGGGCGCGTGCGCGCCCTGTTCAACGACACCGCCCGGGGCCAGACGCCGGTCGTCCGCTCCGACGCCGCGCTCTACCCGCCGGATTCGATCGCCTGGCGCGTTCATGGCGATGTGACGACGATGATGGTCGGCGGCGTCGCCGCGTTGCTGCTCCAGATGCTCCATCCCGCCGTGCTGGGTGGCGTGTGGGACCATTCCGAATTCCGCGAGGACATGCTGGGCCGGTTGCGTCGTACCGCGCGCTTCATGGCGGTGACTACCTTCGCGGCCCGGGGCGAGGCCGAGGCTGCGATCGCGCGGGTGCGCACGATCCATGACGGCATCCGGGGAACGCTGCCGGACGGAACCGTCTACGGCGCGGGCGATCCGCGCCTGCTCGCCTGGGTCCATGTCGCCGGCGCGACGAGCTTTCTCGATGGCTGGATTCGTTATGGCGAGCCGCGCATGTCGATCGCCGACCAGGATCGCTATTTCGCCGAGGCGGCGCTCGTCGCGGCCGCGCTGGGCGCCGATCCGATCCCCACGACGCGGCGCGAGGCGATGCTGCTGATCGAGGCGATGCGCCCCGGCCTGGTCAGCAACGAACGCTCGCGCGAGGTGGCCCGGCTGGTCCTCGCACCACGCACGGGCAATCCGGGTGCCGCGGCGATCCAGGCGGCAGTGTTCCAGTCTGCGGTGGACCTGCTGCCCGACTGGGCCCGCCGGATGCATGGACTGAAGGCATCCGGCTTCAGTCGCCCCCTCATTCATGCGGGCACTTTCGGGCTTGCCGAGACGCTGCGCTGGGCGTTCCGCGCCCCGGACTGAACGGGCGCGCCGCAACCTGACGCCAACGGGCACTTGAATCCTATATCATATCGGGTAATCACTCGCCCCAATGAAAATAACCAGGAGAGCAGCGATGTCGACATGGGTGAAACTGGCCGCGGCCCTTGCCGTGCTGGGCGCGGCGCCTGCCCTTGCCGCGGAGCGCTCGCCCGAGCAGGTCGTGAAGGACCATGTCGCCTCGATGAAGACCGCCGATGTCGATGCGGTGATGGCCGATTATGCCGATGACACGGTGGTGATCACGCCGCCCGGCCTCGTCCCGACCCAACAGCCCGCGGCCGGGCCGGGCGTCTATTCAGGCAAGGCGAATGCGCGCAAGGTATTCGTCGTGCTCACGGGCAAGGACAGCATCGGCGGTATCCGCGCGATGGAGACGACCGTCGAGCCGCTGGGCGCCGATGTCGCACTGCTCCACTGGATGCAGTTCCGCGGTACGCCGCAGCAGGTCTCGGGTATCGACGTGTTCGTGGTGCGCGGCGGCAAGATCGCCGTGCAGGACATCATCCTCGACACTGCCAAACCCTGACGCGCCTCCACCGGGCAATGCAACGTGCGGCGCCCACCGGAAATGGCGCCAGCGCCACGCAGCGATGTCGCGTTGTTCCTCGGGCATTGCCTGGGCTTAGGAACCGCATGCGGCCTCCACCGCGCGGGCGACCCGGCGGCCGAGCGTCACGTGGTCACCGGTAGCCCATCAACGCCGCGACGGCCGCAGTGACGGTCTTGAAGGTGTTGATCACGATTTTCTCCTGTCGGATCGCGGCGCGAATGGTCACGCCGGATGCAGGGAAACTGCCCGTCGGCAGCACGTCGCGGGAGGATGAGGAGCCGATCACCTGCCGATTAAATGCCGATGAAATACCGACATCCGAACAGCGGCGACCTCTCCCGCCGCACGCGTGAAGATGATCCGCCCACGATTATCGCGACGCGCGCTGCATTTCCTCCAGACCATGATATAGCTCCGGCAACGAAGCGAAGTTGTTGGTCGATGGGACTGGAGGGGGCCCTGCTCGAAACGTGATCGATAGTCGAAACAATACTGATCCCGCTTGGATGGCGACGGCCATCGCCTATGCGGTGCTGCTGATAGCATTGCTGGTCTTGTTGGGCTGGAGTATCGGCTCGACGCGGCTGACCTCCGGCGTACCGCATTGGATTGCCGTGCAGCCGATGACGGCGGTGGGCCTCATCTTCGGCGCGATCGCGCTGGCGGCGCTGGCGGGGGACCGGCCGGTGCCGCTGCGCCTGGCGAGCCTGGCGCTCGGCCTGATCGGCTGTGGCTCGCTGCTTTCCTACGCGCTCGGCATCGACCTGTCGCTGGATCTCGTGATGTTCCGCGACGCGGTGCTCGCACAGCAACCATTGCCGATCGAACCCGGTCGTTCCAGCATCCCGACCTGCCTGCTGTTCGTGGCGCTAGGGGTGGCGCTGCCGCTGGCACCCTTGCAGTCGCGACACGCGCGCGCCATCGCGGTTGCCCTCGCGACCTTGGGCGTCGCGGTGGCCGGCCTGGCGCTGCTCGCGACGATCCTGCTCGACGGCGATCCGCAGCAATTGCTGCCGAAAGTGCTTGCGACCGGGATTCTTTCGGCCAGTTCGCTGGCCGCGCTGTGCATCGGGGTGCTGATCCTGCGACGCGACACCGGATGGGTGCGAAGCCTGAGCGCGGACGATCAATCGGCAAGGCTGGCGCTCCGCCTGTTGCCGATCGCGATCACTCCGGTCATCGCCGCCTTCATCGCTGACATCGGCGTCCGCACCCACCTGTACAGTCGCGACGTCCGCATGTTGCTGATCGTCGAATTGAGCGTGATCGCGCTCCTCCTCCTTGCCTTCCGCACGATCCAATGGGTACGCGGCGAACGGGCCGCCCGCGACAGCCTGGCCCGCGCGCTCGACCTGTCCTCGACCTTCGTCCGCAGGCTCGATGGCTGCATCGAGCATTGGCCCCGCGGCTGCGAGGCGCTGTACGGATGGGATGCCGCTCAAGCTGTCGGCAGCACATCGTACGATCTACTGAAGACCGAATTTCCCGAAAGCCTCGAGGCGATCCAGGTTGCCTTGCAGCGTAACGGCGAATGGGCCGGGGAACTGCGCCACATGACGCGACGGGGCACCCCGCTTTGGGTAGCCGCGCATTGGGTGCTCGAGGGCAACCTCCTCGACGGCACGGCACGGGTCGTCGAGACCGCCACCGATATCACCGAACTCAAGCGCGCCGCCGACGCCCTGCACGAAATCCAGGACAGGCTCGGCCAGGCGGTGGCCGGCTTCGAACTCGGCCTGATCGAGTTCGACTTTACCGGCACCCGCTATTCCTTCTCGGCTCAAATGGAGCGGATGGTGGGCCTGCGGCCCGGCGATCTGGACATCGAGACCTGGCGCACGCTGATCGACCCGGACGATTATGCGCAGGCACGGATAGACATGGCCAGCGAGACCGCCGCGGGCGCTGCCCAGGCCTCCTTTTCGATGCGGGTACGCCATGCAGACGGATCGATCCGCAACCTGCAGGGGGTGAGGCGCTATCGCTACAGCGAGGATGGGTCGCCGGAACGCGGCGTCGCGATCTTCAAGGACGTGACCGACCAGGTCCGCGATCGATCCGAGATGGAGGCGCGCGGCATCCGGCTGCTGGCGCTCCAGGCCGAACTGACCCATATCTCCCGTGTCAGCGCGATGAGCGAGTTGGCGACCGACCTTGCCCATGAACTGAACCAGCCGCTGAGCGCGACCGCCAATTTCCTGGCGAGCGCCCGCATGCTGATCGAGCGCGGCGAAAGCGGCGACCGTGTGCTCGATCTGCTGCGGCTGGGCGAGGAGCAGACACTGCGATCAGGCGAGATTATCCGGCGGCTGCGCGATTTCCTGACCAAGCGCGATGGCGACATCCTGGCGGAGTCGCTCGATCACGTCGTGCGCGAGGCAGTCGACCTGGTGCTGTTCGGGGCCGCCCAGGCCGATACCAGGCTGACATATCGGCTCGATCCGGCGGCGGACAGGATCTTCGTCGATCGCATCCAGGTCCAGCAGGTTCTGGTCAACCTGCTCCGCAATGCCGTCGACGCGATGCGCGACCGCGTCGCAGACTCGCGCGAGATCATCATCGGGTCCCGGCCCATGGAGGACGACATGGTCGAGATTTCCGTGGCCGACAACGGTCCCGGCCTGCCGGACGAGCTGGCCGAACAGCTTTATTCCCGTTTCGCCTCGACCAAGGGCGAAAGCTCGATGGGCGTCGGCCTCTCCATTTCACGCCGGATCGTCGAAGCGCATGGCGGCAAGCTCACGGCAGAGAATCGCCCGGAGGGGGGCGCGATCTTCCGCTTCACCGTACCGGTACCCCACCCGGAACAGGCGGAAGGTTGAGACCGACCCGTCAGGGCTTGCCGTTGGCGCCGGGCGTGGGGCTTGGCACTGGCGTCGGCGTCGGCGTCGGAGCAGACACCGACTGCGGGGCAGGTGGCGCCGTCATCGTGTTCGGGGCAGACGCAGCGTCCGATGGTGGTCGTTGCCGGCCGCCCTGCTGGTCGAATGTGCCCTGCGGAATAGCCGGCACATAGGAACCGGGCCTGGCGGGGGGGCCGGATTCACCCGGATAGCCGCCGGGCGGGAAGATGCGCCCGCGTGGCGGGTTGGTCTCGCCGGGATAGGCGGGCAGGCCCGCCTGTTCCGGCGCGAAGCCGAAGCGTGGCGCGAGCGACGGAAAGATCAGTGCCTGGAGCTGCAACAGCCCGCGCGGCGACAGCACGAAGGGCCCGATCGGCGCTGCACCGGGGCGCGGTACATAGACCGCGCGCATCGGCCGATCGATCGTGACGGTGCGATTGCCGGCGGTGACATCGATCACCCCGGGCACCACCCTGCCCTGCGCGCTACGCCCGGGACCGCGCAGCACGACCAGCGAGGCCGTGGCGGGATCGCTGCGGACATTGGGGCCGACCCCAGGTTCGCCCGCAGCGATCCGCACCGCTTCCTCGCCGACCACCCCGTCCAGAATCGTGCCGCGAATGCCGATCGTGGCGACCGGCGTCCGGATCGCCGAACTCCCGCGCGCATCCGGCCGGCCCGACATGAAGCGGAACGCGCCCTTCACCACCGACGCGCCCATCGCCCGCGTGCCGCGATCGGGATCATAGACGTAGCGATCGATCGTCAGCCGCGCATTGGCCCCGACCGTGAATACCGACTTGTCGAGCAACAGCACCTGAAGCTGGCTACGCCCGCCGGTCTGCACCTCGTCGGCGAGGGCGACGCGCTGCCGCACCACGGCGGTATGCGCGGTGGCAGCGCCGGCGCTGCGGATACGCACATTGTTGAGCACGGCCGAATTGATGCCGATCACCTGCGGCGCGCCAGCCGCAATGCCGGCACCGGCGAGGGACAGTGCCGCCGCCGCGATCAACAGGCGTGCGCGCCGGCCGCGTGGTGCGAAGCGCCTCATCTCACCCTCCCCTTCCGGGCCGCGGCAGCGGACCGCAGGCCGCAGTGACTTCGGCCCAGTCGCGCCCCGCCACCGGCCGTTCGAGCGCGCCGAGTTCGGCCCGGGCGCCGTCGCGATCATCGAGCCGGCACAACAGACTCGCATGGAGCATCAGCGCGCCATCGGCATCGGCATGGCCGATCAGCACGCGCTCGAGCGTCGCCAGCGCCCCCATCAAGTCGCCATCGCCGATCTGCCGTCGGGCAAGCGCCATCCCCGGGGCGACCTGCGCCGATGCCTGGGACAGGCCGTCGAGAGCGGCAGCGGGATCGGCCTGGGCAAAGGCCGGTGCGCCGAGGCCGAGGGCGCAGGCGGCAGCAGCCCAATGAGACAGCACGCGAGATCGGATCGCCATCGGCCTGCCTTCCGCAGATCGCCACCCTCGTTTCGGAGGCGGCGAGACGATATTCATATCATTCTTCGCGCGCTGCGGGAACCGGACGCGGGAATCGGGCTATGCGGATGCCCCGCGATCTGCGACTTTTCGCGTGATCGATCGCTCGCGAGAGGCGAAGGAGTTGGAAATGCACCATAGTATCCCGCGGATACGCGCCGCCATCGCCGCGCTGCTTTGCTGCGCAACACCGGGGCTGGCATCGGCCGAGACCGGGCCGACCGCGCTGACGACCCAGGGCAGAATCGCGGGCGTCATGGCCACGCCCAGGGTCCGCGCCTTTCTGGGCGTCCCCTTCGCCGCGCCGCCCGTCGGCCCGCTGCGCTGGAAGGCGCCGCAACCATCCCCTGCCTGGCGCGGGATACGCGATGCGCGGCATTTCGCGGCGCGCTGCATGCAGCAGCCGCTGTTCAGCGACATGATGTTCCGATCCCCGGGCATCAGTGAGGACTGCCTGTATCTGAATATATGGGCGCCTGTGGCCAGCGCCGGCAAACATGCGGCGAAGCTGCCGGTGCTGTTCTACATCCATGGCGGCGGCTTCCTCGCGGGCGACGGCTCCGAGCGACGCTATGATGGTGCGAGCATGGCGGCGCGCGGCATGGTGGTGATCACGCTAAACTATCGGCTCGGAGCGTTCGGCTTCCTCGCCCATCCGGGGCTGACCACTGAATCGCCACGCCACACATCGGGCAATTACGGCCTGCTCGACCAGGCCGCCGCGCTTGCGTGGGCGCGGCGCAACGTGGCCGCGTTCGGCGGCGATCCCGCGCGGATCACGATCGGCGGGGAATCGGCCGGATCGATGTCCGTGAACGCGCTGATGGCATCGCCCGTGACGCGCACCGGCTTCGCCCGTGCGATCGGCGAGAGCGGCGCGGCGATGGCCCCGACCATCGTGCTGCAATCCCGCGCGCAGGCGGAACAGACCGGGCTCGGCTTCGCGACGTCGGTCGGCGCGACGACGGTGGCGGCGCTGCGCGCGCTGCCGGCCGAACGGCTGCTCACGGCGCAGGGGGAAGCGCGCGGCACGAACTTCGAGCCGATCGTCGACGGCGATTTCCTGATCGAGACGGTGGCGGACAGCTTTGCCGCCGGCCGCCAGGCGCAAGTCGCCCTGTTGCTCGGATCGAATTCGCAGGAGGGCGGCCCCGGCAACATCCTGGGCGAGGCCCAGCCGACCGTCGCCAATTACCGCGCGGCGCTGACACGGCTGGCGGGCGACAAGGCGGATGCGCTGTTCGCACTCTATCCGGCGGCGAGTGACGGTGATGTCAGCGCCGCGACGACCGATCTTGCCAGCGACCAGTTCATCGCCGGCTCGACCTGGAAATGGTTCGACCTGCACCGCAGATCAGGCGCGCCGACCTATTATTACCGCTATGTCCATGTCCGCCCGGCCTTTGTGCAGGCGCCGCCCGGTGCCGCTTCCGGCGTCGCGGCAGGCGCGGTGCACAGCGCCGAGATCGAATATGCGCTGGGCAATCTCGACGCCAACCCGGAATATCGGTGGACCGACGCGGATCGCCACGTTTCGGCGGTGATCCAGGGCTATTTCGCCAATTTCGTGATCACGGGGAATCCCAACGGCGCTGGGCTCCCGGCCTGGCCGGCGGCGCCGCGGGACGAGCAGCCGATATCGCGGCAGATCATCGACGTGGACACACGATCGGCGCCCTTCCCCGAACAGGCGCGCTACCGGGCCGCCGAGGCGCTGCTGCCGTTGCGATAGCGGCGGCTCCGGTGCGGGGAAGGGCGGTCACCGGGACGCGGAGGCACGCCGCGAGCCGGTCAACCGTAGAGGCGGACGAAATCGCCCGTCTTCGCGCCATCGAGCGTGGCGCGGTATTCGCGATGGACTGGATCGTCCGGGCCGACGCGGCCGATTGCCGGCGTGGCGGCAGCGTCGAGCTTCGCCAGTGCGAGCGGGCAGGAGACGGGCACGAGTTGCGATCCGACACCGACCTGCAGCGTGGTCAGCACGCCGTACATCGAGCCCTCGATCGTCGGACGACCGAGGATCGCGAGGCGATACTGGCCGGCGACATTGGTGACGAGGTAGATGTGGCCGGACAGGTTCGGCATCGAGATGTGCCCGACCTGTTCGAACCGCGCATCGAGCCGCTGCGATTCAGCGAAGCCGAGATGGCCCGCCTCGTCCACCCAGCGGATCGTGGTGAGATAGGCGAAGATGTCGCCCGGGCTGCCGAAGCTCGGCCGCAGCGTAAGATAGCGCCCCTCGATCCAGCGCACTGCGGCGCGGCCATAGGCGCCCATTTCCTCCGGCGCCATCTGGTGCGAAGGCGCCGGGGCGACGGGCGCCGTCCGCGGCCGCAATGGCACGCCGAGCGCCTCTTCCAGCCGGATCGTGGTGGCAAGCGTGAAGGGCCGCCCGCCGGAAAGCGCCTTTTCGAGCGTCGACAGGCTGATCTTCGCCATGTCGGCGAGCGCCTGGCGCGAGATGCGGCGGCGCGCGAGCTGTTCCCGCACGCGGTGCCCGACCTCGCGCGTTTCGGCCTCCAGCAGATCGCGATCCTGCATCCCGCACTCCACTCCCGATAGCCGCCGGACCGGCCTGCCCCCATTGCGGGATCGGCCTGTCTATTCCGGATTTTCTGGTTGCATCGCCCTTGGCTGAAAACCGGGCTCCGGCGGTCAGCGCGCCCCTTATCCGCACATTTCTGCACCTGCCGTCAACAGTCCCGTACAAGATCGCAGCATGTTGCGCGGCGTGCCGGAAATTCACCGGGAAAGAGCGTGGCTGTGCGGCATGATGCGCGCCTAACGGGAAGGCTCCTCTTGCGATGGAGCACGACCATGACTGCCCCCCAGACCCTCCCCGGCGCGATGCGGCTGATGCCCGCCGCCGCCATGATGATCGCGGTACCCGTCGCGACCTTCATGCCCGCCCGACTGATCGCGATGGGCGGCGGTCAGGCCGCAACCGCGGCCGCTGCCGACGACGGCGACGAAGCTGCCGGCCCCGGCAGCGGCACGCTGATGCTGCGCGGTACCGGGCGCGGGGTCGCGACCAGCCTGCCCGCCATCCGGCTCGGCACCGACATGGACGTGACGATCAGCGGATCGGTCGCCCGGGTCCGGGTGACGCAGGTGTTCCGCAACGGCTCGAAGGACTGGATGGAGGCAAGCTATCTCTATCCGCTCCCGCAGGACGGCGCAGTCGACAGCCTGAAGATGGTCGTCGGCCAGCGCGTGATCATCGGACAGATCAGGAAGCGCCAGGAAGCGCGCAAACTCTACGAGGCAGCGAAGACGAGCGGCCGCCGCGCGGGGCTGGTCGAGCAGCAGCGACCCAACATGTTCACCACCAATGTCGCCAATGTCGGCCCGGGCGAGACGGTGATGATCGCGATCGAATATCAAGCGCCGGTGCGCCAGGTGGCGGGGACCTTCGCGCTGCGCCTCCCGCTCGTTGTGGGGCCGCGCTACGCACCGCCACATCTGCTGACCTCGCCCGGCGCGGTGGCGGACGCCGCGGCAGTAACCGCAGCGCCGGTGCTTGCGCCGAAGCTCGGGGCGATCAACCCGGTGTCGATCACCGTGCATCTCGACCCCGGCTTCGCGCCCGCCAACATCGTGAGCCCCTATCACCGGATCGCCGTGAGCGGCGCGGGCGAGCGACGAACGATCCGCCTGATCGACGGCCAGGTACCGGCCGACCGCGACTTCGAGCTCGACTGGCGCTCCGCCTCGGCCGATCCGACGATCGGCCTGTTCAGCGAGCATGCCGATGACGGCGATTATGTGATGGCGACGATCCTCCCGCCCGCCGACACTGGCCGGCTGATCGTGCCGCCGCGCGAAATGGTGTTCGTGATCGACAATAGCGGATCGATGGGCGGCGCCTCGATGGACGAGGCGAAGGCGAGCCTGGTCCATGCGCTGACGACCTTGCGCCCGCAGGACCGGTTCAACGTGATCCGCTTCGACGACACGATGACGCAATTGTTCGAGCACAGCGTGGCGGCGACGCCCGACCAGGTCGCGACCGCGACGCGTTTCGCCCAGGCGCTGCAGGCGAGGGGCGGCACCGAAATGCTGCCGGCGCTGAAGGCGGCACTGGCCGATGCAGCCGCCTCGGCCATACCGGGCATGGTACGCCAGGTGATCTTCATGACCGATGGCGAGGTAACCAACGAACAGGAGATGCTCGCAACGCTCGGCCGCGAGGGCCAGGGCACGCATGTCTTCCCGGTCGGGATCGGATCGGCGCCGAACGACTATCTGATGGCGCGCATGGCGACGATGGGCGGCGGCACCTACACGCATGTCGGCACGGCGGCCGAAGTGACCCCCAAGATGACGACACTGCTCGACCGGTTGCGCCGCCCGAGCGTGCGCGACCTGCGCGTGACGGTGGCGGGCGCCGATCTCGACCTGACGCCACGGGTGCTGCCCGATGTCTATGTCGGCGAGCCGCTGGTGCTGCTTGGGCGCGCGACGGCACCGGGCGGAACCATCACCGTGAGCGGCACGATCGGGGAGCATCGCTGGACCCAGACGGTAAAGCTCGCCGACGCGGTGGCGAGCCCGGCGGTCGCCAAGCTGTGGGCGCGGCGGCGGATCGACGATATCGAGACCGAGCGGACGCTCGGCAAGCTGGAGGACGGCGTGGCCGACACGCAGATCGCCGAGATCGGCCTGGAACATGCGCTGGTCACCAGCCAGACCAGCCTCGTCGCGATCGACGAAACGCCGGTGCGGCCCGCTGGCGAGACGCTGCGCCGCGAGGACCTGCCGATCAACCTGCCCGCAGGCTGGGATTTCGATAGCCTGTTCGGTGGCGAGGCAGCGCGGGCGGCGATCGCCAACGAGAACACGCTGGCCGCGCGCGCTGCGGAGCAGGCCCGGCTCAAGGCGCTCGACCTGCCGCAGACCGCGACCGGCTTCGCCGCGACACTGGCTGGCGGATTGCTGATGCTGATGCTCGGCGCGACCGGGCTGGTCCTCCTGCGCCGGCGGGCCGGCCGGTGAGCGGCGGTTTCGCCTTCCCGCTCCGGGCGGGAGCGGGCATCGCCCGCGCGGCCTTGCTCGCCTTGTGTGCCGTTGGCCTGGCGCTGACTGCCCTGGGCGCCGCCATCCCGGCCAAGGCGCTCGTCGCGCAGATCCTGCTCGAACGCGCCTTCGATCGCAGCATCGCGACCGGCCGGGTGCAGAAGCCCTGGCCCTGGGCCGACATGGCCCCGGCCGCCCGGCTTTCGATCCCCCGGCTCGGGGTCGACCGGATCGTGCTCGATACGGGATCGGGCCAGGCGATGGCGTTCGGCCCGACGCTGCTGCCGGGCGGGAGCCGGCCCGGCCAGGCGGGAACGACCGTGATCGCGGCGCACCGCGACACGCATTTCGCGGTGCTGAAGACAGTCCGGATCGGCGATCATATCATGGTCGAGGGGCTGGACGGTGTCAGCCGCGCCTATCGCGTGAACCGCACCGAGATCGTCCGCTGGGATCGGTTCGCCATCGCTGACGACGGCGAACGGTCGCTGGCGCTCGCCACCTGCTATCCGTTCGAGGCCACGCTGCACGGCCCGTTGCGCTATGTCGTCCACGCCGTGGAGACGGCGCAGCCACGGGCCCCTCGCGTGGTGCCGGTTCAGCTCGTGCGGGGGTCCGCATATTTGTCGGCGCGGCGCTTGCCGACCATCAGGCCGCGCTCGAGCTTGGCGCAGAGCGCCGCATAATAATCCGAGAGGAAGCGGAAATCGTCGCCATCATCAGGGATATCGGCCTTGCGGCGGATCGTCGCCGCCACAGTGGCGATCGCATCGTCCCGGCCGCCGCGCAGCACCTGTTCGAGCGTCTGCAGTTCATAGACGCCGTAGAGGCTGAGCGCAGCCTCGCTGAAAGTCTGGCGCTGGCGCTCGACGCCGCCGACGAGATCGAAGCCGAGTGTCGCATTCGCCGTGCGCACCACCCAGGTACCGGCGACGAGATCGCCGATGCGCAGGCGATCGCGGTTGAACAGCGGGAAGAACAGGAAGATGCCGCTCCATGACAGGGCGAAGATGACGAGGAAGCCGTCGGCCAGCCCCTCGCCTGCCTGCATCGCCAGGAAGGAAAGCGGCAGGAACACTTCGATCTCGCGCATCGCGTTGCGCGCGATCACCGCCCCGCCGGTGAGCCGGGCGCCATCGCGGGCGACGACCCGCAGCCCCATGAGGCGCTTGCCCGGCGTGGCGCCGCGCCCGCCCATCTCGAACAGCGCGAACCAGCCGTTACGCAGGATGAAGAAGCCGATCAGCCAGAGGATGGCGAGGATATCCGCCTTGCTGGCGACGAAGAGGAAGGCAATCGCGATCGTCGCGACGATCAGCACGACGAGGATCGCCAGCGCATCGAGCATGAAGGCTGCAGCGCGCACGCCGGCACTGCCCAGCTCGAGTTGCAGATCGACGCCCTCGGGCGTGACGAAGCTGCGGCGCAGCGACTGAGGGCCCTTCGGCCTACCTCGGAATGGCCAGCGCATCACGCCTCCGCGGCAGATAGAAATAGACGAGCCAGCCGGCCAGCATGGCAAGGCCGATCGCATAGCGGTTGAGATCGTTGACCACGGTCTGGCGGCCGATGCCCTCCAGCAGGCCGGCGACGGCAAGCATGACGATGGTGCCACCCATCACGGTCGCCCCGGCCTGCCCGGCGCGCACCGCGGAATCGCCGCGTGACAGGCGGCCGGGAAAGGCGATGGCGGTGCCGATGCGAAAGCCGGCGGCGCCCGACAGGATGATCGCGAACATCTCGGTCGTACCGTGGATCGCCAGCCAGCCGCCGAATTCGAAACCGAGCCCCTTGGGCGCGAACACCGCCATCATCGCGCCGAGCATGAGCCCGTTGTACAGGATGAGCAGCACCGTCGGCACCGCGAAGGCAAAACCCAGCGCGAAGGAGAAGATGGCAATCTGAGCGTTATGGGTGAAGAGGAAGGTCGCGAAGGTCGCGAGCGGCTGATCCTTTCCGCCATAGAGCGTTGCCTTGAGGGCAGCGGCCGAAGCCGTAGGATCGCGGCCGCCGGCAAGCCCTTCCGGAATCATGCCGTAGAACCAGGCCGGGTTCTGCGTGACGAGGAGATAGCCGACCACGGCGCCGGCGATCGTGAGCAGCAGCGACACCAGGGTCTCGCGCCAGATCGAGCGGACCGCCGCCGGCCAGCTGTGCAGGAAGAAGTGGGCGAGCTGGCGCGCGGCAGAGGTCGGCACGCCATAGATCTGGAAATAGGCGCGGGTGCAGAGCTGTTCGAGATAGGTGACGAGCGCGCGATCAAGCGACGTCTCGCGCGCGACGGACAGCGAGGACAACGCCGAACGATAGAGCAGCGGCAGGGCGAGCAGATCATCGTCCGCCAGGGCGCTGACCGAGCGCTTCTCGCAGCGCGTGACGAGCGCCTCGAGCCGCTCCCAATCGGCGGCGTGCACCTTGCGGAAGCGCGTCGCGTTGACCAGCATCGGCTGCGCCTCGACGAAGGCGGATCGTGCGCGCGTCACAACAGGTTCCTCCGCTTGAGATCGACATAGCCGGCGACGAGCCGCTCGCCCACCCGGTCGTGCTCGCTCTCGATCACATGCACGCCGAGATGCTGGAGCCGGGTATGCACCAGCCGGCGGTCCCTGAGCAGCGCGGCGGCGGTGACGGCGCGGGTGACGTCATCGGCCTCGCGCGGCAGGCGATCGGCGATCGTCTCGACCTCCTCGTCGCGCAGCACCACGACCAGCAGCAGATGTGTCTTCACCAGGCGCGCGGCGGCGCGGACGAGGAACTCGGCATTGGTGAGATCAGTGAATTCAGTGAACAGCACGATCATCGAGCGGCGCGTCAGCCGCGCCGCGAGCGTGGTGAGGGCAAAGCTGTAATTGGTCTCGTCCCCGCTATAGTCGATGCCGGCGGAGAGGCGCTGCAGCTCGGCGAACGAGGCCGCGCCGGAGATCAGCCCGCTGGCGATGCGCGGGCGGGAATCGAAGGCGTGGAGCGCGACGCGATCACCCAGCTTGAGCGCGACCCAGGCGGTGAGCAGCATCGCCGAGACCGCGCGATCGACTCGCGGCAGGCCGGCGACCGGCTCCGACATCTGGCGGCCGGCATCGACCGCGAAGACGATCTGGTTGTTGCGCTCGGTACGATATTCCTTGGCGTGGAGCTTCGAATGGCGGGCCGACTGCTTCCAGTCGATTGCGCGGCGATCCATGCCCGAGCGGAATTCGACGAGCGAATCGAAATCGGCGCCGTCGCCGCGATCGATCTGGGCGAGCAGGCCCTGCAGCGCGTGACGCTGGAAGATCTGCGCGCCACGCTCGTGCACCGGGCGGATATCGGGGAGGATCGGGAAAGCGGTATCGATCGCGATCGAACGCTGCTTCCACGCCAGGCCGAGCGGGCCGCGCCAGCGCAGCCACAGGCGATCGAAGCGGGCCAGGCCACGGCGCACGGTGACGATCGGCAGGATCGCCGCGCCGCGCCCGCCCGCAAGCGCGATCCACAGCCGGCCGTCATCCTCGAGCGAAACCAGCGGGCCGGGCGCGACGGCGACCTCCGCGGAGGCGGGAGCAGCACCGCCGCCGAGCGTGACGGCAACCCTGGCCTCGAGCGTCGCCCCCACGCTCGCGGCGGGGAGGCGATCGATCGTCGCGGTCCCGGTGCGCGCACCGGACAGCGCGTCGAACGCAGTGAGCAGCAGCACCGCGACCGGCCAGGCAAGCCCCGCATACCAGCGATCCGGCAGGAACACGGCGACCAGCAGCGCGACGGGAGCCCCCGCCGCCGCCGCCAGCACCGCCGTGCGCGTCGGATAGATCAACGCGGCGCCTCGATCGTCTCGATGATGCTCTTAACGACATCCTCGATCGCCCGGCCGTCGATCTCGGCGGCGGGCGACAGGATCAGGCGATGGCGCAGCAATGCGGGCGCCAGTGCCTTGACGTCGTCGGGGATGACGAAGTCGCGGCCGTCGAGCGCGGCGCGGGCGCGGGCCGCGCCGGCCAGCATCGCGCCGGCACGGGGCGACGCGCCGCTTTCGAGATCGGCGACGTCGCGCGTGCCGCGGATGAGCGCAGTGATGTAATCGACCACCTCGTCGACCAGCCGGACGGTCGAGACATGGGCGACGGCGGCATCGATCGTCGCTGCGTCGGTGCGCCGCTCCACGCCCCAGTCGTCGGGCGCCATGGTCGCTTGCTGTGCGCCATGGGTGGCGATGATGCGGCGCTCCTCAGCGGCCGATGGATAGTCGACCGTCTGCTTGAACAGGAAGCGATCGAGCTGCGCCTCGGGCAGCGGATAGACCCCCTGCTGCTCGATCGGGTTCTGCGTCGCCACCACCATGAAGCGCTGGCCGAGCGGCAGGCTCTCGCCGTCGATCGTGACGGTGCGCTCCTGCATCGCCTCGAGCAGCGCGGCCTGGGTCTTGGGCGGCGCGCGGTTGATTTCGTCGGCGAGCAGCAGGTCAGTGAAGATCGGGCCACGGGTGAGCGTGAAGGTCGAGGTCTGGAAGTTGAACAGGTTCGCGCCGATGATGTCGCCGGGCATCAGATCGGGGGTGAACTGGATGCGCCCGAAATCGAGCCCGACCACCCGGGCGAAGCTTCGGGCGAGCAGCGTCTTGGCGGTGCCGGGCGGGCCTTCGAGCAGGATGTGGCCGCCGGCGAACAGCGCGACGAGCATCATCTCGACGGTATCCTCCTGCCCGACCACGGCCTTGCGGATCTCCGTGCGGATCGCCTCGGCGAGCGCGCGCACCTCGTCTGTCGTCACCTGTTCTTCTCCCATAACCATTGGTGCAGCCGCTGGGCCGCATAGAGCACTTCGTGGCGGTCGCGCGCGTCGTTCGCACGCTCCGCCAGTTCAGAGAAACGGGCGCTGCGGCCGAGCCCGTCGAGATAGGCGTCGAGCGCGCCGTCGCGGACCTGCGGCGAAATGCCGAACACGGTGACCGCGCGTTCGCGAATCATCTCGACATAACGACCGCCCAGCATCGCCTGGCGACCAGCCTTGCGGACCAGGGCGGCGGCGTTGTCGATCAGGGCGGCCTTGCCGAAGGCGATCGCGCGTTCGCGGCGGCGCGGGGCGCCGAAGCGGGCGACCGCCTGCCAGGCGGCGAGCAGCACGGCGGCGGCCACCGTCAGCGTCATCGCGAGAAAGGGCGGATCGAAGGCGAGCTTGAGCGGGCTCGGCGAGCGGCCGAAGCCGTTCAGCGTAACATCGAAGACGATCGACTTCGCCTGGTTCGAATTCAGCCAGTCGAGCAGTTCGAGCGCCGAGCGGGCCTGGCGCTCACTGGCCATGCCGATGTTGGAAAGAAGGTCCGGATCGGCCAGAACATACAGGGTGCGATCCGGCAGTTGCCCGAGCACGATGCGGCCCTGCGGATCCGTGATCAGCGGGATCAGCCCGGCGCCCGAGACGGTCTGCAACGGACGCGGCGCGACGAAGCGGATCGTATCGGGCAGATCGGGCGATGTGACGAGCGCGACGCCGCCGCTGCGGTGCCGCGCGACCTTGAGCTTGTCCCTGGGGGCGAGCACGCCCTCCGGATCGTACGGGCTCTTCAGCCCGGTATAGCGCGCCCAGCCCTGCCGCGCCGGATCAGCGACGATATCCCATTTCGGCAGGACGATCAGGGTCGGCCTGGCGGATCGCTGGGCGAGCGCGCCATCGATATTGGTCGCGCCGGTTTCGGGCGTGAGGACGACGAGGTCCTCAGTCCCGAGCAGATGCTCGTCGCGCACGATCCGGGGGTGGCGACCGGTCGCCTCGGCAAGGCGCACCAGTCCGCTATAGCCGACCGCCGCAGTGGACAGAGCATGCGCGCCCCCGTTGCGACCCGAGCGCAGATCGGGCGCATAGGCACCGAGCACCAGCGTGGCGATGAAACCGATGATGCCGATCGCGAGGATCAGCACGACGGTGCGCGCGCGGAAGGTGCCGTCTTCGCTGGAGCCGCGGCCGATGGTGATGTCGCTCATGCGCGCCAGGTGCCGGGCAGGGCGAAATCGGCATAGGCGGTGCGCGCCGCCTGCCAGTCGTCCGCCCCGACCGGACGACCGCCGAACAGGCTCTGTTCGACCAGACGGGCAATCCGCGCGAAGAGATCGCGCGCGGACGGCGGGATCGCCTCGGCCGCGGCAAGCTCGCGGCTGGTCAGCGCCGGGCGGACGAGGCGTGGCCGGCGCTGCGCGATATCCTCGATCGAGCGGAACAGCAGATGATGGACTGCCTCGGCAAAACGGCCCTGCGCGGCCATGGCATCGGCCTCGCGCAGCCAGGCGCGGACGGGCGCGGCATCGGGCGCCCATTCCTGTTCGGGCGCGTCAGCCGCAACGGCGTTGCGGCGGCGCCAGCGCGGCAAGCGCCATTCCCCGTGGCGGATCCGCTGCCACGCCGCCCACAACAGCGCGGCGGCCGCCAGCGCGATGACGGTCCACAGGAAGATCCGCGCATAGGGCACGTCGGGCATGAAGCTGGACAGCCAGGCGAAGAAGCGCCCGACCGGCTCGAGCACCCGGCCGAGCCAGTGGAAGAAATCGACCAGCCATTGCGGCGGCGGGGGCCGGGGCGGCGCGGGCGTGAGCACGAACTGAGTCGACGGATCCGCCTTCAGCGCCGCATGTGCCGCAGCGAAGCCGTTATCGGCCGCCTGGTGCGAATTCCCCGCGCTCACAATCTATCCCCGGCAGCGTTTCGCCCCACCATCGAGATTAGCCGAAGTCGGTCTTCGCGCAATCACGAATAATGCGCTGGACAGCATCGCCGGGCACCGTCACGCTGCGGTCATGTGGGTGGCGTAAGTATATCCAAATCGGAGGGAAAATCATGGCAAGCACGGCAGCGGCGATACCGGATCGCAGCGTCTCGGTGGGGCGCATTCTCAGCCGGGCCTTCGCCACGATGGGGAGCAATCCGGGGACGGTTTTCGGCATCTCCTTCGCCTTCGGCGCCCTGCCCGGGCTGATCCTGAACTACGGCGCGAGCACGCTGGGATATTCGCAGCAGAACCTGACGACCGGCGTGATCACGCCACTGTTCTTCTTCTCCGTCCTGGCAGTGACGGTGCTGCTCGGCATCGCCTTCTCGATGCTGACCCAGGGCGCGCTGGTGCGCGCCACCGTCGCCCATAGCGAGGGGCGCGAAGCGACTTTCGGCGAAGCGGCGGCGGCGGGGCTGCGGGTGATCCTGCCGCTGTTCGTGGTGGGCATCCTGTTCGGCCTTGGCATCACGCTCGGCCTTTTCCTGCTGCTCGTGCCGGGCATCATCCTGTGCACCATGTGGGCGGTTGCCGCACCGGCACTGGTCGAGGAGCGGACGGGCGTCTTCGGGGCCTTTGGCCGGAGCCGCTATCTCACCAAGGGCGCGCGCTGGCAGGTGTTCGCGATCGGCCTGATGATGATCGCGCTCTACTGGGCATTCTCGGCACTGATCGCGGTGCTCGTGTTCAGCATCTACGGCATGAGCGAACTGCAGGCGATCACCGCGCGCGGGCTGCCGATCGCATGGCTGGTGCTGAGCGGCCTCATCACGACGGTGCTGACGGCGATCATCACGACGATCCAGACCTCGCTCTACGTCGAACTGCGCGAGTGGAAGGACGGGCCCGCCACGGCAGTGCTGACGGAAGTATTCGCCTGAACTGACGCTGCGGGCTATTGCCGCGCGTGCCGCGGAACCGCCGCCAGGTCCCCCGCCCAGGGCAGGGCGGAATCGCACCAGATCTGGAGCACCGGCGGCAGATCGGCGCGCTGGGTGAGCGCGCCGACGCGCAGCGAGACGGTGTCGGGCCTTTCCGGCGCGGCAGCATAGACCGGCGAGCCGCAGACCGGGCAA
>CAISGR010000083.1 GCA_903884945.1 uncultured bacterium
CGGTTTCGATCATCGTGCGAGAGGGCAGCACGATCAGAAGCGAGCCCACCGCCCGCTCCGGCGACAGTGGCACGAAACCTGCCTTGGCTGCGACGATCACCGGCATCAGTCTCCGGATATCCTGCTCCGAGTCATACGCCAGTCCATCGATAATGAAGCGGGGCGAACCACCGGGAACCGGGTAGCTCACGCCATCGGCCAGGCCATGGGCGTCGACCGCCTTATATGTCCCGTTTGTCGCAGGGTCGGCGACCGTGAACGACACGATCCGGCCGGGGGCGCAGCCCAGCAGCGCCGTCGCGAGGAGGACGCCGGCGATGCCGAGACTGCGCGAGCCGAGCTTGATCGTGTACTTCACGTCTGGACCTTGAATGCGGGACCGGTCCGGCGGCGCGCCGAACCGGGCGCCACGATCGCCCCGGTTCTGTGACAGTTTCAATCCGCAGGCTTATCATTCCCCCCATCTCCGGCCGCGGTTGCCCGGTATGGCGTGATCGACGGCACCGACGCCGCGCGCTACGATGCCGGCAACAGTCCGTTCCTCATAAAAAGGCCGACTCATGAAACTCTTCCTCACCGGCGCCACCGGGTTCATCGGCCAGGCGCTGGTCACGCGGATGCTGGCGCGCGGGTGGGAAGTCCATGCGCTGGTGCGCGATCACTTCAGTATCCCGGCGGCGTGGCTGGCGGCGCAGGGCTGTATCCTGGTCGACGGCGACGTCACCCGGGCCCAGGGGCTGGCCGAGGCAATGGTCGGCATGGATGCCGTCGTGCATAATGCCGGCGTCTATGAGCTCGGCGCCAACGCCGCGACCTGCGCACGAATGCAGCAGGTCAATGTCGGCGGCACCGACAACGTTCTCGGCGCCGCCTTCAAGGCCGGCGTGGCGAAGACGGTCTACGTCTCGACGGTCTGGGCGCTCGGCGGCAGCGGCCCTGCCGATCAGCCCTCGATCGCGCGCGACGAGAGCCAGCGCCATACCGGCGTCTACCTGACCCCCTACGAGCGCAGCAAGGCCGAGGCGCACGAGGTCGCGCTGTCCTGGCGCGCCCGCGGCCTCAACCTCGTCACCGCCATGCCCAACGGCGTGGTCGGCGCCAATGACCACTCGGCTTTCGGCTATTTCCTCCGCCTCTACCTGCTGTCGCGACTGCCGCCGATCGCCTGGGGTGGCGATGCGGTGTTCGCCTTCGTCGATGTCGATGCGCTGGCGGAGGGCCTGTGCCTCGCGGTCGAACAGGCTGCGCCCGGCTCCGATTATCTGTTCTGCGGCCCGCCGATGGACCTGCGCGCGTTGTTTGCCCTCTGGGGCCACCATCCCGGCGCGATGGCGCCGCTGATCTGGCTGCCGCGCTGGCTGGCTCGGCCCCTGATGATGCCGATGGAGCCGCTGCTGCGCGCGCTCGGCCTGCCCGCCTTCATGTCGCGCGACACCGTCGATGCCACCCGGGTGCATCTCGACTACAGCTCGGGCAAGGCCGAGCGCGAACTCGGCTGGGCCCATCCCGCGCCGGACTCGATGTGGAAGACCATCATCCACCGCGAGCGCGAGCTGATGGCCGGGCGAACCGGCTTCCTGAATAAGCTCCGGCACCAACCGGTCGCCTGACGTCTGGGGTTCCGGAGGGTCGCGAATCCAGTTACTATAGAAAATATAGTAACAACAAGAGCCCGACCATGACCGATATCCCCGTCTATATCCTCGCCAATTTCGTGATCCGCGACGCGGCCACATATCGCGTCTACGAGAAGGGCTTCTTCCCCCTGCTCAAGCGTTATGGCGGCGAGTTCGTCACCTATGACGACGCCACCGAAACGCTGGAGGGCAAGGCGCCGCCGCCGGGCCGCATCGTGATCTTCAAGTTCCCGTCCGAAGCGGCCGCCAAAAGCTGGTGGGCCGATCCTGAATACCAGGCGCTCTCCGAACACCGCCGCGGCGGCACCGACGGCCAGTTCGTCACCCTGGTCCACGGCCTGCCGAGCCGGGGGTAGGATC
>CAISGR010000084.1 GCA_903884945.1 uncultured bacterium
ACCGGCAATCTCGACGAAGCGACCGCCGATATCGTGCTGGCCGAGTTCCTCCGGCTCGTGCGGGGCGAAGGCTCGGCCGCCCTGGTCGCGACGCACAACGAGCGGATGGCGCTGAAGATGGATCGGGTGGTGCGGCTGCACGACGGCAAGCTGGCCTGATCGCCGTGCCGTGGCGTTTTGGCGCCGGGCGCGATACGATGCCCCGCACGAGACGGGATGAGGGAAACGGGGCATGAGCGCGATCACCGAGATGAGCGTCACGGCGGCTGACGGCAGCGTCGCGGATCTTTCAGCCTATGCCGGCCAGGTGCTGCTGATCGTCAACACCGCGTCCAAATGCGGTTTCACCCCGCAATATGAGGGACTCGAGGCGCTGCACCGCAAGTACAAGGAGCGCGGTTTCGAGGTTCTCGGTTTTCCCTGCAACCAGTTCGGTGGGCAGGAGCCCGGCGATGCGGCGGAAATCGCGAATTTCTGCACGCTGACCTATGACGTGACCTTCCCCGTCTTCGCCAAGATCGACGTCAACGGAGCCGACGCCGATCCGTTGTTCGTGCGACTCAGGAAGGAAGCGCCCGGCCTGATGGGCTCGACCTCGATCAAGTGGAACTTCACCAAGTTCCTGGTCGATCGCACCGGCAAGACCGTGGCCCGCTACGCGCCGACGACCAAGCCCGAGGATATCGAGGCCGATATCGAGAAATTGCTCCGGGATTGAGAAAGAGCGTCGGGACCGGAATCCCGGCGCCGCGTTACGCCAGCCTGCGGATCGGGTGAATCATGAGCGCAGCGACCAAATGTCATGCGGTTCACTGACATTTTGGGAAGCTAATATCAGATCAATATGACCAGCCAGAGTCGGCGATCCAACCTAAGCCAACAGAGAAGACCTAGGCCGTCTTTCCCCAAGCGCGGGCCGACGATCACTGGGGTTGGTGATTGGCACGAAGCCCTGTCTTGGGCTCGTGAACAAGGGCCGGCCGCATGGGCTGGGCCGGCGCGCCGATGCTTCAGTACAATTCGCGCCGCAGCCACACCTCGTCCGGCCCGCCGCCCGAACGCTGGAGCAGCTTGGCGAGCGTGAGCTTGTACTGCCGAAGCTCCGAATAGCTGAGCGGCCCGAACCAGGCGCGTTCATGGGCGCTGGCCTCGGCATCGAGCAGGGGCACGATCGCCGTGCCGGCGGCGCTGAGCGACAGCCGGACCGAGCGCCCGTCCGTGGGATCGGGCGCGCGCTGCACCAGGCCCTTGGCCTCGAGCCGGTCGGCAAGCCGGGTTACCGCGGCGCCATCGAGGCGCAATGAGGTGGCGAGCCCGCGAACCGTATCCGAATCGCGCCGTGCCAGGGCCGCCAGGAGGCGGAACTGCGACGGCGTCACGCCGTGGGCCGCAAAACGCTGCTCCAGATCGGCCCCCACCGCCTGAGACACCCGATCATGCCAGTAGAGCATGCGATCGGCGTCGCTGTGGATACTTGTTGACATGACAATGAATTATATTGTCGCGACAATAAAGTCAACGCCATGGCGGGGTCGTTGCGTTCCCTGCGGAGGCCGCATTGGCGCGGTTCATGACGGACCCCGAGCAAGGCTGGTGCCGGTGGAGCAAGGCACTGACAATGTGGAAAATCCTTCCCGGATGGCATCGCCCGCTGCCGGTAATGCGGCGCCTGCCGGTATCTCATGGCTCCGATCGCGACCGGATGCGTGGCGCTGACGGGGGCGTTTCACCCGCGGCGGACCGCACGGCAGGCCGAGTCACCGCTTCGACCGATTTTCGTAGCAAAAGCTTTCCAGAATCGGGCAGGGGACCCATAGTCGCCTCATGCATTCCGCTTTCGTCCCGCTGCGTATCTTCTCGTCCTACACGATGCTCGACGGCGCGATCGAGCCAAAGGCGATCGCCAAGCGTGCCCAGGAGCTTGGCTTTCCCGCAGCCGCGCTGACCGACCGGAATGGCCTTTACGCAGCGATGGCCTTCTCGGACGGCTGCAAGGCGTCGGGCGTACAACCGATCATCGGGACGATGCTCGGCGTGGCGCGACCGGACATGCCGGAGGGCGTGGAAGTGCCGCTCGACTGGCTCGCGCTCTATGCCCAGGATGAGACCGGCTATCAGAATCTCTGCGCGCTCGTCTCACGCGCGCATCTCGACCGGCCGCTCGAACTGCTTCCGCATGTCGATTTCGCAGCGCTGGAAGGACGAACCGATGGCCTGATCGCGCTGACCGCGGGCGGGGAGGGCGGGCTTACCCGGCTCATCGCCGAGGGCCAGAATGATCGGGCGATCGCCTATGCCGATCGTCTCCAGGCGCTGTTTCCGGATCGGCTTTATATCGAGCTGGTCCGCCGCCTCGACGAGACCGAGGGCAAGGCCGAAGCGGGGCTGCTCGACCTCGCCTATGCCCGCAACCTGCCGATCGTCGCCACCAATCCGTGCTGCTATGCCGATCAGGATTTCGGCGACGCGCATGATGCGATGCTGTGCATCGCCAATTCGACCTATATCGAAAGCGCCGATCGCCCGCGCAGCTCGCCCGACGCCTGGATGAAGCCGGCCAAGGACATGAAGCTGCTGTTCGCCGACCTGCCCGAGGCAATCGCGAACACCATGGTCGTCGCGCAACGCTGCGCGGTGATGGCGCCCTATCGCAAGCCGATCCTGCCGAGCCTCGCCGGCGATCCGGCCGCCGAAGCCGAGGCATTGCGGCGCGATGCCCATGCCGGGCTGAAGGCGCGGCTTGCGAAGGGCATGGCTGCCGGCAAGACCGAAGCGGATTATGTCGCCCGGCTCGATTTCGAACTCGACGTCATCATCCAGATGGGCTTCCCCGGCTATTTCCTGATCGTCGGCGATTTCATCAAATGGGCGAAGGACCATGACATTCCGGTCGGCCCGGGGCGTGGCTCGGGCGCCGGTTCGGTCGTCGCCTGGGCACTGACCATCACCGACCTGGATCCGATGAAGCTCGGCCTGCTGTTCGAGCGCTTCCTGAACCCGGAACGCGTGTCGATGCCCGACTTCGACATCGATTTCTGCGAAACGCGGCGTGGCGAGGTGATCCGCTACGTCCAGGAGAAATATGGGCGCGACCAGGTCGCCCAGATCATCACCTTCGGTAAGCTGAAGGCGCGCGCGGTGCTCAAGGATACGGGGCGCGTGCTGCAGATGAGCTATGGCCAGGTCGATCGGCTCGCCAAGCTCATCCCGAACCATCCGACCGATCCCTGGACGCTCGAACGCGCGATGAACGGCGTTTCGGAGCTGCGCGCCGAGTACAAGAGCGATGGCGGGGTCAGGCACCTGCTCGACCTTGCGATGAAGCTGGAAGGCCTGCCGCGGCACAGCTCGACCCATGCCGCCGGCGTGGTGATCGGCGACCGCCCGCTCGCCGAGCTGGTGCCGCTCTACCGCGATCCGCGCTCGGACATGCCCGTGACGCAGTTCGACATGAAATATGTCGAGGGCGCCGGGCTGGTGAAGTTCGACTTTCTCGGGCTGAAGACGCTATCGGTTCTCAAGAAAGCCGTGCAACTTCTTGGTAACCGTAATATCATCGTCGACCTCGACGCACTCGAATGGGATGACGAGGGCGTCTACAAGCTGCTCCAGAAAGGCGACACGGTCGGCGTGTTCCAGCTGGAATCGGAGGGCATGCGGCGCACGCTCGCAGCCGTTCGCCCATCCAATTTCGGCGACATCATCGCGCTCGTCTCGCTCTACCGGCCGGGCCCGATGGACAATATCCCGAGCTTCGGCGCGCGCAAGAACGGGCGGGAGGACATCACCTATCCGCACCCGCTGCTCGAAGGCATCCTGTCCGAAACCTATGGGATTTTCGTCTATCAGGAACAGGTGATGCAGGCGGCGCAGATCCTGGCCGGCTACAGCCTCGGCCAGGCCGATCTTCTGCGCCGCGCGATGGGCAAGAAGATCAAGGCGGAGATGGATGCCCAGCGCGCCGGGTTCGTCGAGGGCTGCACCAACGTCAACAAGATCCCCGTCGACAAGGCCAACGAGCTGTTCGACTTGATCGACAAGTTCGCGGGCTATGGCTTCAACAAGTCGCACGCCGCCGCCTATGCCCTGCTGGCCTATCAGACGGCATGGCTGAAGGCGCATTATCCCGAGGAATTCTACGCCGCCTCGATGTGCTATGACATGACGCTGACGGACAAGCTCGGCGTGTTCGCCGACGACATGCGCCGCATGGGCGTCGAGTGCCTGCCACCGGACATCAATCGCAGCGAAGCCGAATTTTCGGTCGAGGCGACCGAAAATGGCCATGCCGTGCGCTATGCGCTGGCCGCGCTGAAGAGCGTGGGCGAGGGCGCGATGGAGAAGCTGGTCGCCGAGCGCGACGAGAATGGCCCGTTCGCGACGCTCGACGAGCTTGCACGGCGCGTCGATCCGCGCCTCATGAACAAGCGCCAGCTCGAGACGCTGGCAGCGGCCGGCGCCTTCGATTCGATCGATCCCAACCGCGCGGGCATCTACGCGACAGCCGAGACCATCCTTGCCACGGCCGCGCGGGTCCATGACATGAAGGCAAGCGGGCAGGGCGGGTTGTTCGGGGGCGCCGATGCCGCCGAGCCGCCGATCAAGTTCCCGCTTTCAGCGCGCTGGACGCTGGCGCAGCGGATGGAACAGGAAAAGGAGGCGTTCGGCTTCTATTTCTCGGCCCATCCCGTCGACCGCCATTCGCACCTGGCCAAGATGCACGGCGCGCGCAGCTACGCCGCGCTGGGCGAGCTTTCGATTCCCGACGACGGTTCGCGTTCGGGCGCGATGATGGCGGCGCTGGTCGAGGATGCGCGCTGGCGGACCTCGGCGCGGGGCAAGCGCTATCTGATGGCGACGCTGTCCGATCCTTCCGGCCAGTTCATCGCGACCTGCTTCGACGATGCGGTCGCGGCGGACCTCGAGGAGGCGGCGCGCAACGGCGGGTGCGGGCTGGTGACGGTCGAACTCGATCGCCGGCCGGGCGAGGAAACGCCGCGCGTGACCGTCAAGCGCATCCAGCCGTTCGAAAGCCTGGCCAATACCGCACGCTTCGTGATGGAACTCTCCGTCGCGACCCCGGCGGGCATGGCAGCGCTCGGTGCCGTGCTGGCCGAGGTCCGTGGCGCCCGGGGCGAGGTGTGGGTGAACGCGGCGCTGCCGGATGGCGGAACCGCCCGGATCCTGCTCGGGCGGGACTTCCTGCTCGATGGCGAGCTTGCGACCCGCATCGAGAATCTGCAGGATATTAGCAATGTCGCGCTGAAGACCTCCGAGACGAGGCTGGCGCTGGTCGGCTGAGCCGATAGGGAGAGTGCGTTGATGCTGGGCGGAATGCAGGATTTCGAGTTGCGAGTGCCGCGGTTGCTCGATCATGCCGAGCGCGAGCATGGCGGCCGGGAGATCGTCAGCGTCTGGGCGGATGGAAGCGAGACGCGGACCAGCTGGTCCGGTATCGCCCGTGACGCGCGGAAACTTGCGCAAGCCCTTGAGAAAATGGGCTGCAAACCCGGCGACCGGATCGCGACGCTGGGGATGAACCACAGCCGTCATCTCGTCGCCTGGTATGGCGCGATCGGCATGGGCGGGGTGATCCACACGCTCAATCCGCGCCTGTTCGACGAACAGCTCGTCTATATCGCCAATCATGCCGAAGACCGGGTGCTGTTCTACGACCGGGCGTTCCAGCCGATCGTCGACCGGCTGAAGGCCGAATGGACGAGCATCGAGCATTATATCGTGTTCGACAGCGACGGGCCCGACGGCTTCGAGGCGCTGATCGCACGGGAGGATGGCAATTACGCCTGGGTCGAAGGCCCGGAGCGCGATCCGTGCATGCTCTGCTACACCAGCGGCACGACGGGAAACCCCAAGGGCGTGCTCTACCAGCATCGCTCGACCCTGATCCACGCAATGGCCGAAGTGGCGCCGGCGGTGTTCAACCTGTCGTCGCGCGCCGTGGTATTGCCCGTCGTGCCCATGTTCCATGCAGCCGCCTGGGGGCTGCCCTTCGCGGGCGCGCTGGCCGGCGCGAAATTCGTCTATTCCGCAGTCAACGATCCGGCAGTGCTTTGTCGCCTCATGAACGAGGAGAAGGTCACGCATTCGGCCGGTGTCCCGACCGTCTGGCTGTCGATGTTCCAGCATATGGATGCGACCGGCGAGCAGCCGCGGCATCTTCAGCAGGTCACGATCGGGGGGGCGGCTGCGCCGCGCGCGATGATCGAGCGGATCATGGGCATGGGCGTCACGGTCAAGCACCTGTGGGGCATGACGGAGACGTCGCCGATCGGTACCGCCGGTGCGCCGCCGCCGCACTGGGACGAGATGAGCCTGTCGGATCAGCTCGATCATGTTTCCAAGCAGGGGCAGATCCCGTTCGGCGTCGAACTTCGCATCATCGACGACAATGGCGTGGTGCTGCCGCGCGACGGCGTGAGCTCGGGCCGGCTGCAGATTCGCGGCCCCTGGGTGATCAAGCGCTATTTCAGGGCCGACAGCGACGCGGTGGACGCCGACAACTGGTTCGATACCGGGGATGTCGCGGTGCTCCACCCCGACGGGACGATGCAGATCACCGACCGTGCAAAGGACGTGATCAAGTCCGGCGGAGAATGGATCAGCTCGGTCGAACTCGAAAACGCAGCGCTCGGGTGCCCTGGCGTCGGCGAGGCCGCGGCGATCGGGATCTATCATCCCAAATGGGACGAGCGCCCGTTGCTCCTCGTAGTCCGCAAGCCGGGCAGTACGGTCACGCCGGCGGAGATCACCGCCCACCTCTCCAGCCATGTCGCCAAATGGTGGCTGCCCGACGAAATCCACTTCGTCGACGACCTGCCCCATACCGCGACCGGAAAGCTGCTCAAGACCGAGCTGCGCGCCCGTTTCAAGGATTACAAGCTGGCCGCTGCCTGACGGGGCGCCGTCCGCACCGGCGCGGTGACGCGCGGGCCCTTCACTCAGGCCGGCGGGCGATCGCTAGGTTGGCGGCGCGCAGCTTTTCCTTGACGGCGTTCGAGAAGCTGCGCTCGATCGCGCTCCGCAGCCCCTCGTGATCGTCGAGAAAGCGCCGCAATGCCGGGGTCGGCGCGCACCAGAATTCGGCAGGCGCGCTGACGGTCACACTCGCCGTCGCGGCATCGCCGGACAGGATGGTGGCTTCCCCGATCAGGTCCCCGGCGCGACAGATGCCGACCTGCCGCCCCTGGCTGATCACGCATGCCTCGCCGCTGACGAGATAATAGAGGTTCGCAACCGGCGCGCCCTCGCACGTGAGCTGATCGCCGGCCTGCCCGCGCAGCCACAGGCCCTGGTCGATGAACTGGCGGGCAGCGCCGCGCGGAAGCCCAGCGAGATAGGTGCGCCGCATCGCCTCTTCGGCGTCGCTGAAGCGCATCCTGGTGCCTTGGTGGTGATCCGCCCAGAGCATCAGCAGCCAGGCCCCGAGCAACAGCGCCATCCAGATGATCGCCGGATAGGCCGGTGGCGCGATCGCAGCGTGGACGAGCGTGACGAGGCCCGCCGCGGCGACAAGGAGGCGCATGCGGCGCGGGGTTCGTGCCAGAACCGCTGCGATCAGCAGCGCATAGCTCAATTGCAGGATCAGGCTTTCGGTCGAAAACATGCGTGCGCTCCCTCGTTGGAAAGCGACCCGCGCCCATCATGGGCAAAGCGCGGGCGGCGAACAAGCCCGGCTTGCGGGCGATCCCGGACTGGTCCAAGCTACCCGGCTGGATTCAGGGAGTTGGCGGGTGGCCGAGGAGAGCGGGACGATCGACGTGGGAAGCCCAGCCGGGTCGGTGACGCTGCCCGCGCGGCCCGAGGCGCTACGCCTCTCGCCGGCCGAAACGGCTGTCGTGGTGATCGACATGCAGAATGCCTATGCGTCTCCCGGCGGCTATGTCGACCAGGCAGGGTTCGACATTGCGGCCGCGGCGGGCACGATCGGCAAGATCGCAACGGTGCTCGAGACCGCCCGCGCCGCGGGCGTCCAGGTGATCTTCCTGCAGAATGGCTGGGATCCCGACTATGTCGAGGCGGGCGGTCCGGGTTCTCCCAACTGGCACAAGTCGAACGCGCTGAAGACGATGCGCAAGCGCCCGGAACTCGCGGGCAAGCTGCTCGCGCGGGGCGGGTGGGACTATGAACTGGTCGATGCGCTGAAGCCCCGGCCCGGCGACATCTCGCTCCACAAGACCCGCTACAGCGCCTTCTTCAACTCGCAGCTCGACAGCACGCTGCGCGCACGCGGGATCCGCACGATCGTGTTCGTCGGCATCGCGACGAACGTCTGCGTCGAATCCACCCTCCGCGACGGCTTTCATCTCGAATATTTCGGCGTGATGCTCGAGGACGCGACGCATCATCTCGGCCCGGAGCCGATGCAGCAGGCGACTGTCTACAATGTCGAGAAATTCTTCGGCTGGGTTTCGACCGTCGCCGATTTCTGCGGCAGTTTCGGCCAGGCCCCCAAGGAGTAGCCCATGCCCTTCGAACCGATCAATCCGCCCCAGTTCCCGACCCCGATCGCCCCCTATTCAGCCGGCGCGAAGGCGGGGAACACCGTCTACGTATCGGGCGTGCTGGCACTGGGGGAGGGCGGCGCCGTCCTCCATGTCGGCGATGCGGCGGCGCAGACACGCCATGTGCTCGATGTCATCAGGATCACGCTCGAGGCAGCCGGCGCCACTCTGGCGGACGTGGCGATGAACCACATCTTCCTGAAGGACCTGGCGGATTATGCCGCCTTCAACGCGGTCTATGCCGAGTATTTCCCCGGGGCGAAGCCGGCGCGCTACTGCGTCAGGTGCGATCTGGTGAAGCCCGATTGCCTGGTCGAGATCGCCAGCGTGGCGCATATCGGCTGATGCCGCACATCGCGGGTCTCCATTATGAGCTCCACGGCCCGGAGGGCGGCGAGCCGCTGATCCTCTCGGCCGGCCTCGGCGGATCCGGCAATTATTGGTTGCCGAACCTGCCCGCCCTCGCCGAGCGCTTCCGCGTCATCCTTTACGATCACCGCGGGACCGGGCGGAGCGACCGGGCGCTGCCCGATGCGGTGACCGTGGAGCAGTTCGCCGACGACATGCTGCTGCTGATGGACGGACTCGGGATCGGCGGGGCGCACGTCATGGGCCATGCCGCCGGCGGGATCGCGGCGCTGGCACTGGCGCTCAAGGCACCGGCCCGGGTCAACCGGATCGCCGTAGTCAATGGCTGGGCGAAGGCCGATCCGCATTTCCTCCGTTGCTTCGACGCGCGGCTGGCCCTGCTGCGCGGTGCCGGCCCGGAGGCTTATCTGCGCGCACAGCCGATCTTCCTCTTCCCGGCCAACTGGATATCCGAGCACAGCGCCGAACTCGATGCCGAACTGCCGCATCAGCTTGCGCAGTTTCCGGGGCGGGAGACGATGGAGAAACGGATCGCGGCGCTGGCGGCCTTCGATGCCGCCGGCCGGCTGGGCGAGATCGCCGCGCCGGTGCTGGTCATGGCTTCGGCCGACGACATGCTCGTGCCATCCAACGCAGCGCGGCGCCTCGCCGACGGCCTGCCCAATGCCCGCCTGGTCCTGCGCCCGACCGGCGGGCACGCCATCAACGTGACCTGCGCCGACACTTTCAACCAGACCGTGCTGGCGTGGTTCGCCGGCGACTCACCGCAATAGGAGCCAGGATATGCAAGTCGGCGTCTTCGTGCCCATCAACAACAATGGCTGGCTGATCTCGGAGAATGCCCCGCAGTACAAGCCGAGCTTCGATCTCAACAAGGCGATCGCGCTGAGCGCCGAGAAGCACGGGCTCGATTTCCTGCTCTCGATGATCAAGCTGCGCGGCTTCGGCGGCAAGACCGAATTCTGGGAATATGGCCTGGAGAGCTTCACGCTGATGGCGGGCCTTGCCGCGGTCACCGAACGGATCAAGATCTACGCGACCTGCCCGACCCTCGTCATCCCGCCGGCCTTTGCGGCGCGGATGTGCAACACGATCGATTCGATCAGCCACGGGCGCTTCGGGCTGAACCTGATCACCGGGTGGCAGCGGCCGGAATATAGCCAGATGGGCATGTGGCCGGGAGACGAACATTTTCGCAACCGTTACAAGATGCTCGACGAATATGCCCATATCCTGCGTGAACTCTGGGCAACCGGCGTTTCCGATTTCAAGGGCGACTATTACCAGATGGAGGATTGCCGCGTCCGGCCGACGCCGGGCGGCGACATGAAGATCATCTGCGCCGGCTCGTCCGACGAGGGCCTCGCCTTCTCGGCGAAATGGGCCGACTATGCCTTCTGCCTCGGCAAGGGCGTCAACACCCCCAGGGCGTTCGCCTTCAACAACGAGCGGCTCGCCGAGGCGACGGCGAAAACCGGCCGCGACGTCTCCGTGTTCGTCCTCGTCATGATCATTGCCGCCGAGACCGACGAGGAGGCGACGGCGAAGTGGCAGTCGTACAATGACGGCGTCGATGTGGAGGCGATCGCCTGGCTCGCCAACCAGGGTGCGGCGGACAAGCACAATGCCACCACCAATGTGCGGCAGCTTGCCGCACCCGAAGGGGCGGTGAACATCAACATGGGCACGCTGGTGGGCAGCTATGCGAGCGTCGCCCGGATGCTCGACGAGATGTCCGACGTGCCCAACACCGGCGGGGTGCTGCTGACCTTCGATGATTTCCTCGAGGGGGTGGAGAATTTCGGCACGCGCATCCAGCCGCTGATGAAGTGCCGGGCCGACCGGCGCTGAGCCGGGCACGACGGGCGTGATCCTGACGCAGCCGTAACGTCCCGGCGAGCGCGGCGACCGGACCGGCGCAAGCGCTGGCGCACGCCCTTGAAATACGGGTGAAACACGGCGTTGATGAAGGTCCGGGAGACGACTCGAACGAACAGGTGAGCAATGGTCGGAATCCTGCTGGCGTCTCTGGCATTGATGGTGGCGGGCGCCTCGGGCGCTCAGGCCTCCGCGCCGGCCCCGGCCGGCCCGGGCGCCACGGCTGACGGGCACAGCCGGCTTTTCATCAGCCCGATGGGCGAGCCGTTCCGCAGCGACCGGGATCCGCAGGATCTGTGGTTCGACCAGGCCGATGCCAATCATGACGGCGCGCTGAGCCTCGCCGAGTTCAAGCAGGATGCCGCGCGCTTCTTCGCGCTCCTCGACCGCAACCATGATGGCGCGATCGATCCCGGGGATATCGATTATTATGAATCGGAGCTGGTGCCCGAGATTCGCGTCGAGGCGGACGAGGGGGACAGGCCCGACACCGATAGCGGAGACGGGGACGAAGGCGGCGAGGGCGGATCGCACAGCCATGCCGGCCACGCCCGGCTCGGGGCGGCGCGCTTCAGCTATTTCGATTTTCCCGAGCCGGTCATGGTCGCCGATACCAATTTCGATCGTGGGGTCGATGAGCGCGAATTCCAGCGGGCGGCCGAAGCGCGCTTCGCGATGCTCGATCAAAATGGCGACGGCATGATCCAGCGCGCCGAGTTGCCGAAAATCTCCGCCGCCGCCGTCGGGCGGAGCGACCGCAAGGGAAAGCACCGCCGCTGATCGCTTTCCCGTCGCCGCTCGCCACCTCGGAATCGCGCCTTGCCGAGGCCTGGTTTCAGACTCGCGTCACGGTCTCGGATAGCAATTCCACTCAGGGCGCGGCCCCGGCCGAGTCCCAGCGCCCGATCAGCCGAACAGCTCGCCCTGCGGGCCGGCGGGCGGGCGGAACAGGTCGGTCCGCAACGGCTTCCATTCCCGGGTCAGGCCGTGCTTGCGGCAGGCGATCCTGAAGCGGGTCCGCAGCAGTTCGGCCCAGGGCCCGCTGCCGCGCATCCGGGTGTGGAAGCCCGGATCATTGTCGCGCCCGCCGCGGATCGACTGGATCGTCGCCATGACCTTGCCGGCACGGTCGGGAAAATGCGCGTCGAGCCAGGCCCTGAACAGCGGCGCGACCTCATGGGGCAGGCGCACGGGAATGAAGGTGACGCCATGGGCGCCGGCTTCGGCGGCGCGCTCGATCAGATGCTCCATTTCATGATCGGTGATGGCCGGAATGACGGGAGCGATCGAGACATAAGTGGGAATGCCGGCATCGGCCAGCTTGCGGACGGCGGCCAGCCGCCGCTCCGGTGCGGGGGCGCGGGGCTCGACCGTCATGGCGATGCGCGGGTCGAGCGAGGTGACCGACACGGCGACGGCGGCGAGGCCCCTGGCAGCCATCGGCGCGAGCAGATCGATATCGCGGGTGACGCGATCGGACTTGGTGGTGATGGTCAGCGGATGCCCCGTCTCCGCGAGAATCTCGATACAGTGCCGGGTGATCCGCCAATCGGCCTCGATCGGCTGATAGGGGTCGGTATTGGTTCCGAACGCGATCGGGCGCGCGACATAGCCGCGTCGCGCGAGCTCGGCTCGCAGCAGGGCCGGTGCATCCGGCTTGGCGAAGAGCCGACTCTCGAAATCGAGCCCGGGCGAGAGATCGTGGTACGCATGGGTCGGCCGCGCGAAGCAATAGATGCAGCCATGCTCGCAGCCGCGATAGGGATTGATCGAGCGATCGAAGCCGATGTCGGGCGAGGTATTGCGGGTGATGATCGTGCGCGGCGTCTCTACCGTCACCGTGGTGCGCAGGGGAGGCGCGCCCTCGTCGAGCAGTTCACGATCGTCCAGCCAGTCGCCGTCGGCCTCGCGCTGGGGCAGGTTGAACCTGACGCTCTCCCGGTTGAGCGTGGCCCCCCGGACCGGGCGGGCTTTCGCTCCTGACTTCGCCTCGGATTTTGGCATTGACTGAACCTAGTCAATCAAGCAGAACATAGCAAGAACGCACCGATCCGGGAGGCTTTTATGGCGCGCTTCAACTATCTCGAGCTGCCGGTGCGCGACGTGCCGGCCACCAAGGCATTTTACGCATCGGCTTTCGGCTGCGCCTTTACCGATTTCGGGCCCGACTATGCCGCGACGACCACGGGGGACACCGATCTGGGCCTCAATGGCGATTCGTCCCAATGGACCGCGCACCTCCTGCCGGTGATCGAGGTCGACGATCTCGAGGCGGCCGAGGAAGCGGTGAGCGCTGCTGGTGGCACGATCACGCTGCCGATCTTTGCCTTTCCCGGCGGACGGCGCTTCCATTTTCGCGATCCCGCCGGCCACGAGCTCGCGGCGATGCAGCCTGACGCGCACGCATAACGGCGCCGCAGCGCATCGCGCCCGGGCATTTTACGATCGGATTGATGCTTATCAGAGAAGGGGAGATCAAGAACATGCGGATTCGACTATTGGCGCTGGCGCTCGCCCTGATAACCGCTCCTTCGGCGGCGATGGCCGCCGATCGCGTGGTGGACGTCAGCAACGCGAAGAATGTCGCTGCCCTCCTCCAGGAGGCGGGATACAAGGCAGAAATCAAGAAGGCCCCGGACGGCAGCAGCTATATCGAGAGCGGTGCCAATGGCGGCGGATTCATGGTGATCTTTTACGGCTGCAAGAACGACGCCGGGTGTGATTCCTTCGATCTCTATGGCTATTACGACAAGGAGCCCTTCTTCTCGACCGCCATGGCGAACGAGTGGAATGCCAAGTCGCGGTTCCTGAAGGTGGCGGTCGACGAGGACGGGAATTTGGCTGAGTCGGTCTATGTCTCGGCGCTCGGCAACATGACCTTCGACAATTTCAAGGACTATATCGACTGGTACGCCTCGATGGATGGCCAGCTCGGCGCGTTCATCAAGGACAAGCGCGAGGCTGCCGGCAGCGGCAAGCCCTGACCGGGGACGCTGCGCGCCAGGCGGGACGGCGGCCGATTGTCCCGAGCGGCGCTCAGCGTTCCAGCAGGCGCGGCATCAGCTCGACGAAATTGCACGGCCGGTGCCGGCTGTCGAGCTGGTCCTTCAGGATGCCGTCCCAGCCGTCCTTGACGGCGCCGGTCGAGCCGGGGAGCGCGAAGATATAGGTGCCGCGCGTCACGCAGGCGCAGGCGCGCGACTGGACCGTGGAGGTCCCGATCGTTCGATAGCTGAGCCAGCGGAACAATTCGCCGAAGCCGGGGATCGGCTTGTCCTGGACGCGCTCGATCGCCTCGGGGGTGACGTCGCGGCCGGTCACGCCGGTGCCGC
>CAISGR010000085.1 GCA_903884945.1 uncultured bacterium
CAGCTCTGGCCGATCCTGCAGGACGTCCACCAGCTCCGCGCGCTCTACGGGCAGCGCGCCGGCACGTTCCTGTCCAACGCCGGCGTCCTCCAGGTGTTCGGGGTCAACGATCAGGATAGCGCCAAGCTCGTCTCCGACCTGGCGGGGCAGGAAACCGTCGTGTTCGAGACAATGAGCCGCGCGCTCGACGCGGAGCAGACCGGGATTTCGTACGGGCAGCAGCATGTCGGTCGCGCGCTCCTCACTCCTGATGAGGTTCGCACCCTCAAGCCCGATCGCCAGCTCCTGTTCCTCGCCGGGCAACGCCCGATCATCGCCGCCAAGCTTCGCTACTATGCCGATCGCGAGTTCGCCGGGCGGTTCGATCCGGCGTGATCGATTCTCGAAAGCACGAAGCGCGACGCGGGCATACCCGTATAGGCGTATACACTCGCGCCAACGCAGCGGCGAAAAGTGAGTTTTGGGGTATCGCCTCACCTTTGGCGTATCGGGGTTTTACACACCGGTCCCTGATAGAGCCTCGTAGAGACGGTTTGTCGAGCGAAGGCCGGCTGATCCCTCCCCTGCCCGTTTTGAGGCTCCACGGCTCACAAATCGCCTCCTGTGACCGTTTGTCTAGACACCTTCGGTCGCGATGATGCACTTCCGGTCGGGCTTGGCTTCCCTGGAAAGCCATTTGAACGGTTGAGCTTGGTGCTGGCGGTCGTGGTGAGGTGCGATCGTCGGCTGCATCCTCGTCGGCGTAGCCGGCGACGAGCGAAGGCGTATCGGCCGCTAGGCCGATTCCGTTTCTCCCTTCCTCGGTTGCTAGAGCTGCGACTTATCCACAGGTGAGGCTACCCCAAAACTCACCGTTCGTGTTCAGATTCAATGATTCTTCTTAGATTCAAGATTCAGGGTCGAGAAACCGTTGGATTTCTGAGGAAAACCGCCTCGAAAGGTGAGCTTTGGGGATGAGTCGCGTGAGTTTCGGGGTAGCCTGTGGTGAGCTTTGGGGTCGGTTAAAGTGAGTGTTGGGGCGGGGTCCGGTGAGCTTTCGGGTAGGCGGTCTCCCCCGTCCTGGTCGTCGGTGAGTTTTGGGGTAGGCCCTCCCCGCTGATCGGGGAGCTAAAGGATTTGCTTAGCTCACAATTGGCAGTAAGGTGAGCCGGTAACTTTCTCTTACTCACCGTTGGACGTGCCTATGTCGTCACAGCCCGCCGTCGTCGATCTGACCTACCGCACCTTGGCGCAAAAGGGGCGCGGCAACCCGTTCGATCCCGCCAATTATGGCGAGATCGTCAAGCCCGGCGAGCTGGTCGATATTGTCGAGCTGAGTCCCCTCACCCTTGCCGATCGCCGCATCTACAACCTGCTGATCGCCAACGCTTGGGAGCGGATCGGTGAACCGATTGTCCACCGCATCGCCAAATCGGCGCTCAAGGGCACGCACCAAGGCAACGAGCGGGTCGAAAGCTCGCTGCTGCGCCTGATGGGCACCATCGCGATCGTCACCATCCGCAAGGCGGGCAAGACTTACAAGCGCCGCGTCCAGCTTCTCGGCCCGAGCGACGAAAGCCTCGAAAAGGACGGCTTTCTTCACTACCGGATTCCCGAAGAGCTAATCGAGATATTGCGGAACAGCGAGGTCTATGCCCGCCTCAAGACGCAGGTGATGTATTGTTTCGAGTCGAAATACGCGCTGTGCCTCTATGAGATGATCGAGCGTCGTATCGGCCTCGAATACAAGCAACGGGAAGAGTTCACGCTTGAGGAGCTGCGCGGTCTGCTCAACGTGCCGGATGGCAAGCTCGAACGCTTTGCCGACCTCAACAAATACTGTCTCAAGGTCGCGGTCGAAGAAATCAACAAGCTCTGCCCTTTCTATGTCGATTTCACGCCGATCAAGAAGGGCCGCAAGGTCGAGCGGGTCGCGCTTCACTGGTTCCCGAAAACCTCCACCGGCAAGCGCGACGCACAGAATCTGATCGACCAGCACAGCATCGTGCGGCGCGCCAAGCTGCGCGGCGGAATCCCCGAAATGCCGGTCCTGGTCGATTTCAGTGCACCACTCGGCGAAAGGTGAGCCCCTACCCCAAAACTCACTTTTCATTGCCGCTCGTATAGGCGTATACAGATATACGGCTATACGCTGCGCGCAACGCGGCCCTTGCCCTTCTTCACGAACAAGTCGTCCAGCGCCTCCGCCAACAGGCTCTGCACCGTCGTTCCCTCCTCGGCCGCGAGGATACGGAGCTGCGTGCTGACCTCGGGCGCGAAGTGCCCGCCGATCAGCTTGGTGCCCTGTCGACCGCCCGGCGTAATTCTGGCGGGCGATGATGCGGTCGAGGCGATCGGCGCGGCCGTCGCCGGCGTCTCGCCGCCGACCTTGGCGCGGTCGAGCATCGCCTGAAGCGTGTTGCCCTTTGCCATTACGCTGCCTCCACCTTGTCGTATAGGCGTATAGCCGTATACTCGTATAACCGGTTGATTTCGGCTGCGGCCGGGCCGTTCGGCTCATACTCCTGCACGGCCTGGCCTGCGGCCTGCGCGCGGAAGAACGCCTTGCGGTTGCCTATCGTCACCGGACAGACCGCCGCGCCCAGCTCCTCGACCGCTTTCATCGCATCGCCCGTCTCCTGTCCTTGGGGCGGGACGAACGTCAGCACGACGGCGAAGCCGCGATCGAGCTGCCGGACCACGTCCAGCGTGTGCGTCATGCTCATCGTGTCGAACACAGCCGTCTTCGTCGGGACCAGGATGAAGTCGGCGTGACGCGCCGCCTCGTAGGCAACATCACGCGCGACGGCCGCGCCGTCGATCACCACAAGGTCAGTGCCGGCGTCGGCACAGGCCTTGAGCATTGCCGCAAGCCGCACCGGCTGAATCGAAGCAACAGCGGGCGTGTCGAGCTGGCGCACATCTTTCCAGAACGAGGCCGTCGCCTGCGGGTCCAGGTCGATGATCGCGGCTTCCTTGCCTGCCTGCTCGGCCGCCACGGCAAGGCACGTCGCCAGCGTCGTTTTTCCGACGCCGCCTTTCTGCGACAGGATGGCGAGAACCTTCATGCTACACTCCTACCGGTATAGAGTTATACTTGTATACGCATATACGGGTTGAATGGAAAGGGGAGCATCACGGCTCTGGACCATCGCCATCGCTGTCGAGCGGGTCATGGTGCATCGGCCCGTGCCTCTCGATCGGGCATAGTGGCGCGCCAGCCGTCTCAAGCCATTTGCGTGCGGTCCTGACGGTGTAGCCGCAAGCCTGACACTCGCATTTGAGCATCCGCGCTGCCTGCTTCTTCGGCGCGGTGGTCTGTCCGCCGGTATCGAGCCGGGCGTGGGTAGGGGGCCTGCGGCGGCAAGGATCGCCGCGACGGCGGCAAGGAACGCATCGCCCGGCGTCGTCGCGCGCATCGGCCCGACCAGCCCCAGGCCCAGCGCGATACGTTTAAACGCCTTTCCGTGTCCGGCCGGGATGCCGACTGCGGCGTGGACCAACTCGTGCGCGAGGATCGCCGCGATCTGCGCCGGCATGGCGTCGGGCGCGTGCGCGAGGTCCGGCCGGATGAAGATTTCAAAATGGCCGTCCGCGCTGCGGCGGTTATCCCAGCACTCGCCGATCGCCTTACCGTTGCGCCCGGCGCTGGTGAACCCGATCGCGACGCGCACGCGGTCGGGGAGGGGGGTTCCCAATGCCGTAAACAGCGGAGCCATGCCTGCCGCCACCCGGTTCAGCCAACTTTCGCGATTGTCCTGCTCCATGTCATCGTTCCCTTCTCAAAATCGCCCTCGGGGCGATGGCCTTCCGCCATCGGCCCTGCCTCGTGGCGAACAGCGGGGGAGAGGGGGGCAACGGGAATCTGCCGGGGTGGTGCGGGCGCAGCGCAGCGAGCCACGGCCAGGCTGATTGCCGTTGCTGGGGAGAGGGGGCGGCGCTCCCTTTCCCCACTTGACGGGGATCCTCGTCGGCGACGCCGCCGACCTCATGCGGGCCTCGGCCCGCCCGCGCGAGCGATCGTTGCCCGTCAGGGACGAGACGCCGGCACGGGGGCTCGGTCGGAGCGCAGCGGAGATAGAGCGCGGCCCGGCACGGGCGCGCCCGGTCGGCCTAGATCAGCACGCGCTCCACCTCGTCCAGCGTCACGTCGTCTGGGCGGCGATCGTAAAGCTGGGTGGTGCGGGTGGACGCATGGTTCGCCATCGTCGCCGCGCGCTCCAACGTCCCGCCATTTTTCAGATAGGCGGTGATGCCGGTTGCGCGGAAGGAATGATTGCCGATCGCCGTCGCGATGCCCGCCGCGCCAGCGCGCCGACGCACCATCTGAAAAGCGTTGGCCTGGGGCAGGGGGGTGTCGCTTAGCCGCTTGGTCCCGCGCGCGATCGTGCGGAACAGCGGGCCCTTGGCCTGGCCGCGCAGCTCGCATCCGTCGAGATACGCGGTCAGGTACTCCTCAAGATTGTGGTGGCACGGCATTTCGTGGCGCTTGCCGCCCTTCTCGTGCAGCCGCACCCACAGGCGCCGGTTCTGCACGAACACGTCCTCCACCCGCATCGCCAAGCCCGCGCCGATCCGCGCAAACGAATAGACCATCAATCCGATCAGCGCCCGATCGCGCAACCCCGCCGGCGTCGTCACGTCGATCGCATCGAGCAAGCGGCGCGCCTCGTCGGGGGCCAGCACGGGGGTCTTGCCGCGCCGGACGCTGTGCGCCGGGCCGCGCACCGACGCAGCCGGGTTCGTCGGCACCACCTGGCCCGTTACCAGCCAATCGAACAGGTGACGGACGCCCGCGAGCCGCTGCTTGACGGTCGGCGCGCTCACCTCGCGCCCCAACGCCTCGATCCACGCGGCGACGTGGAGTGGCTGCACCGCCGCGATCGACGCGACGCCCCGCGCCTCGCACCAACCCAGGAACTCGCCCGCCGCGCGCGCATAGGCGCGCCGGGTATGCGGGTTGCGGATGGTAACGGCGAAAAACTCCAGAAAGCGGCATTGCGCGCGATCGTCGGCCGCGGCGACCAGCGCAGGGAGCGTGAACGCGGGTGAGGGCAGGGGGGCGAGCTGGTTCATGCGTCGGGTCGACCGATTGCCGACAGTATCTCGTCAATCTTGGCGGCGAATACCTTGCCCGTTGCGGTCGCTTCGGCGGCTCGCTCCGGGGACACGCTCGATCCGGGGCCGGTTTCATAATCGGCTACAGCCTTGAGATTGTAAGCGCGCGACAGGAACGAGCGCAGCGCGGCGCCGATCACCGCGTCGTCCTTGGTCAACCGCTGGAACTCGCTATGCACCCCATTGTGGGTTTTGAGCACTTTGCCGGTCTGCTCGAAGATCAACGCCTGGGCGGCGTGGAAGCCCGCGAGATAGGCGTTGCGCCCCGCCGCGTCGTTGAGGCTGGCCCCAAGCATGATGTCAGCATCGGCGAGGAGCTTGCGGGCTTTCTCCAGGAACGCCGCCGCCTGCGGCGTCACAGCTCCACGCCCTCGCGGCGAATCTCGTGCATCAATGGTGAGCTGTCGCGCCAGGCGCTCGCGGGGTAGGGCTTGGCGTCGAAGAACGCGCCGGTCTCGTCCAGGAAGCGGACCCGCAAGTCGGCGAGCCGGTCCAGCTCCGCCCAACGGTCGGGGAGCGAGGTCAGGAACACCGCCACGTCGTAATCCGAGCTCGGCCGCGCGTCGCCGCGCGCACGCGAGCCGAACAGCACCGCCCGGTCAAGCCGCGCGCCGTAAAGCTCGGCGAGCGTCGCCCGGAAGCGGGTGAGGGTGGGATCGACCACGGTAGCCATGATTCACCTTCGCACGAAAGCAGGTTTTGGGCAAGAAAGAGTATCCGATAAAGGACATTATCATATGTAGAGGGGCGTGTGAATCCCGCTGGGCCGCAGGCCAAGTCCCAAGGGTTGGGTGGGTGGGACAAGAACGCGGACGCTCGATCGAGCGTCCCCAATCACGCCTGCCTTGCTACGCGCCAAACATATCCTCTATGCTGGATATATGGAAAACGAGTCGGCTATACCCGCATTAGGTGCTTTGGCCCAAGCCACGCGCCTAGACGTGTTCCGCCTGCTGGTCCGACATGAACCGGACGGCCTCGCGGCTGGCGAGATAGCCCGCCAACTCGACGTGCCGCAAAACACCATGTCGGCGCACCTGGGCATTCTCGCGCGCGCCGGCTTGGTCCGCTCCGAACGGTATAGCCGCTCGATCATCTACCGGGCGGACCTCGATGCGCTGCGCGCCCTCATGCTGTTCCTGGTGAAGGACTGCTGCGAGGGCCGCGCCGAGCTGTGCCACCCCCTTGCCGACGAGCTGCTGGCCTGTCGGGCAGCCTGAAAGGATCACGTCATGGCTGATCGCACGTTCAACGTCCTATTCCTCTGCACGGGCAACTCCGCCCGCTCGATCCTCGCCGAAAGCGCGCTTGCCAAGCGGGGAGGGCGGTTCCGCGCTTTCTCTGCCGGGAGCTTCCCCAAGGGGGCGGTCAACCCCGACGCGCTCGCCCTGCTCGCTGACTGCAACTATCCGGTCGAGGGTCTGCGCTCGAAAAGCTGGGATGAGTTCGCAGCGCCTGGCGCGCCGGTCATGGATTTCGTGTTCACCGTTTGCGACGATGCCGCTGGCGAAGTCTGCCCGGTGTGGCCGGGGCATCCGGTCACGGGGCATTGGGGGATCGAAGACCCGTCCTCGATCGAGGGAAGCGACATGGAGCGCCGGCGCGCCTTCGTCATGGCGCTGCGCTATCTCGAAAACCGCATCGACCTGTTCACGTCGCTGCCGATCGACAAACTCGAATCCTCTGCCCTTACCGCCAAGGTGCGCGAGATTGGGCAGGGCGAAGGCGCGTCCTCGCCGCGGTCGGACGTGGCTTGATGGCGACCGATATCATTATCTACCACAACCCCGCGTGCGGCACGTCGCGCAACGTCCTAGGGCTGATCCGCAATGCCGGGATCGAGCCGCACGTCATTGAATATCTGAAAACCCCGCCCTCGCGCGCGCTGCTGGTCGAGCTGATCGACCGCGCCGGAATCACCCCGCGCGAGCTGCTGCGCGAAAAGGGAACGCCCTTTGTCGAGCTGGGGCTGGGCGACGCCTCGCTCTCCGACGATGCGCTAGTGGACGCGATGATGGCGCATCCGGTCCTCATCAACCGGCCGCTGGTCGTGTCGCCGATCGGCGTGAGGCTCTGTCGTCCCTCGGAAGCGGTGCTCGATCTGCTCCCCGCGCCTCAGCTCGGGGCCTTCGCCAAGGAAGATGGCGAGCGGGTTGTCGATGAACGCGGCGCGCACGTCGCCGCAAACGCCAAGGAATAATCTCATGTCCACGATCGCGCCCGTCGCCGGCCCCGCGCCGGCACGCCCCGGCATCGGCACCTTTGAACGCTATCTCACGATCTGGGTGGCGCTGTGCATCGTCGCCGGCATCGCCCTGGGGCATCTCCTGCCCGGCCTGTTCGCGTCGATCGCCACGGCGGAAGTCGCGCGGGTCAACCTGGTCGTCGCCGTCCTGATCTGGCTGATGATTATTCCGATGCTGCTCAAGATCGACTTCGGCTCGCTCGGCTCCGTTCGCCAACATTGGAAAGGGGTCGGCGTGACCCTGTTCATCAACTGGGCGGTCAAGCCGTTCTCGATGGCGGCGCTGGGCACCTTCTTCATCGGCTACCTGTTCGCGCCGTTGCTCCCGGCGGGAGAGGGACCGTCCTACATCGCCGGGCTGATCCTGCTCGCCGCTGCGCCCTGCACGGCGATGGTGTTCGTGTGGTCGAACCTCTGCGAGGGGGAGCCGACCTATACCCTCTCCCAAGTCGCCCTGAACGACGTGCTGATGGTGTTCCTGTTCGCGCCGCTGGTCGCGCTGCTGCTCGGCGTCGCCTCGGTCACGGTGCCGTGGGATACGCTGCTGCTGTCGGTCGTGCTCTACATCGTCGTGCCGGTGATCGTCGCCCAAGTGATCCGGCGCGGCGTGCTGGCGAGCGGGGGCAAGCCCGCGCTCGATCGGCTGCTCGCCCGCCTCGGGCCGGTGTCGCTGGTCGCGCTGCTGGCGACGCTGGTGCTGTTGTTCGGATTCCAGGGCGAACAAATCATCGCACAACCGCTGGTGATCGCGCTCCTCGCCGTGCCGATCCTCATCCAAGTCTATCTCAACGCCGGCCTCGCCTATTGGCTCTCGCGCCGGTTCGGGGTCGCCTGGTGCGTCGCCGCCCCGGCCGCGCTGATCGGCGCATCCAACTTTTTCGAGCTGGCGGTCGCCGCGGCGATATCGCTGTTCGGATTGAAGTCCGGCGCGGCGCTAGCGACGGTCGTGGGCGTGCTGGTCGAAGTGCCGGTGATGCTCTCGGTTGTGTCGATCGTGAAGCGGTCGCGGGGCTGGTATGAGCGCGGCGCGACCGCCTGATGCCGCTTCGCCAGCTCCTCGATGCCGACAACCTGCCTGCGCTCGATCGCCGCTATGCGCTCGATCGGCCCGCCCTTGGCCTCGGCGCGGGCGATCCGCCGCCGCGTATCCTGCTGCTCTACGGGAGCCTGCGCGAACGGTCGTTTTCGCGGCTGTGTGTCGAGGAAGCGGCGCGCCTGCTGCAATTCTTCGGGTGTGAAACGCGCATCTATGACCCTTCGGCGCTGCCGCTGCCCGATCAGGTCGCCGGCGACGATCACCCGGCCGTCCACGAGCTGCGCGAACTGTCGATGTGGTCCGAAGGGCATGTGTGGTGCTCGCCCGAGCGTCACGGGCAAGTCACCGGCATTATGAAAACGCAGATTGACCATCTGCCGCTTAACATGGGTGGGATGCGACCGACCCAGGGCCGCACGCTCGCCGTCATGCAGGTGTCGGCCGGGTCGCAGTCGTTCAACAGCGTCAACACGCTGCGCGTCCTCGGCCGCTGGATGCGGATGTTCACCATCCCGAACCAATCGAGCGTCGCCAAGGCGTTCAACGAGTTCGATGAAGCGGGCCGCATGAAGCCGTCCAGCTATTACGACCGGATCGCGGACGTGATGGAGGAGTTGGTGCGGTTTACGGTGCTGCTTCGACCCCATGCTGCGCAGCTCGTCGATCGCTATTCGGAACGGAAGGAAGCCGGAGTGCAGATCGACCCGGCGACCGATCTGTCGGGCATCCCCACGGCTTCGAGGTAGCGTGATTGTGAACCGGGGCTCTGCGCCTCTCAACGGCGCTGAACAGCAGCGCCGCCCACCCCAGTCTCATCCGAACGGTTGTGACCTCCCGCGAACGGCCGTTCGCGGGCCGAAGCTGGTGTAGCCAATAGACGTAAGCTTGCCTTGTCCATCCTGCCCGGACTGACGTTAATTAACGATCCCTCAATTATGAAGGCGAATATTCACTTCGACTCTCTAGTCTAAGGTGAGATCAGCCATACCCAGTAACAGCAAGCAGTCCTGATTAAGCTGGCGGCGGCTGCACCTTGGATGGCCGGTGATGATGGTCTACCAGTATTTAGAAATCGCACGGAACTGAGCGACCGCGTGCTGAGTGCCTTCGCCTTCCTCGGCGTGGACAAGGCAATGGTCGATATGGTCGTTGATGAGTGCCCGCTTGGCGCTCGCGACAGCGTTCTCGACCGCCTGAAGCTGTTGCGCGACGTCGACGCAGGGGCGCTCCTCCTCGATCATCCCGACGATACTGCGCAGATGGCCGGCGGCCCGATTCAGGCGTTTGATGATAGCCGGGTGACTGGTGTGAGCATTGTGAGCCATGCCCCTATGTAAGGTCTGTCGGCCGGTGCTGTCGAGCATCCCCCATAGGGGATAGACACTATCCCCCTGGGGGGATAGTGGGCGCTATGCTCAGCGTTCTCGCCAATCGGACATACCGCCACCTCTTCCTAGCGCAGGTTATCGCGCTGATCGGAACAGGTCTCGCGACCGTGGCGCTCGGCCTGCTCGCTTACGACATCGCGGGCGGCAACGCCGGCGCGGTGCTGGGCACCGCACTCGCCATTAAGATGGTCGCCTATATCGGCGTTGCGCCGATCGCCGGCGCCTTCGCCAATCGCGTGCCGCGCCGTGCGCTGCTGGTCGGCATGGACGTGATCCGCGCCGCAGTCGCGCTCTGCCTGCCGTTCGTGAATCAGGTCTGGGAGGTCTATGTCCTGATCTTCGTGCTGCAATCGGCATCGGCCGCGTTCACGCCGACCTTTCAGGCGACGATCCCGGACGTGCTGCCAGAGGAACGCGACTATACCCGCGCTTTGTCCCTTTCGCGGCTCGCCTATGACATGGAGAGCCTCACGAGCCCCATTCTCGCTGCCGGGCTGCTCACGGTGATGAGCTATCACTGGCTCTTCTCGGGCACCGCGATCGGCTTCGTCTCATCGGCATTGCTGGTGGTTTCAACCGTTCTGCCCCGCCCGGCACCTGTCGAGGCGGAGGGCGGCATCTACGACAAGACGACGCGGGGCACGCGCATCTATCTCGCGACGCCGCGACTGCGCGGCCTCCTCGCGCTGACGCTGACCGCGGCAGCGGCGAGCGCGATGGTCATCGTCAACACCGTCGTCATCGTGCGGGGGTTAGGGCTGACGCAGCGCGATGTCGCGCTGACGCTCGCGGCGTTCGGGGGTGGGTCGATCACCGCCGCGCTTACCTTGCCACGCATCCTCGATCGCGTCGCGGATCGGACGGTCATGTTGATCGCCGCGGCCGTGCTGACCTTGGCGCTTGCAGCGCTCGCTGGGATCACCGCGACGATGGCGCCGGGGACGACCTATTGGCACGTCCTGCTCGGTGGCTGGCTCGTCATGGGGGTCGCCTATTCGGCGAGCGTGACGCCTTCGGGCCGCTTGCTCAAGCGATCGGCGAACGCGGAGGACCGCCCGACCTTGTTCGCAGCGCAATTCGCCCTCAGTCACGTGTGCTGGCTGCTTTGCTATCCGTTGGTTGGGCAACTCGGCGCCCGCTTCGGCATGACGGCCGCATTCGGCGCGATGGCGGCACTCGCGGCGATCGGAACGGTCGCCGCGCTCTGGCTGTGGCCATCGAACGATCCCGATGTGGTTGCGCACGAACATGGCGATCTCGATGCTGACGATCCGCATCGGCGCGTCCATGCGCAGGGCGACCATTCCTATGTGATCGACCGGCGGCATCCGAAATGGCCGGGCGCGTGACGGCCTTGTCGCTCACCGGTCCGGACCGTAGGGTATCGAGCGTGATCGTTCACCATCCCTGTTCCACGCTGCTCGGCGCCTTGTTGGCGCTTGTGGCGATGTTCGGGCTGAGCGCGCTGTCGGGTTGGCATAGCGCATCCATCCATGACCATGCCCCCGTTCAGACGTCATCGGCCGAGGATTCGCACGAAAAGTCCGGTGAAAGCGATTCCGATGGCCCCGTCCATGTCCTGGCACATGCGACCGGCCAGTGGCTCGCAGCAGCGGGGCAGCTGCTGATGCCCGATTTCGTGCTGTTGAGGCAGTTGATCTGGACGACTGTCCTGCCAGTTTCGCAAAGCGGTCTCGACCCGTCCAAGCTATTGAGACCTCCGAAAGGCTGACCCGAGCTGGCGCGCGAGCGTCGCAGGTTCACCCCCCGGAGGATTATAGGAATGAACGGCAAACATGGCCGTCAGCGCACGCTTGCGCTGATCGGCACGCTCGCGGCGCTGCTGCCCGCGGGCACGGCGTGGTCGCAGACCGCGCCCCCTTTCGCACAACTTCTGCGCCAAGCGCGCGATACACCTCGGGTCACGGCGCTCGATGCAGATGTCGCGCGCGCTGAGGGCTTAGCCCTCCAAGCGCGCGCGCGTCCGAACCCTTCGCTCAGTGTCGATGCCGAGAACTTCATCGGCGACCGCTCCCGGAACGCGACCGACCAGCAACAGACGACATTCCAGATCGATCAGCCGCTCGAACTCGGCGGCAAGCGATCGGCACGGATCGCAGCCGGGGAGGCCGGCATCGTTGCCGCACAGGCGCGCGGACTTGACGGACGCCTTGCCTATGCGACCGAGCTGGCGCGCGCCTATGCCGGTGCCGAGATCGCCGAACGTCGGATCGGTGTCGCGCAAAGCCAGGTTGACGAGGCCGGCGAGGACTTGGCGGTCGCACGCGCTCTCGTCGGCGCGGGAAAAGAAGCCCGGCTGCGACAGCTCCAGGCCGAAACCGAACTCAACACGATCCAGGCCGAGCTGGAGACGGCCCGCGCGCAGCAAACCGTCGCGCTGGCGCGCCTGTCGGCGCTGGCGGGCGTCCCGACGTCGTTCACCGGCATCTCGGAATCGCTCCTCGATCGGTTGAAGGCGAAGCCCGTGATCGGGCCGATCGATCCGATGCAGGCGACAACTGTGCGCGTGGCGGAAGCCGAGCGCGAAGCCGCGGCGCGGGCGGTGACGGTGCAACAGCGCCTCGCCATTCCCAACGTCACCGCGCAAGTCGGCGTGCGCCAGCTCCGGGTAGCGAGCGGCCCGGCAATCGTCGCCGGTATTGCCGTCCCGCTACCCTTCTTCGACCGTAATCGGGGCAACGTCGCTGCGGCGCGCGCCGATCTGCAAGGTGCCGAAGCGCGGGCGGCTACGGCGCGGCTCGATGCCGAAACCGGCGTGCGCGCCGGGCTGGCGCTCGTCGAGGCGGCTGACCAGCGCGCCGCGGCAGCCGAACGGACGCTGGCGACCGCCAATGAGGGCTATCGGCTCGCGCGCCTCGCCTATGAGGCGGGCAAGTCGCCACTGATCGAACTTATCGCAGCGCGGCGCAGCCTTGGCCTGGCACGGGGCACGCTCCTCGATGCCGAAGCCGGCCGCCTCGACGCTCGCGCCAATCTGGCCCGCCTACAGGGCCTCACCATCACCGGAGAACCGGTTCAATGACCGATAAAAATCGTCTTTATGCCGGCGCAGCCGTGGGCCTCGTCGCCGCTGCCGCACTCGGCTTCGGTGTCGCGCGCGTCACCCAGGCTCCGCCACCCGCTCCGGTTGCTACGGCCGATACGGCAGCGAAAACCAAGCCCAACACGATCGTGGCGATGCCACCTCAAGCGGTTGCCGCTTCCGGAATTACGGTTGCTCCTGCCGCGGCCGGGGAGCTGGATGCGGCGGTCCTCGCATCGGCAACGGTCGATGCTGCGCCTGATGCGGAAGCGGTGCTGACGGCCCGCGCACCTGGCACGGTGACGCGCATTTTCGTGCGGATCGGCGATCCCGTTCGCGCCGGGCAGACGCTCGCACTGGTCGAAAGCCGCGACGCCTCGCAGATCGCGGCCGATCGCGCAGCAGCAGCGGCGCGGGTCACGCTGGCGAGCCGCCAGCTCGCGCGCGAACGCACGCTTCTGGGTCAAGGTGTGAGCCCACGGGCCGACTATGAAACCGCACAGGCGAATCTCGCGGTCGCTCAGGCCGACGCGCAGCGTGCGAGCGCCGCGGCGGGGGCAGCGGGCGTGATCGGCGACGGGCGCTCGGTCGCGGTCGTCAGTCCGGTATCGGGACGCTTAACGAGCGCAAGCGCTGCGCTCGGCCAGTTCGTCGCGGCCGAGGCTGAGTTGTTCCGCATCGTCGATCCGAGCCGACTCCAGATTACCGCTAACGTGCCGCCTGCTGATGCCACCAGGGTTCGCACGGGCGATCGTGTCGAGTTGGTGACCAACGACGGACAGATGATCCAGGGCCGGGTCCGCTCGGCGACCGGCGTAGTCGATCCGCGGTCACGCGCCGCGACGGTCGTCGTCACCCCCACCGCGGGGAGCAGCGTTCTTTTGCCTGGCCAGCTCGTTCAGGCCCGCATCTTCGCCAGTGGCGGGGCCACGCCTCATGGCGTGATGGTGCCACAAGATGCGATTCAATCGCTCGGCGACCAGAGCGTCGTGTTCGTTCGCACGCGCGGCGGTTTCCGCGCGCAAGCCGTCAAACTCGGTGCGCGGTCGAGCGGCATGGTCGGCATCATCGATGGCCTCACTGTCGGCACGCCTATCGCGACCGCCAATGCCTTCCTGCTCAAGGCCGAGCTCGAGAAGGAGTCCGCGCAATGATCGCCGGCATCCTCTCGCTTTCCGTCCGGATGCGCTGGCTGGTAGCGTTCCTGACGCTGCTCGTCGTCGTCTTGGGGGCGTGGCAGATCACCAAGCTGCCCATCGACGCCGTGCCCGACGTCACCAACCGGCAGGTCCAGATCAGCGCCTTCGTGCCGACGCTGGGGCCGGTCGATATCGAAAAGCAGGTGACTTACCCGGTCGAAACCGCGCTGGCCGGCATCCCCGGCCTGGAAATGACGCGCTCGATCTCGCGGAACGGCTTCAGCCAGATCACGGCCGTCTTCACCGACGCGACCGATATCTACTTCGCGCGGCAGCAAGTGACGGAGCGGCTTAGCCAAGCGAAGGACAGCCTTCCGGCGGGCGTGCAACCCAACCTCGGGCCGCTCAGCACCGGGCTCGGCGAGATTTTCTTCTACTCGGTCGCCTATCGCCACCCTGACGGCAAGGCGACTGTGTATGTCGACGGCAAGCCGGGCTGGCAATCGGACGGTAGCTATCTGACGCCGGAAGGCGAGCAGCTGACGACCGAACTGGCGAGGGCGGCGTATCTGCGCACGGTGCAGGACTGGATCATCCGGCCGCAGATGCGTAATGTGGCCGGCGTTGCCGGGGTCGATTCCAATGGCGGATACGTCAAGCAATACCTGATCGAACCCAACCTCAATGCGCTCGCCTCCTATGGCCTCTCGATCACCGAGCTGGCCGACGCGATGGAGCGGGCGAACCTGTCGGCGGGGTCGAACTATGTGCGGCGCGCGGGCGAGAGCTTCCTCGTTCGCGCCGACGCGCGATTGAAGTCGATCGAGGATATTCAGGAGGCGGTCGTCGCGACCCGCAACGGCGTTCCCGTGCGGGTCAAGGACGTCGGCCAGGTCGTCATCGGCGGTGCGGTTCGCACCGGCTCGGGAAGCCGCATGGGGTCGGAAGCCGTCATCTCGACGGTGTTGATGCGGGTAGGAGAGAACAGCCGGATCGTCGCGACCAGCGTTGCCGACAAGCTGGTCGAAATCAACAAGGCGCTTCCGCCCGACGTCTTCGCGGAGCCGGTCTATAACCGCTCGAAGCTGGTGAACGCGACCATCGCGACGGTGGAAAAGAATCTGATCGAAGGCGCGCTGCTGGTCATCGTCGTGTTGTTCCTGCTGCTCGGCAACGTCCGCGCCGCGCTCATCACCGCGACCGTCATCCCCATCACCATGTTGATGACCGCGGCGGGCATGAACGGGCTTGGCGTGTCGGGGAACCTGATGAGCCTCGGCGCGCTCGATTTCGGGCTGATCGTTGATGGTGCGGTTATCATCGTCGAGAACACGCTGCGTCGTCTCGCCGAACGACAGGAGCATGAAGGCCGTCTATTGAGCCTTCGCGAGCGGCTGAGCGAAGTGGTCGGTGCGGCGCAGGAGATGATCCGGCCGACCGTCTATGGTCAGCTCATCATCTTCCTCGTCTTCGTGCCGCTGCTCACCTTCCAGGGGGTGGAGGGCAAGACCTTCGCGCCGATGGCGATCACCCTGATGCTGGCGCTGGCGTCGGCCTTCGTGCTGTCGCTGACCTTCGTGCCGGCGATGATCGCGATCGTGGTGAAGGGCCGGGTCAGCGAGACGGAGGTGAGGCCGATCCGCTGGTTCAAGGAGAAATATGCGCCCATCCTGCGCAAGGCGGTCGAGCGGCCGATGCCCTTCATCCTTGGGGGCGTCGGGATGTTCGCCGCAGCGGTGCTGGCCTTCGGCCTGCTCGGCGAGGAGTTCATGCCGCAGCTTAACGAGGGCGACATCACCGTCACCAACTTCCGCGTTCCCTCGGCGTCAATCGACCAGTCGACCGGGATGCAGATGCGGATCGAGGACGCCTTGAAGACGCTGCCGGAAGTGGCGCTGGTCTTCTCGAAGAACGGCAACGCCGACCTCGGAACCGATCCCATGCCGCCCAATGCCTCGGACACCTACGTCATCCCGAAGCCGAAGGACCAGTGGCCCGACGAGGTGAAGAGCAACGAGGATATCATCCGCCGCATTGAGGAGCGGATGAAGTTGCTTATCGGCAACCGGACGGAGATCCAGCAGCCGATCCAGATGCGGTTCAACGAGCTGATCGCCGGCGTTCGCGCGGACGTCGCCATCAAGCTCTACGGCGACGATCTCGAAGCGATGAGCGCGCAGGCGCAACGCATTGCCGCGGCGGTCCGCACCATCCCGGGTGCGGGCGATGTCAGCGCCGAACAGACCTCGGGCGCGCCGACGTTCGACGTCCAGGTCGATCGGCAGGCGGCCGGCCGCTATGGGCTGTCGGTCGAGGAGGTGGCGAACACCATGTCGACCGCGCTCGGCGGGCGTGAGGCGGGGCTGCTGTTCGAGGGGGATCGCCGCTTTTCGGTGGTGGTCCGCCTCCCCGACGCGCAACGCGACGATTTGGAGACGCTGGGCGCGATCCCGGTGATGCTGCCGACGGCTGAAGGGCAGACGGCGCGCTCGATCCCGCTGCGCGAGGTGGCGCGGTTCAGCTACACTCAGGGGTTGAATCAGATCAGCCGCGAGAACGGCAAGCGCATGGTGATCGTCCAGGTCAATGTGCGCGGCCGCGACCTCGGCAGCTTCGTCAAAGACGCGGAAGCGAAGATCGGAGCCATGCAGCTCCCCCCGGGAATGTACACGGGCTGGGGCGGCACCTTCGAGAGTCTGCAATCGGCGCGGCTGCGCCTGATGATCGTGGTGCCGATCTGTTTCCTGGCGATCTACGGGCTGCTCTACATGGCGCTCGGCGGCTTGGTGCCGGCGGCGATCGTGTTCTCGGCCGTGCCCATGGCGCTGGCGGGCGGCGTCTTCGCGCTGCTGCTGCGCAGCATTCCGTTCTCGATCACCGCGGCGGTCGGGTTCATCGCGCTGTCGGGCGTGGCCGTGCTCAACGGACTCGTGATGATGGGCGCGATCCGAAAACACCGTGAGGACGGCGAGGACGAGGATAAGGCGATCATCGACGGGGCGATGGAGCGCGTGCGGCCGGTGCTGATGACGGCGTTGGTAGCCTCGCTCGGATTCGTGCCGATGGCGCTCGCGACCGGCACCGGCGCTGAAGTGCAACGGCCGCTGGCGACGGTCGTCATCGGCGGACTCATTACCTCGACGGCGCTGACCTTGCTGGTGTTGCCGGCGATCACCGCCTGGGCGTCGCGGCTGATGTCCAGCCGGAGAACGGCCCGACTATCTGAAGGAAACGGGAAAATGAGCGAGCAGATACAATGAGCAGCGGCCGAGCGCGGTCTTAGGGCTCGTCGGCCCGAAGGTGCCGACTACGTTCCCCTGGTCTCAATGGGCGCACAGGATGCTGCGTCGGGTGACGCTGCCGATTGGCTTGCGGCGCGCGGCGAGAAGCCTCGCGCGCCGAGGTGGCTGGTTCCGGGATGAGCGTTCGAGGTGACTTCCTGCGCTCTACCCTGATCCATCAGGCGCTGTAGCCGACGCTTTATATCCTTGAGAACCATTTTGCGGGTGCCAGGCTGCATCTTCCGCCACGCGCGTATTTCCGGGGCGGTGCGCCCGCATCCCCTGCACCAGCCGCTTCGGCGATCCATGCCGCACATGTCGATGCAGGGCGAATCCGTGCTCACAGGTGCGCCCCGACAGGCTTGCCTTGTGACATGGGGGCGGCCGTCGTGCGCGCCTCGCCGGCTTGCGACCGCTGCGGGAGCAGCCGGGCCGAATTGAGGATGAAGGTCAGTTCGGAAACGACGTGGATGAAGGCCGCAAGCAGCGGATTGAGCAGTCCGACCGACGCGAGGATAATGCCCGCCAGATCGACGATGATCGTGCCCGCGAAGTTCTGCCAGATTATCCCACGGGTGCGGCGCGCGACCTTGAGCGTGTCGACCAACCGGACCAAATCGTTGCCAAGCAACACCACGTCCGCGCTCTCCTGCGCAACGTCAGTGCCCGATCCCATCGCAATGCCGACGCTCGCCTCGGCCAGCGCGGGCGCGTCGTTGACCCCGTCTCCGACCATCGCCACCGTGCGCTTCTGACGGACGAGGGCTTGGATGCGATCGAGCTTGTTCTCGGGCAGCAGCCCTGCTTCGATCTCCGTAATGCCAAGGCTTTTTCCAACCGCCTGAGCAACAGGCATGGCGTCGCCCGTGAGCAGTATGGTCCGGATTTTCATCGCATTCAGTGCTTCGATCGCCCGCTTGGCTTCGGGCCGAACCGTGTCCGCTACGGCCACCGCACCGAGCAGCGCGCCATCACGCGCGACATAGACCTCGGATGCGGCTTCTACCCCGTGGCTAAGCGAGCTGGGGATCGCGACCTTCTTTTCCTTCATCCAGAGCAGGTTGCCGACCAGCACCGTCGAACCGCCAACCTGCGCGGTGATGCCCCGCCCTGGCGTGTAGGCGAAGTGCTCCGGCTCTACGACGCTGCAACCCTTGCTCTGCGCGTGGGCGACGATCGCCTTGCCGAGCGGGTGCTCGGAACGCAGCTCGGCTGACGCTGCCGCATCCAGAACCTCTTCGAGCGAGACGCCGGCAACGGGCACGATCGCCTGCACCTCGGGCCGGCCAAAGGTCAGCGTGCCGGTCTTGTCGAGCACTACGGTATCGACCTTGCCCAGCGTCTCCAGATGAACACCGCCCTTGATGATCGCGCCAAGGCGTGCGGAACGGCCGATGCCGCCAAGGATCGCGAGCGGGGTTCCGGCCGCGATGCCGCAGGCGCCCGCGACGATGATGACGGAGATCGTCGATGTGATGTTCTGCGTGATCAGATAGGTCAGAACCGCCGCGCCGATCGCGAAATAAACGAGATAGCCCGCCATGCGATCGGCGAGCCGCTGAACCGGCGCGCGCGAACGCTCGGCCCGCTCTACCGCCTCGATGATCTTGCCGTAGCTCGTATCTCGGCCGATGCGTTCGGCCCGCACTTCAAGTGCGCCCGACTGGTTGATCGAGCCGGCGAAGACGGGCCGGCCCTCGACCTTCTCGACCGGCATCGACTCGCCGGTAATGCGGGACTCATCGACGAAGGAATGTCCCGACAGCACCGCGCCGTCCACGGGGATGCGTCCGCCGGGCGCGACAAGGATGGCGTCGCCGATGCTGAGCTCATTGGCGGAGATAGTGCGGATTGAACCGGTGCGGCGGACCGAAACCTCGCTGGGCAGAAACTCCAGCAAGTCGCGAATCGCCTTGCGGCCGCGCCCGACCGTCAGGCCCTCCAATACCTCAGCGACGAGCACGAACAGCGTGATGACCAGCGCTGTGAAGAACTGGCCGATCGCCGCCGCCGCGACGATGGCGATCGTCATCGACAGCTCCATCGTCATGCGGCGCTGGAGGATGTTCTCGAAAGCTTCCTTTACGATCGGCCAACCGCCGACAAGGAGGCCCGCGACGCCGATCACGCTAACGGCGGCGAATGGCTCCCAAGCACGAAACCAGACGAGCGCTGCGGCAAGCGCGACAAATCCGATGCGAACGGCTTCCTGCCACTCGAACGGATGCTCGTGGTCGTGCCCGTCTTCGTGGTCGTGGTCGTGGTCGTCATGCCCGTGGCGGTGATGGTCATGGCTACCATGCGCGTGCGGAGCGTCGTTCAGCGCCGCTGGCGCGGTGGTGCGCGCTTCGGCCTGGTCGGCCAAGGTTGCGCTATCGCGGCTCGCTAGATCGGCCATGCTCGTCATCCTCTCACTTCAAATAGGTCCGCACGACGTCGATCAGCTCTTCCGCACCCCGAGCCCGGTCGGGGTCGGCTTCGTGCGCAGGATCGACGACGTGCAATCGAATGTGGTCTTCCATGACTTCGGCCATCAGGCCGTTCATCGCGCCTCGCACGGAGGCGATAAGCTGGAGCACGTCGGCGCAGCCGGTTTCAGCCTCTAAGGCGCGTTCAACCGCTTCGACCTGGCCTCGAATGCGGCGCACGCGGGCGATCAGCTTCGACTTTTCACGGATCGTATGCGCCACAATGGCCTCCCTTATACTCGCGTAATATAGGGGGGTAGCCTATCGTTGTAAATACACGCAACTCCTGCTAATGAGAGTCCTTCGCACAAGGACCGTATGCGTGAATCTGAAAGCAAGTCAGCCGATGTCCTCACTCACTGCCGCGCTGCTCAAGTCCGCACTCGGGTTGGTCGCGTCGCTGACGCTGCTTTTGATCCCGACCAGTGCAATGGCCGATACCGGGGATGTGCAAACCGCGTGGCGACTGCTCGACTATATGGCGGTCGATTATGGCGGGGCGGTCGAAGGCGGTCGGATCAAGAGCGCGTCGGAATATGCCGAAATGACGGAGTTCGCGGGTTCCGTGTCGTCGCGGCTCGCGACGCTGCCGGCCAATCCCGAACGCGCGGCGCTGCTCGCGGGCGCTGCGCGCCTGCAAGGCTTGATCGCCCGCAAGGGCACGCCCCAAGAGGTTGCGACGCTCGCGCACCGGTTGGCGGCCGATCTGCTGCAAGCCTATCCCGTACCCCTCGCGCCGGCTTCGCCTCCTGATTTCGCGCGGGGCGCGGCCCTGTTCGGTTCCACCTGCGCCGCCTGCCACGGCGCGACCGGGGACGGGCACGGCCCGAACGCCGCCAAGCTCACCACACCGCCGATCGCATTCACCGACGCGGACCGCGCGCGCCAGCGCAGCGTGTTCGCGCTCTATCAGGTCATCACCCAAGGCATCGACGGGACGGCAATGCAGAGCTTCGCCGATCTGCCGAGCGGGGATCGCTGGGCGCTGGCGTTCCGCGCGGGGAGCTTCGCGCTTACCGATGAACAGGCGCGCGAAGGCGAACGGCTATGGAAGGCCGATTCCTCGCTGCGCCAGCGCGTTCCCGACCTGAAAACGCTCGTGGGCCTCACGCCCGCCTCGCTCGCGAACGGAATCGGCGAAGAGCGAGGGCTGGCGGTCATGGCGTATCTGCGCCGCCACCCGGAAGCCGTGATCGAACAGGCTCCGGCGTCGCTCTCCCTCGTTCGCCAGAAGCTGGCGGCAAGTCTCGACGCCGCCCGCAAGGGCGATCGTCGCGCCGCCAAGGAACTGGCGCTGTCGGCCTATCTCGACGGGTTCGAGCCGGTCGAACCGACGCTGGGCGCGCGCGACGCGACGCTGCTGAACCGGATCGAGGGCGCGATGGGCGAATATCGCGCGGCGGTCGATCATGGGGCCGCGCCCGACGATCTGGCGAACCGCGCCCTCGTGCTGAACGGGCTCTTTGACGATGCCGAAGCGGCGCTGGCCCCCGGCGCATCGAGCACCGCCTCGACGTTCCTGGGGGCGTTCACGATCCTGCTGCGCGAAGGGCTGGAAGCCTTGCTCATCGTCGTCGCGATGATCGCGTTCCTGCGGAAAGCGGAGCGATCGGAAGTGCTCCCCTATGTGCATGGCGGCTGGGCCGGGGCGCTCGCCGCCGGCCTGCTGACGTGGGTGGTTGCCACCTACGCGATCGGGATTAGCGGCGCGAGCCGGGAGTTGACGGAAGGGTTCGGCTCGCTGTTCGCGGCCGTGGTCCTGCTCTCGGTCGGGATATGGATGCACGGCAAGGCGCAAGCCGATCAATGGCAGCGCTACATTCGGGAGAAGATGATGCACGCGCTGTCCGGCCGCTCCGCCTGGTTCCTGTTCGGGCTCGCGTTCGTGGTGGTCTATCGGGAGGTCTTCGAGACGATCCTGTTCTACGCGGCGCTATGGACGCAAGGGAATGGCGGCGCGCTGCTCGCCGGCGCCGGCACGGCCGTCGCGGTTCTCGGCGTCATCGCCTGGGCCATGCTGCGCTACAGCCGCCAGCTCCCGATCGCCAAGTTCTTCGCCTATAGCTCGTGGTTGATGGCGGGGCTGACGGTCGTGCTCGCCGGCAAGGGCGTGGCGGCGCTGCAAGAGGCCGGTATCATCGACATAGCCCCGATCGCCGATGCGCCCCGCCTGTCGATGCTGGGCGTGTTCCCCACCTGGCAATCCATTGTCGCCCAGCTCCTCATGGCGCTCGCCATCGTCGCCGGCTTCTCGCTCAATCGGCGCAAGGGGACGCGGGCGCTCGACCCCGCGCCCGCCGAGTGACGTTAGCGAGCGTCTAAATGTTAGCCGTTTAGCCTAAGAAAGTCGCTCTGGGTCTTCGGTGTTCTCGACAGACTTCGGCGACATAGACTTTCACCGCTCGCTCGATCGCCGGCCAGCGAACCAGCGAATGGCGAGGGTCGCGCATCTGCTCGTCGCTGACCGGCGCATCCGACAGGATCGCCATGCGCCAAAACACCAAGGCCCGTGGCACCCACATTTCGGTCGAGGGAAGGGGTGCCATCCAGCCATGCTCGTCGGGTTCGGTGAACCCGGCGCTGCCGTATAGCCAGTTGCCGCGCTCGGCCGCTGGTGGCGCGTCCGTCACCGCCTCGGCGCGAAGCATCCGGTCGAGCAGCGTCAACAGCGCGTCCCGGTCAAGCTCGGGAGACTCCATCCTCATTCCTCCGCCTTGACCTCGATCGTGCAACGCACCGCCTTCTTCGCCCTCGCGGCGGCGGTGCGGCACGCGCCGATCGCGTCGCGATTGTCGCGGGCCAGGGTGGCAGCCCCGGTGATCCCGCGCCAGGCATCGGGAGAAGCGACCGCCATCAATCGCTGTCCGCCATCCCACATCGGCAGCCCAAGCGTGCGTGCCGCCATCCGCTCCGGCCAATGCCAGCTCTCCGGCATGGCGCGCGCGAGTCCGCCGGGAAGGATCGCCCATAGCGCCATGCCCGCCACCAGCCCGATCAGACCGGCATAGCCGAGCCGACGCCGCTGCTCCCCGGCCGCGATGTCGGATTGCAGATGCCGGCCAAGCCGTGCCGCCACCTCGTCCATCCCCTGCTTGGCAGCGAGGAACAGGCGATGATCCTCCCTGCGGCCTGCGAAGCTGGCAGCGTCGATCTGCCGGCCGGTTTCCTCGGGCGTGAGCGACAAGGCCGGACTCTTCACCAGCGCATCGACCCGCTGCGCGGTCGCGGAGAGATTGCGCGAGATGACGCCCAGCGTCTCGGAATAGTCCGGCACGTCCGGCACCTCGGCGCGCTCGGCCGCCAGCCGTTCGACCGCGCGGCGCATCAACGACACTTCCGCGCGAAGGGTCTCGAACGCCTGTGCCGCCTGGTCCTCGCTGTCGTCCGTCATTCCCGTTCCCTATCGGCTCAGGCCGCGATCCCGCTGCCGGTCGCGGTCGATCTCGATCGACCGCTCCAGCATCTTCTCGATCGACGGCGTGCGGTCCCGGCCCAGCCCCAACTCGGGCGCGCGCCGCTCCAGCTCCACGCGCAACGCCGGGTCGTCGCGGAGTCCGTTGACCATTTCGGCCATGCGGTCGGCCGCCGGGCCGGTGCCGCTATCGCCGCGCTCGGCCTCCAGCGCCCGCCAGCGTTCCATGAACCGGCCGGCACGAAGCTCCGGGGCGGTCCGCACCCGCGCTTCCTCGGCCATCGCGCGTGATGCGCCACGGGTATCGCCCGCCGCCGCGTCGCGCGCGAGACGCGGATCGCGCTCGAACGCGGAAGCGAGGTCGCGCGCGCCCTGGTAGCGGGTCCGGTCCAGCGCCTCGCCGGCTTGTCGCAACGCCGTTTCCTGGTGCGCCAGCACCGGCAACCCCTTCTCCGCCATCCGGCCTATATCGACCGTGGCGCGCGCATAGCGTTCGATCGCCTTCGCCTGGTGAGGCGTGGGAGCGCGCTCGATCGCTGGCGACGTCGCCTGCTCCGGGGTCGATTTCGGCCGGAACCCGGCGAACATCCCCTTGGCCTTGTCGCGCACCTTCTCGACGGCCTGGCGCGCGAGTTCCGGGAACCGGATCTCGCGCCGATCGGCGAACGCGCGGGCCTGATCCTGGTCGCCACGATCGGCGGCATAGTCACCCGCCATGTCCTTGCCCCGGTCGCGCGACAGGGCGCGGACGAGCTGGCGCTGATCGGCGAAGTCGTCGCGGCCATAATGAAGCTGCACGCTGTCGCGATGCCGCGACAGGCCGACATAGGCGCTGTGGCGGTCCATGCCGGGGGTGGCGAGGACGTGCGCGCGATCGACCGTCACGCCCTGCGCCTTGTGGAACGTCGCCGCATAGCCGTGATCGACCGCGGCATAGTCCTTCGCCTCGAACGCGACGCTCCGGCCTCCGTCCAGCCGGACGGTCATGCCCTCGGGGCTGACCTGCTCGATCGTACCGAGCGTGCCGTTCTTCACCCCCAGCGACCGCTCGTTCCGCAGGAACATCAAGCGGTCGCCGCGCGCGAAGTCGCGTGACCCCCGATCGGCGCTGAACGCCACGTCGTCGCCAAGGTCGCCGGTCGCGCGAAGCCGGCCGCGCGCTTCCTCGTTCAGCTCGCGGACCTCGGCATTGGTGTGGGTGAGAATGACGCGGGATTTGTCCGGTTCGGCCTGGCGTTGGCGATCCCAACCGTCGACCAGCTCGCCCCGCGCCAGCTCGCGCGTGTCGGCCGCATGGACCATGCCGCGACCGTCATAGGCATGGATCGCCTCGGCCGTCCGCCCCGTGGCGAGCGAGCGCGTCGCCTCCTTCTGCCAGTCGTCGCGCTGCCGGCGTATCTCAGTGATCTCGGCTGCGCCGTGGCGCTCGGTGACGCTGCGGAACGCCGCGCCCGCCTCGATCGCCTGCAACTGCTCGGGGTCGCCGACCATGACGACCTTAGCCCCAGCATCGCGCGCCTGGCTCAACACCCGCTCCATTTGGCGCGAGCCGATCATGCCGGCCTCGTCCACGACCAGCACGTCCCTGGGGCCAAGCTGCTCGCGCCCCTGCCCCCATGCGTGTTCAAGGCTGGCGATCGTGCGCGACGTTATGCCGGACCCGCCCTCAAGATTCTCGGCGGCGATGCCGGACAAGGCCGCGCCCCGCACGGTGTAGCCTGCCTCCTCCCATGCCTCGCGCGCGACACCGAGCATCGCCGACTTGCCGCTGCCGGCGTAGCCGACGACGGACGCCAGCCCGTCGCGTTCGGTGATCCGACCGAGCGCGTCGCGCTGCTCTGCCGAGAGGGTCAGCCCCCTGGCGCTCGCCGCGTCGAGGGCACGATAAACATGGCTGCCGGCGACGAAGTGATGATCGGCCCCGGCAAGCTCGCCGGCGCTGCGTTCAAGCCGGGCCTCCACCGCGATCATGTCGCGGCTCGTGAACCGCTCCTGGTCGCGTCCGTCCTTCCCCAATGCGATCAGCTCGGGCGATGCGCGCACCGCCCCCATCACCTGGTCGAACTGATCCTTGCCGTCGCTGTGCCGGAACGCGAACGTCGCAAGGTCGCGGGTGGTGAACGTCGCCTGCTGCCGCGTGATCGCGTCCAACGCGACATTGGGATCGGCAATAATCTTCTCGCCATTGTCGCGGGCGATGCGAGCGTGATCCTCGATCCGCTCGGCCTCAAGCCCCTGCCCCGGTCGCCGCGACGCTGCGGGTCCGATCTTGTGCTGCGGCTCCAGCTCGATGCCCTGCGCCTCGTAGGAGCGATGATCGATCCGGCCCTCAAGCCCCAGCTCGGCCATGCGCTCGTTGACGTGCGCGCTCCACGCCTCGCGCCAGTCCTTCAACAGCTCGGTCGAGTTCCAGTCCCGGTTCTTCTTTCCAAACCCCTCCGGCCCCACGTCGCGCATCGCCAGCATGACATGCGCGTGCGGCTTCGGGCTGCCGTCCTTCGCCTTGTCCCAATGAACGTTCAGGTCCGCGACCATCCCGCGATCGACAAACTGCGTCTTCACGAAGTCTCGCGCCAGCGCGACGCCCTGTTTCTCGCTCATCTCGCGCGGAATCGAGAACTCCACCTCACGGGCAAGTTGCGCGTCCTTGCGCTTCTCCCCTGCCTCCACCTCGTTCCACAAGGTCGAGCGGTCGTTTAAACGCTCCGGTGCGCCCTCCGGCAACATCACTTCGGAGTGGATGACCCCGGCCTTGTTCGAGAAATCGTGATCGCGTCCCAGCCGCTCGTCAAACAGCTCCGATGCCGAGCGATAGGCGGCGCTCGCAACGGCGCTCGATCCGTTCGCGCGGCTCACGACCTTGGCGGAGAAGTGGTAGATCGCCATGACGCTCCGCACACTGCCCTACTTAGCGCACGTCGGCAACGACGTATAAGCGCGCACTCACAATCCGCTGCGCTCCTCGTGACTGACTTGGTGCCGCTTTCTGTCGTTCTGACTTTACCCGGATGCTCGGCGCGCTAAAATGCTGCTGGCCAATGCGCGGAAGGGTGGAGTCGATGCGGAAGGTGCGTGATTACGATGCCGAGCTAAAGGCGTTGGGTGATAAGGCCCGCTCCCTCAAGGCAAAGCGGGTCGAGCAGCTCGGTCAGCTCGTAGCTGCAACCGGGGCCGATGCACTCGATGCGGAGACGCTCGCGGGCGTGCTGCTCGATGCCATCGGGTCGGAAGATACTGCGACAAAGGAGGCATGGCGTGCGAAGGGCGCTGCCTTCTTTCAGCGGCGCGGGAAGAAAGGTGGCGGCGCTGCTGCAATCGACAGCTCGGGCGACGCGGCTGAACCGGGCGGCGACGCTGCGGGCGGAAGCGGCGCAACGGCGTAGCGATACGCGGGGCTGGGTCGTGCAACGTCGCGAACGAACGCGCCACCTGATCGAGCTGGGCGGCCTCGTCCAAAAGGCCGGCCTGGTCGAGTTGACCGACGACGATCGCGCCACCCTCTACGGCGCGTTGCTCGATCTCGCCGGACGCGCGCGCGGTGACGATGCCGGGGATGCCCTGGCGCTGTGGAAGCGGCGCGGCAAGCGGGCGTTCGATACGGAAAGCGAAGCGGGAGAAAACGCCCCATGACGCAGCTCGATGTCGAAGCGATCCGCCGGCAGGTCCGCGCGCTCGATTTCGTGCGCGGCACGTCGGCCGAAGTCGCGATGTGGCGCGACGACGATGCGGACTCGCGCGCCAACCTCGCGATCGAGGGCCTGGCTCTTGAACCCGACGAGGACGCGCTGTTCGATATGCTGCGCGACGAGGCGGTCCCCCCTCCCCTCGCCACGCAAATCGTCCTCAAGCTGCTCGGCCATCCCGACGCCGATCCGATGCTGGCGGTCGGCTAGATGGGCCTCGCGCGCGCCACCCGTAACCTCGCCCGCACCGCCCGCGCCAACCCGATGTGGGCGCTGCTCGGCGTGCTGCTCGCCCCCTTCCGGTTCGCCCGCCACATCGTCGTCGTGGTCCTGTTCGCGATGGTCCTGTTCGCCGCGCTGTTCCTCCTGCTGATGCTGGCGATCTGGTATTTCAAGCTCGACAAGAACGGCACGTTCGCCCAGCTCGCCTTCATCGGCATCGACCTCGCCGTGCCGCTGGTCATGGTCTGGATGTTCGTCCTGCCCCTGCTCCGCCGGTTCGACTATGCCGATTCCGGCGACACGCACGGCTCGGCCCGCTTCGCCACCGCCAGCGAGGCGAAAGCCCTCAACGACGATCACGGGCTGCTGATCGGCCGCGACGTGAAGACCGGCAAGCCGATGCACTACGCCGGTCCCGCCCATCTGCTGACGATCGCACCCACCCGCACCGGCAAGGGCGTCGGCACGATCATCCCCAACCTGCTGGAATATCCGTTCGCGGTCGTCTGCATCGATCCCAAGGGTGAGAACGCCCGCATCGCCGCGCGCCAGCGCGGCAAGTTCGGCGCGGTCCATGTCCTCGATCCGTTCGGCGTCACCGGCCTGGCCTCGGCCGCGTTCAATCCGCTCGATCGCATCGACCCGCACGGCCTCGATCTCGCCGACGACTGCATGACGCTCGCCGATGCGCTGGTCCACGACGCGCCCGGCGAAGCGGGCGACGCGCATTGGAACGAGGAAGCCAAGGCGCTGATCGCCGGTATCCTGCTCCACGTCGTCACCACTGAACCGCCCGCCACCCGCACCCTGGAAACGCTGCGCGACCGGCTGACGCTCGCCCCGACCGCATTGGCGGCGCAGCTCGCGGCGATGCAAGGACAAGGTGGCCTGGTCGCGCGCGCCGCCAACCGCCAGCTCGGCAAATCCGATCGCGAAGCCGCTGGCGTGCTGTCGGCCGCGCAGCGCCATACCCACTTTCTCGACTCCCCGCGCATGGCGACGGTGCTGGGCGGCTCGGATTTCACGTTCGCCGGGTTGAAGGATGCGCCGGCGACGGTGTTCCTCGTGCTGCCGCCCGATCGGCTCGCCAGCTATGCCCGCTGGCTGCGCTTGATGGTCGCGCAAGCCCTGACCGAGCTGGCGCGCGCGCCTGGTCGCCCGCCCTGGCCGGTGCTGTTCCTGCTCGACGAGTTCGCCGCCCTCGGCCGTCTCGAACCAGTCGAACGCGCGATGGGGCTGATGGCGGGCTATGGCGTCCAGCTCTGGCCGATCCTGCAGGACGTCCACCAGCTCCGCGCGCTCTACGGGCAGCGCGCCGGCACGTTCCTGTCCAACGCCGGCGTCCTCCAGGTGTTCGGGGTCAACGATCAGGATAGCGCCAAGCTCGTCTCCGACCTG
>CAISGR010000086.1 GCA_903884945.1 uncultured bacterium
CGAAATAGAGCGCGTTCTGCAGTTGCGGGAAGGCCGGCTGGTCGCTCGCGCCGGGGACCGGCGGCTTGAACAGCCCGGCGGAACTGCCCCCGATCTGGCGCGCGATCTCGTGCCCCCTTCGCACCGACCCAGCAGACCGAGTTCCGCGCCTGGTCGAAACGCTTCGCCCACTGGCTTTTCCGCACCGATCATATCAGCGTGCGCTACGAGATCGCCTATGACGGTGTCGATATCGGCAAGCTGTCGCCCGGCACGCGCGGGATCGTCCTGCTGCTGCTCTATCTTGCGCTCGATGATGGCGACGATCGTCCGCTGATCATAGATCAGCCCGAGGAGAATCTCGACCCCAAATCGGTGTTCGACGAACTCGTTTCGTTGTTCATCGCCGCCAAGGCGAAACGCCAGGTTATCATGGTCACCCATAATGCCAATTTGGTGATCAATACCGACGCGGATCAGATCATCATCGCCGAATCCGGGCCGCATCCGGCTGGCGGGCTACCGCCTATAACCTATGTTTCAGGCGGTCTTGAAGATGCCGAGATCCGGCGCAGCGTCTGCGACATTTTGGAGGGTGGTGAACAGGCCTTTCGCGAACGTGCCCGGCGGCTTCGCGTCCACCTTGATCGATGATGGACGGGGTTTGCCGATGCAACCGCCCAATCTAGAAGGTCTCAATGGTGCGTTTAAGCAGGTCGTTGCTCAGTCCCTGAGCACGGCCGATCAGAGGGCGGGTCGTATCCCGTACCATCAGTTGGGCATTAATCGCCTCAACCGCTGCCGCCGTTGCCTTCTCGACGGTTTCGAGCGCCGTGCGGCACCGGTTCATGCCGCACGCGCGTAACGCAGCAATCACATAGTCCGCGCCATAGCTTTCAGCCACCGTCGCAAGGTCGAACATGTCGCGCGGCTGAAAATTCCAGCCGCGGAAGTAGACCTTCTTGGCGATGATCTCTGCAGGCGTTTCCAACCAGACCGTCCGCCCGCGGACGTCGCTCGAAGTGACCGGGTCATCGGTGATGCTGGGCGCGCAAATGAAGTCGATTTCGCCGAGATCCCGATAGGCCAGCTTCAGGACACCGCTGCCGTCGCTGTCATAGCTCTCCGGCCGCCTCTCGAGCTGCATCCCCTGCGTCTCGGGGTTGAGGAAGGGTAGAATCTGCGGGTCGTCGAGGAACAGATCGATATCGTGGCTTTCACGATGGTCGATCTGAAGCATCAGCGCGGTGCCGCCGCCAAAACTCCAGTCCGGTGCAAAGCCGTTGGTTTGCTCGAAATGATCGAGAATGGAGGTCGCCAGATCGAAAAGGACCGGCCATTCGCTTGGCCGCCCGGCCGACACCCGATCAGACCGCCAGCGGCAGCGTGTAGCCCGACAGCTTGGCGAACTGGCCGGCGACCTTGCTCGCCTGACCCAAATCCACGTCCATACCCTTCAGAAACTGCTTCTGAACAGCGGCGGGAACCTCGGAAAAGAACGAAAAGACCGGCGCATTGAACTCGACCGCGCTCTGGGGATCGGCAACCATCGCGGCGAGTTGATGCACGGACAGGTCCGCCCCATAAGGGGCGTTGACCGTCGTCATCACCTGTGTCGCCACATTCGTCATCATCGAACCCACAACGCGATCCGACATGGATCGTTGCCACTATATAGCCCCGAGGGCTTATCAAAACAAGAATCGGTGCCGGCGCGGTCCCTTCGCCCTTCCGGCCGCATTACTCAATCACCGGGTTCGAATGTCACCAGGACCAGATCGATCAGCCCGCGCCCGTGGTCGCTCGACGGATGCGCCTTATGGACGCGGTAACCATCGCCCTCATGGTTGTGAAGATCACGTACCACTGATTGGAACGCTTCGAGATCCGAAGATGAATCTCCTGCGGGCCTGAAAGATGCGCTGTTGGTCTTGCGATCGACCCGGAAATTGGTGCCGTTCGCGATGAGATTCTCGATATAGTTCAACGTAACCCCCTCCCGACGCCTCTTTATCACAGCTGATAAGGTAGCCGACACTCAGCTACCGATTTAATTCCGCTGCTGCGATGGTGTGCGCCAGCTGGCCGCGCAGGCTGCGGCCGCAGACAAACCTAAGGCAAGTGACTCGGGAGGGGAATGCCTTCCCCTGCCAGTGAGCCGCTCAGCTAGCGTCTCTCCGGACCCCTTCTGCCGGGCTGCCGCCTCGCGCCATCCCAGGAGAGTGAGAGGAATGCCGACCCGCCATGACGGGTTGAGGGTGGCGAGAGAGGCTCGGCGCCGGCCCGTCCTGGAGACAGGCCATGGCACGGACACGCCGCACCCGCCCGACCGAACGGGCGAACCTCTATGAGCAGATCACCCACCGCATCATCGCCGAACTCGAAGCCGGGCGCGTTCCCTGGGTCCAACCCTGGGGCTCGTCCCGCGCCTCGATCGGCATGCCGTACAATGCCGTCAGCAATCGCCGTTACAGCGGCCTCAACATTCTCACGCTCTGGAATGCCGTCATCGAACGCGGCTTCTCCGTGCATGCCTTCCTGACCTTCCGCCAGGCGGTCGCGCTCGGCGGCTCGGTGCGCCGCGGCGAACATGGCGTCGGCATCATCTACACCCGCCGCTTCATCCCCGGTGAAGAGCGTCGCCGCGCCGAAAACGAGGGCCGCGAGCCCTCGGGCGGCATTCCCTTCCTCAAGAGCTTCACCGTCTTCTCGGTCGAGCAATGCGACGGGCTTCCAGCGAATATCTGCGAACCGCCCCCGCCGATTCCCGAGGGCTTGATCCTCCCGCAAGCCGAGGCACTGATCGCGGCGACCGGCGCCGACTTCCGCATCGGCGGCGGACAAGCTTATTACTCACCCCGCCACGACTACGTCCAGGTACCGAGACCGGACGATTTCTTCGATCCCGTGAACTGGCACCGGACGGCTTTTCATGAGCTAGGTCATTGGGTTGGCGGCTCTGCCCGATTGAACCGTGACCAGACCGGCAGTTTCGGATCGGTCGCCTACGGGAAGGAAGAGCTGGTCGCCGAAATGACCGGCGCCTTCGTCTGCGCCGCCCTCGGCATCGTGCCGACCGTCCGGCATACCGACTACCTCGGATCCTGGCTGGAGATCATCCGAGAGGACAGCCGCGCGATCCTGCGCGCCGCCAGCGCTGCCTCCAAGGCAGCCGACCATCTCCTTGCCTTCCGGCCGGATGCGGTGCCGCATGCCGTGAATGATGACGATGATCCGGACCACGATCCGGCACCGGCGCTCGATGGGAGGCTGACCGCAGACACGCGGCTGCGGTCAGCGGCATGATCCTCCTCACCCCCGAGCTGCGCGAGCAGCTTCGTGCCAACGATCGTGCCCACCATGAGGCCCAGGCCCGCAATGGGCGCGAGCCCGATCCCGTTCCGGTCGTTCGCTTCTTCAACCCCGTGGGTCAGGCGACCTGGCTTGCAACCGAAATTGACCAGGACGGGATTCTGTTCGGACTTGCCGATCTCGGCTTCGGCTGCCCGGAATTAGGCAGCTTTGCGCTCGAGGAGCTGGAAGCGATCCGGCTCCCGTTCGGGCTTGGTATCGAGCGGGACATCCTGTTCGAAGGCGCTTTCCCGCTGTCGGTCTATGCCGAGGCAGCGCGTCGTGCCGGCTCTCTGGTCCTGGCGGAAGGAATTCTCCGCAAGGCGCAGGCGTCTTTGCGGGGAGGGCGGTGATGCGCTTCCGTAAATGGCCGAGGCCCGCCGCCTATGAGGAGACAGCGCGCAAGCGCGCCGCCTTCGCGACGAAACAGCGCCGCGAACGCGAGGCGCTGCCGCTGTTTGCCAACATGATCGCCGCGGGGCAGCATAGCGTGGAGGAAGAGATGGCCGACCGCGCCGTCTGGTGGCCCCAGCAGCAGCGGCGGCTCCGGGACGAACGCGCGGCTGTGTGGCGACAGGCGCGGACGCGATTGTTCGAGTTCTCCGAGCAAAAGCGGGGTGCAATCCGACGCGCTTGGCGGGATTGCCCCTATCCCGCCGACCCCTACAGCCTTGTCGACTTCCTCTATCAGATCGCCGTCGGCAAGGTCGATCCCGAGCGGCCGCCCTGGAGATATCATGCGCGCGCGCAGGCCCGCACGACGATCAATCCCACGAGCTTCGACGAAGCATTCAAGCGTATCGGGCAGCGCAAGATCGAAACCGCGCCGGGGCTGCCCGTCGTCGAGGTGCCCCACTATTGCGGCAATCTCGGCCACGGCATCCTGTTTCTCGATGCCATGCCGCCGCCGCGCGATGGCGATCCGATTGCCATTCATGTGCGCGGGGTCTGCACCGATGCCGACATCGCGCTGATCGGCCGGCTCGCAGAAGCTGCCGAGCAGCGCCCGGTGAAGGTGATCCGTGTCGACGTGCTGCAGACGCGCGCGACGGGCTTTTCGCACCGCCTGCTCATTCTCGGCTGCTCGGCGACCAAGCGGAATGATCCGGGCTGGATGCCGGCTTGGGAGCGCTACGACGGGCCGCTCTGGCGGACCTGGCGCACGGTCGACCCTGGTCGTCGGCTCGCCCGCGTCGGCTTCCTGTCCGCGCGCTACGGATTCGGTAGTGGCGATCGGCCGATCGAGGATTACGACGCCCGCCTGACCTCCGACCTCGCCGACCGGATGATCGCTGGCGGCATGACGACGCGCTGGCCGCGCCCGCCATCCGCGAACAGGCCCGACAATTATGGTTCGCATCCCGGCTGCGAGATTGCGAGCCTAGCCTACCACGGCACGCGGCCATTCACGGACGTCGCGCTGGTCGGGGGTGGGCTCTACCTCAAGGTCATGCGCGCCTTTCTCGACGGCTTTCGGGAGATGCGCTGCGTCGCGCCCGACGCGGAGATCACCGAAATCAACGCCGGGATCGGTGTCATGCGTCAGCGGCTGCGGGCATGGCTCGAAGGGGGACGCGGATCATGAGCGATCGGTCGCCAACCCTAGGCCACAATGGTGGACCCTCCCTCAATGACGATTCTGACCCGGCGCCGCCCGGCCCGCGCTATTGCAAGTATTGTTGCCACTGGTCGCCGCCCTCGGATTACGAGGTTCGCGATCATGAGGCGTTCCGGCTGGGTTTGTCGCGGCGTCGGGTCAAACGCCCGACCGGCACATGCGATCGAGTCCTCATGCGGCCTGGTAAGCCGCTCGCCTTTTCCGCCACCAGCGACACCTTCGGCTGCCTCAACTTTTCGGCCAAGCCGCCACCACCGATCACGCCAGGGCGCGGCTTCGTCACCGTCTATGAGGGTGACCGGATCGTCTGGCAGGGCCATGAGGAAGACCTGCCTGAAGAGCATCGCTGAATATGTCCGCTCCATATCATGCTATGAACGGGGCCTGTTTCGGATGGAGTCGCGCCGATGCCCAAAAATCGTCAGACCTTCCACGACCCGCTGGGTGAACTGGCGCCGGTTACGATCGAAATCCTCAAAGGCGATATATTGCGCTTCACCCAGGTCGACAGCAGCGGACGCACCAATGTCGTCACCTTCAGCGACCGTCTCGCTGTTCGACGCGATAGCCTCGCACCTGGACAGTGGAGGGATGTCGGGGTCAGAGCGGAAGCGTAAACTGGTTCACGTCGGCCTCCGGGCAGCCCTCCAGCTTCTCGATGATCGTTATGGCCAATGTCTCGGCCGCACGCTCGCGCATCCGCTCGTCCGGCATCGTCAATCCGACACGCGCCCAGCCCGGTGCCGCAAGCAGGATCGCGGACAATATTTGCGGCTCGATTCGTTCCATAGGCGCATGAGAACATAACGGGAACTTCTGGGCAAGGCCTCCGAGATGTGGTGGCGCGGCGTTGCGACGGACGCCGCCACCGCCGTCGCGGCCAGCCTGCGGCCGGCCGCAAGAGCTAGAGGGAAGCCGGGGCTTCATGACGGGCAAGGAGCCGAGAGAGAGTCTCGCGGCGGCCCGTCATGGAGAAGTCCCATGGCCAAAGCGCCTCAGAAGATCAGCCTCAGCGGTTCGCGCGACATTCCGTTCGACCGCTTGGCGCTGTCCCAGTCCAACGTTCGTCGGGTGAAGGCGGGCGTCTCGATCGGTGAACTGGCGGATGACATCGTCCGCCGCACCTTGCTCCAGAGCCTGAACGTGCGTCCCATCCTGGATGGCGAGGGCCAGGAGACCGGCCAATTCGAGGTGCCGGCCGGTGGCCGGCGGTTCCGCGCGCTGGAATTGCTGGTGAAGCAAAAGCGGCTCGCGAAGGATGCCCCCATCCCATGTGTCGTGAAGGCGGCCAATGACGTCGTCACCGCCGAGGAGGACAGCTTTGCGGAAAACACTTTCCGCGAGCAGCTCCACCCCCTCGACCAGTTCCGCGCCATGCAGGCGATGGTCGACAAGGGCGAGGGGATCGAGTCGATCGCCGCGCACTTCCTGGTGACCCCGGCGGTCGTGAACCAGCGGCTGCGACTCGCCAAGGTCAGCCCCAAGCTGCACGACATCTATGCCGAGGATGGCATGACGCTCGAGCAGTTGATCGCCTTCGCCGTCTCGGACGATCACGAGCGCCAGCAACAGGTCTGGGAGATGCTCGCCCATAGCTACAACAAGTCGGCCGCCTTCATCCGCCAGAAGCTCACCGAGGATACGGTGCGCGCGGCGGACAAGCGTGTGCGCTTCGTCGGCATCGACGCTTATGTCGCCGCGGGCGGCGCGGTCCTGCGCGACCTGTTCGAGCCGGACGACGGCGGCTGGCTCACCGATCCCACTCTGCTCGACCGACTGGTGGCCGAGAAGCTTCAGGCCGAAGGCGAGACGATCGGGGTCGAGGGTTGGAAGTGGGTCGCGACCGCGGTCGACATGCCGTGGAACGTGACCGCGGGCCTCCGCGAGATCGACGGCGTCGAGCTTGCGATGACCGCAGAGGAGGAAGCCACGCTCGCCAGGCTTCAGGCCGAGATCGAGGAACTCGAAGCCGAATGGGCCGATGCCCCTGAGGTGCCCGATGAAATCAGCGAGCGGCTGGACGCCATCGACGAAGCAATCGGCGCGCTTGTCGAACGGCCGATGATCTTCAGGGTGGACGACATGGCGATCGCCGGCGTGTTCGTGTCGATCGAGGTCGATGGCACGCTATCCATCGAGCGCGGCTATGTCCGACCCGAGGATGAGCCGGCGGTTGCTACGGAGGATACGGACACCGGTCGGGACCCCGACGCCTCGGACGAGGATCGCATCGACGGCGCGAGGGCTGCTTCGCCCCGGCCGCTCACGTCCAACGTCGTGCCGATCGGCGCGGCTTCGGACGATGATGAGGATGAAGACGGGGAGCTTGTGAAGCCGCTGCCCGACCGGCTCGTCGCCGAACTGACCGCTTGGCGGACGCTAGCGCTGCAGGATGCCTTCGCGCGTCAGCCGTCCACGGCTTTCGCGGCGGTCCTCCACGCTTTCGTACTCGATTGCTTCTACTCCTCGACGCGCGATTCCTGTCTCCAGATCTCGCTGCACGACGTGACGTTCGGGCATTCGGTCACGGGCTTGCGCGACAGCGCACCGGCGAAGGCGATCGACGAACGCCACAAGCGTTGGGCCGACCGGCTTCCCGATGACGACAAGACGCTGTGGGACGCGCTGCTCCTGTTCGACGGCAACGAACAGGCGGCGTTGTTCGCACATTGCGCGTCCCGGGTGCTGAACGCCCAGGTCGAAATGGTCCCGAAGTACGACAATGGCCGGGTCTCGAAGTCGATGGTCGAACGGCGCGTCGCGCATAGCCACGTGCTGGCGCGTGCGGTCGGGCTCGACCTGGTCGAGGCGGGTTGGCGCCCGACGGTCGCGGGCTACCTCGGCAGCGTCACCAAACAGCGGATCGTCGCCGATGTGGCGGAGGCGAAGGGCGCCAAGTTCGCCGGCATGATCGACCATCTTAAGAAGGCCGACATGGCCCGCGAGGCCGAGCGGCTGCTGGAGGATTCGGCCTGGCTGCCCGAGCCGATGCGCACGCCTGTCCCGCTCGACGCGCTCACGAACGACGACGGTAACGCCGACGAGATCGAGGCGCTCCCGGCCTTCCTCGAGGAGGAGCCTGTCGTCACCGGCGATGACGATGGCGAGGCCTTGCCCGAGGCCGCCTGACTTCCACGGCGGGGCGGTTTCGGCTGTCCCGCCACCTTCTCCATTCTGCTTCCAAGGGATCGACCGATGAACGTTTCCAACATTGAATCCGCCTCCGCCGCCGATCTGGCGCCGGTCCTGCTCTCCTGCCTCCAGCGTCTTGGTCAGCTCGGCCGGGAAGGCGCCGTGGCGCTCGCGCGTCTGGTCGAAGACGACGATGCCGATTTCGACGAGGCCTCCGAGTGGATCGCCGATATCGCGTCAGGCGGCCTTCGCGAATGAGGCGAAGATCGCGCCCAAATCCCCATCCCAACTTCACAGAAAGCCCGGCCATCACGCCGGGCTTTCGCGTTTCAGGAGATTCGCAATGACGGATGCACCACAACCAGCCATCGACATGGCCGCTCTCAGCCGGAAGTTCGCACTCTGGGAGGCCTCGGCCACAGCACTCGTTCCCCAGAACAAGGCCAGTCTGTTCGCCTCCCTGGCCTCGGCGAATATCACGCGCGTCACCGTCATCTTCGATGGCGAAGGTGACAGCGGACAGATCGAGGACATCCAGGCCTTCAACGGCGACGTACCAGCGTCACTTCCAGAGCAGCAGATCGACATGCTCGACTTGCCTTATGGGGAGAGCCAGGCAGTGACCCGCCAACAAGGCGCCGCAGTGGCGATCGAAACGCTCGCCTACGATCTGTTGCGCGAAAAGCATGAAGGCTGGGAGAACTCGGACGGCGCCTATGGCGAGTTCATATTCGATGTCGTCGCCGGCACGATCACGCTCGACTATAACGAGCGCTTCATGTCGTCCGAAAACCACGTCCATGAATGGTGAGGAGCCGGCGATGGGACATTGTTATCATCACGCCCTTTCCTCAGTGCGTAAATGGGGTGGCGCGCCTGAAGATTTTCTGCCGCTCCACCAGTGGTTCGATGAATCGAAGGCGATCACCGCCGACTTCCGCCACCGGGCGCTCCGCCATCACGCCGAGGGCATCTTCATGCTGGAGCGCTTCTTCGGGGCGACGATCACCATTTCGACGGGGCGCGTCGTGCCGGTGCGGCTGATCGGTGAAATGCACGTCCGAGAGGATTTGGGTTTCATCCCCAGCTTCGCCGATTGGGTACGTTGCATCCGGCCGGAGCCCTGGATGGGCCGAGCCCAGCCCATCCACCGCTACGTCGATCCTTTTGCCGCCCAGCCGGCCGTCGCGATGGAGGCGGTATGAAGGTCCAGGAAGTCCTCGAATTCGATCTCGAGGCGGACGACCGAACCCCGATGGTGATGGCCGAGCAGCTCCATCAGGCGGCCGGCGATACCGATCATGCCATCCGCAACCGGCTGATGGGCGGCGGCTTCCTCGCCTATGACCTGCTGGTGAGGAGCTGGACGCTTCGAACCCAAATTCTCGATGGGACGCCTGACGATCGAGATCTGCCTCCCTGATCCGCGTCGCGCATCCGTTCCCTTGTTCCTGCGAAAGCCCGGCCGCGTGTCGGGCTTTCGCGTATCTGGAGACTTGTCATGGCTGATTATTATTCCCCGACCGTCGTTCGTCCGAGCATCCCGGGGAGCGCTATCACGCGGCTCGAATGGGCCTTGCTCACCGGTATGTTCGAGCATGAACGCGATGGCGAGGCCGTCTACTTCTTCGCAAGCGAAGGACCCTCAAGCACGATCTGGCTCGACATCGCGGAGGTGAAGGGCATGCTGCGCGATGAGGATGCGCCTTCCGGCATCGTCGTCGAGATGGTCCGCGAGAAGCTGAAGACGACCGATCCCGACGAACTCGAACTGGAACTCGACCTCTCCGATCTGGGCGAGGCCGCGATCTTCCAGGAAATCGTGCGTCGCAGCGCGACGCTCGACCATGTGGTCATCACCTCCGCCTGGACTTGCAGCAAGATGCGGCCGGACGGCTTTGGCGGTGGTGTCACTGTGGTCACAGCCGACCACATCCTCTCCAGCTCGACGACCGAGATGGAAGGCCGCCTCCTTGACCAGGCGGACTATGGCGACCTCGGTTGCGCGCCCGGGCATGGGAAGCATCCCGCGCTGGTGCTCGGCGAAGAGGATGTGCGCTCGATGGTGGCCGACATCCAGCATGCCTATGCCGGAACCGACACGGCGGCGGTCGCGGTCAGCGATGATCAAATCCGCGCAGCCTGTATCGAGGTGATCGGTCGGCTCGATCCCGACGAGCAACTCCACAACATCGAGTTCGCCGCCGCCGTCGCCGCGATCGGGATCGCACGCGGCACGCCCGCCTGACCCGTTCTTCACCCCATCGCCAACACCTCGAAAGCCCGGCCACCGCCGGGCTTTCGCGTTTCAGGAGATATGAAATGTCCGCTCCGTTGATCTACGAAACCGCGCCGCTCGGCAGTCTGATCCGCTATTCCAACGGCGAGCCGCGCCCGCCCGAGCGCTTCACCCGCAAGGTCAAAGCCTGGACCAACGACAATGGCGTCGGGCGGCTCACCGAGCGCCGGCCGGAGGAAATCCGCCCCACGTATCGATCGCCCGCCGGCTTCTGCCTGCATCTTGGCGACTATGGCAGTGGCGGGATCATCGCGGTCATCGTGCATCGGCATTATTCGGTCGAAAGCGCGCTCGACTTCGAAATCGTCGAGACGCCGACGCCCGGCATGGTCCGCGTGCTGACCAGCTTTGGCGGGCGCGACGAACTGCGTTTCCTCGCGCCCGACATGGCGTCGGCGGAAGCCTGGCTCGACCGCAACCGCTACAGCAACGCCCGGTTCGAGGTCGTTGGCGATCCCGACCCGGTGCTGCTGCCCTCCAATCTCGGGAGGGCGGCATGACCGTGCGGCGCCATTTCGTACATGTCTATACGACCATCCGGATCAAGGTGGCGGTCGATGCGACCGATCACCGCGCGGCGATGCAAGCCGCCGACGCGGTGGTGTTCGGCGACCGGCACGCGGTCGAACTGTTCCCGGACCATCCGGCGGTCATAGACGCCGACTATGCTGAGGAGGTCACCGAATATCTGGTCGATGAGGCCGATGACCCGACCTTCGAGCACTCACGCAATTATGGTCCGGATTTCGCGCCTGCTCTCCACCAAAACGACAGGAGGGCGGCATGACCCGGATCGTGATCGAATATGGCATGACCGCCGCCGGCATGATGGCGGCGCGGGTCGTCGACTTGGGCTATATCGCCATTCCGGCGCGGGACGGCTTCCGCCTCGCATCGGGCTGGCGGCTGTCCAGACCCCTTGCCGAGTGGGACGAGAAAGACGTCTTCGGGAGCGAAGGCATCGTCGCCGACGAAGCGGGCTTTCGCGCGCACGTCGAGGTGATCGCGGCCCACCTCCGGCAGCGCGAAGCGCTCGGCCGCAAAGATGTCCGAATGCGGCTCTCCACACCTTGGGGCATGTCGCAGGGCGCGACTGTCTATGCGCAAGGCGTGGTGTTCCATTCGACCGCTTCGCATGGCGGCTTCAAGCTCGACCGCGCCCGCAATGCCGCTCTCCATCCGGCGCTTCGGATCAAGGGCGGCTGGTATGAGGAGGACGGTGACTGGGCACGTGTCGCGGTCGGTTATCCCGATCTCTTCACGGATCGGGAAAGGCACAAGGCGGATCGGACGCTTCGGGACTGGGAGCCCGATGCTTGGGAAGCCGTGCATGGTCGGACGCTGACGGCGGAAGACTCCTTCACCCGCGATCGAGAGCGGTTCCAATACGAACACGCCGAAGACTGGGTGGTCATCTCGGCAATGCGATCGGATCGTTATCCCGGTCTCGTAGAAACGGTGGCTACTATCGGTGGCCGCCGAGATATTTCCCAAAGCCGGAGCTATCTCGTGTCCGCTGATGAATATAGTGCAGGGCGGCACGGGTTCGTGATCGATCCCATACGGCATCGTCCGCTCGCCGCTTGAAACCGGGCCCGTTCCGCTTGTCGGAACGGGCTTTTTCATGCCCGCATTGCAGAGCCCTGCGCCGTCTCCGCAACCGCTACGGGTCGGCATCGCTCCTCCTTGCACGGTCTCCTCGCCCGTCAACGGGCAGCCCGTTCCCCGGTGGTGACGGCCGAGTGTCCCGACCGTGCTGCACGTCCGCATGCCGCCAAGGGGCGGTGCGGAGAAGTTTCGATGTGCAGGGTGCTCAACAAGCGTGCGACGAAGGACAACGCGAATGCGGTCTATATCGGCCGTGGCTCCAAATGGGGTAATCCATTCGTCATCGGTCGCGACGGCGATCGGGCGATGGTCATCGCCAAATATGCGCGCTGGCTCCGTACACAGCATCATCTGCTGCGCGCGCTGGACGAATTGCGCGGGCGCGATCTCGTCTGCTTCTGCGCGCCGCTGTCCTGCCATGGCGACTTGCTGCTCTGGCTGGCGAATGCCAGCCGGGAAGAGCGGATCGCGTGGTGGCGAGGCGCGGCCTGATCGGCGCGCCCGGCGAGGGGAGCCCAAGCGAGAGGGAAAGGCGGGCCGAGATCGGGCGAGCTTCGCTGGTTCGAGAGAGCGCCGGCGGCTCACTCCGTTCCTGCTCTCCCGGAAGGCTTGCCTGATGACCCAGACCATGTCCGACGCGGCGCTGCGCGCCGCGCCGCTTCCCGCCGCATCCGGATTCGCGGCCGCTGCCGCTTCCATCCACGCGGCGGGCGCTCGGCTCCTGCCCATGATCGAGGCCGGGCGCCCGATCGACGCATCGGACCTACGTCTCGCGATGACCACTGCGTTCGGCGGCACTGATGCCGAAGGCGCCTGGGACTGGAAGACCGCCTATGATGCCTGCGAGGCGGCGGAGATCCTGTTCCTGCGTCGCTATGGCCAGACGATCGTCGGCCGTGCGCCCGCCAGCGCCCTCGCGCTGATCGAGCGCGTCGCCGGGCTCCTGCCGACCCATACGCGCCGTTCGGAGACCTCCCAGGCGCTCCAGCAATTCTCGACGCCGCCGGGACTCGCGTTCGTCGCGTCGGTCGCCGCCTCGCTCCATCCTGCCGATCATGTGCTGGAGCCTTCCGCCGGCACCGGCATGCTCGCAGTCCATGCCATGCTGGCGCGGACCGGCATCACGCTGAACGAGCTTGCCGAGACCCGCGCCGCGCTGCTCGGCCATCTCTTTCCCGGCGTCGCCGTCTCGCACCACGATGCCGCGTCGATCGACGACCGGCTGCCGGCCGCGATCCGCCCGACCGTGGTGCTGATGAACCCGCCATTCTCGGCGGTCGCCCATGTCGAGCGCACGATGAAGGACGCCGCGCTTCGCCATATCGCCTCGGCGCTCGCCCGGCTCGAACCCGGTGGCCGGCTTGTCACCATCACCGGCGCATCCTGCTCGCCCGACGCGGCCACCTGGCGCGAGGCGTTCGTCCGGTTGCAAGAGAGCGGCCGCGTCGTGTTCACCGCCGCGATCGACGGCAGGGTCTATGCGAAGCACGGCACCACCATCGACACCCGGCTGACCGTGATCGACAAGGTGCCGGCTGACGATCCCACCGCACTGCCCGCCAGCGCGGGAACAGCGCCCGACACCGCGACGCTGCTCGGCCGGGTGCTGGATCAGGTGCCCCCGCGCTCGCCGATCACCCCGTCGCCGGTAACGCCGCTCGCCATCTCCACATCGGCTTCGCCAGCAGATGCCAAGGCGCGAAGAGTCGCCTCGCAATCCACATGCAGCGACGCCGAGTCCGAAGCGGTCGAACTCGTCTATCAGACGATCGACTGGACCCCGCCCGCCGATCGGCTCGGCGACAGCATCTACGAGCCCTATGCACTCCAGTCGATCGTGATCCCGGGCGCGACCGCGCACCCGACGCCGCTCGTGCAATCCGCCGCCATGGCGTCGGTCGCGCCACCCAAGCCGTCGTACCGGCCGCACCTGCCGCCGCAGCTTGCGGTGCTGGGGATCCTGTCGGACGCGCAGCTCGAATCCGTGATCTATGCCGGCGAAGCCCATTCGGGGCATCTCTCCGGCGCATGGAAAGTCGATGCGACCTGCGACGTCGTGACCGCCGCGCGGCCCGACGCGGACGACAGCGTGACGTTCCGCCGGGGCTGGTTCCTCGGCGACGGCACTGGCGCCGGCAAAGGCCGGCAGGTCGCCGCGATCATCCTCGACAATTGGTTCAAGGGCCGGCGCAAGGCCTGCTGGCTGTCCGTCTCCGATCGGCTCCTGGAGGACGCTCAGCGCGACTGGTCCGCGCTCGGACAGGAACGGCTGCTGGTGACGCCGCTCTCACGCTTCAAGCAGGGCAGTTCGATCCGCCTCGACGAAGGCGTGTTGTTCACGACCTACGCCACGCTGCGCTCGCAGGAGCGCGGATCGAAGAAGTCTCGTGTCGAACAGATCGTCGAATGGCTCGGAGCGGATTTCGATGGCGTGATCGTGTTCGACGAAGCGCACGCCATGGCCAATGCCGCCGGCGGCAAGGGTGAACGCGGCGACGTCGCGCCGTCGCAGCAGGGGCGCGCGGGCCTTCGCCTCCAGCACGCGCTGCCCGATGCCCGGATCGTCTACGTCTCGGCCACGGGTGCCACCACCGTGCAGAATCTTGCCTATGCGCAGCGCCTCGGCCTCTGGGGCGGCGACGATTTCCCGTTCGCGACACGCGGGCAGTTCGTCACCGCGATCGAGAATGGCGGCGTCGCCGCGATGGAAGTGCTCGCCCGCGACCTGAAGGCGCTCGGGCTCTATGCCGCCCGCTCGCTGTCCTTTGACGGCGTCGAATATGAAATCCTGGAGCACAAGCTGACGTCAGAGCAGGTCCGCATCTACGACAGCTACGCCTCAGCCTTCGAGGTGATCCACAACAATCTGGACGCGGCGCTCGAAGCCTCCGGCGTCACCAGTGCAAGCCACGGCACCCTGAACCGCCAGGCGAAGGCGCAGGCCAAGTCCGCCTATCAGGGGATGCTCCAGCGCTTCTTCAATCACCTCATCACCAGCATGCAGACGCCGAGCACCATCGCCAGCATCGAGCGGGACCTCAGCGCGGGCAACGCATCGGTCGTGCAGATCGTCTCAACCGGCGAGGCCATGCAGGAACGTCGCCTGGCCGAGATACCCGCCGACGAGTGGAATGACGTGTCGGTCGACATCACGCCGAGAGACGGCGTTCTGTCCTACCTACAACACAGCTTTCCGATGCAGCTCTATGAGCCGTTCACCGACGGCGAAGGCAATCTCTCGTCCCGGCCGGTCCATGATGAGGAGGGCAATCCCGTCGTCAATCGCGAGGCGGTTCGCCGCCGCGACGCGATGATCGAGCGGCTTGCGGCCTTGCCGCCCGTTCCCGGCGCGCTCGACCAGATCGTCCAGCATTTCGGGGCTGATGCGGTCGCTGAGGTAACGGGGCGTTCGCGCCGCGTCGTCCCGAAGACCCGCGATGACGGCACCGCCCGTTTCGCGGTCGAGAACCGGCCGACGTCGGCCGCGCTCCATGAAACCGACGCCTTCCAAAGCGATCAGAAGCGCATTCTCGTTTTCTCGGAAGCCGGCGGCACGGGCCGATCATATCATGCCGATCTTGGCGCGGTGAACCAGCGCCGACGCATCCATTATCTGCTCGAGGCCGGCTGGAAGGCCGATGCCGCGATCCAGGGCTTCGGACGCACCAACCGCACCAACCAGAAGCAGCCGCCGCTCTTCCGGCCCGTCTCGACCGATGTGAAGGCGCAGAAGCGCTTCATCTCGACCATCGCCCGGCGACTCGATTCCTTGGGTGCGATCACGCGTGGCCAGCGCCAGACCGGCGGGCAGAACATGTTCCGGCCCGAAGATAATCTCGAAAGCTGGTATGCGCGTGATGCGCTACGCCAGCTCTATGTCCTGCTCGCACGCGGCAAGGTCGAAGGCTGTTCGCTCGCCCGCTTCGAAGCGGCAACCGGCCTGTCGCTGCTCGACAGCGACGGCGGGCTCAAGGATGAGCTGCCCGGCATCAACATCTTCCTGAACCGGATGCTGGCGCTGACGGTCGCCATGCAGAACCTCTTGTTCGAGGCGTTCGAAGGGCTGCTTACCGCCCGGATCGAGCAGGCGCAGGCATCGGGAAGCTATGAGGTGGGGCTCGAGACCCTGATCGCCGAGAGCTTCCGCATCACCGGCCGCGCGCCGATCTACACCCATCCGGGCACCGGCGCGCAGACCGCGCTCATCACCATCGAACGCAAGGATCGGCTGAAACCTCTCGCGCTTGCCGATGCTCTGGCCATGGTCGATGATCGCGGGGCCAAGCTGCTGGTCAATGCCCAGACCGGGCTCGGCGCGGTCCAGCGCCGGGCGCGCAGCGTCACCGATGATGACGGCGCGATCCATCCCCGCGTGCGGCTGATCTCGCCACTGATGGATATGGTCGTTGCCGCCGATAAGCTGGCGGTGAACCATTGGGAAGAGGTCGACAGGGGGACGTTCAGCACCGCCTGGGCCGCCGAACTCGCCCGACTGCCGGATCACCAGGTCTCGACACTGCACATGGTGTCGGGCCTATTGCTGCCGATCTGGAAACTGCTCCCGAACGAATCGACCCGCGTTTACCGCCTTCAGACCGATGACGGCGAGCGTGTGATCGGCCGCCGCGTCTCTCCGGCGTGGGCAGCGAGCGTCACCAACGATGACGGCCCGGTCAAACTCTCAGGCGAAGAAGCCCTCGCGATGCTGATCTCGGGCGAAGCCTCGCTGTTCCTGGCGGGCAGCCAGAAACTCCAGCGTGTCCGCTCGATGAACGACTGGCGGATCGAACTCACCGGCTTCAACGATCTCGGCGTCGAGCGCCTCAAGGCCATGGGCTTGATCTCCGAGATCGTCTCGTGGAAGCTGAAGCTCTACGTGCCGACAGGGGCTGTCGGCGTCGACGTGTTGGGCCGTCTGCTCGATCGTTTTCCGGTCGAACGGATCTCGGCGCGTCAGGCCGCCTGAGGAGCCCCACGATGCCCGCCACGGATACCATCAGCCCCGCCAGCCAGATCGCCGCGGCCTTGGCCGACCATGCCGAGGCGGTCTGCCGCTGTTACTTGTCCAAGGGACGCAAGGAGGGCCGGTACTGGCTGGTGGGCGACGTCCACAACACACCCGGGCGCAGCCTCTATGTCCGTCTCTCCGCGTCGCCCGACGGGCGCGGAGCGGCCGGCAAATGGACCGATGCGCAGTCGGGTGATCATGGCGATATGCTCGACATTATCGCGGCTGCCCGGAATTGCCAGACCATGCGCGAAACGCTCGACGAGGCTCGCCATTTCCTCAGCCTGCCCATGCCGCCGCCGGTCGCGAACGAGCCGTACAGGAAAAGCAAGGCACCGTCCGGCACGCAGCAGGCGGCGCGGCGGCTCTGTGCCGCCTCGAAGCCTGTCGGGAGCAGCCTGGTTCGGACCTATCTTGCGTCACGGCACATCACCGACCTTACCGGCTGCGAGGCGCTGCACTTTCATGCCTCTTGCTGGTATCGGGCATCCGACGAAGATGACCCAGATGTCCGACCCGTATGGCCGGCGATGATCGCGGCGGTCACCGACCTTGATGGCAGCGTCACCGGCGTGCATCGCACCTGGCTCGCGCTCGACGGCTCCGGCAAGGCGCCGGTCGCTTATCCTCGCCGCGCCATGGGCGATCTGCTTGGGCATGGGGTCAGGTTCGGACGACATGGCCCGATCATGATGGCGGGCGAGGGCATCGAAACCATGTTGTCGCTGCGTCAGGTCATGCCTCTGATGCCGGCGATCGCCGGGCTCTCCGCCGCCCATCTTGCCGCCATCCTGTTCCCGGCCGGACTTCGACGTCTCTATGTCGCGCGCGACGATGATCCCGCCGGTGCGGGCGCGTTGAAGACGCTCACCGAGCGCACGATCCCGATGGGTATCGAGGTGGTGCCGCTCGAGCCCAGGCACGGGGACTTTAACGACGACCTGTGCGCGTTCGGGCGTGAGCGTCTCGCGGTGGCGGTGCGGTCCCAGCTTTTCGAAACCGATGCGGCGCGGTTCCTTGGCGGACGGGGATAGGCCGGAAGGCAGGGGCTCAGTCCTGCACGGACCGGATGGTCGCATCCGCATGATCCGGACGATCCCGGCGAGACGCCACGCTCTTGCCTTCGATAGAGGGCGACTGCGGCAAGCGGCCCGGGCCGGCAATGGCTGCGCGACGGCTATTTTCCGCCGGGGCTGAAGCCCCTTTGCAGCGCGAAACAAAATAGCCGCCGCTCCGCCATCCTCCGCTGGGCGCTTCGGCCGCGCCCTGTCGGGCGCGGTGCAAGCCCGCTCCGCCCGCCGCCGGTCGTCGCCACGAAGGCCACGAGAGGCGTGGCTCACAGGATCCGGAGCATGGCGATGACGAGCGACACCGATCACCCCGAACAGGACGAGCCCCAACCCGGCTCCACGGCTTATCTCCTTCAGGAAATGCAACTCTATGGCTATCGCCCCTTCGACGACGAACCCGACCATCGCCCGCTGCCGGACGACCGTATCGCCGGCGGCGCGGTCGCTGAAATGTTCGACGCCTTGGTCTCATGCCTGATCGACACCCGGATCGAACCCGACCTCGAGGATCTCGCCTGGGGCGTCGTCAACGTCTTTCACCGCGCCGGCGAACGGGTCGAACGCGAGCTCGACGACAACGAGCAGGCGCAGAAGCGCATGCAGCGCGAACAGGATGGCAGCGAGGTCAAGTCGGTCGAGCTGGAACGCACGATCGCCGAAGGCATCACCATGATCGAGCGCCGCGACACGATGGAATTCTTCCGCGACGCCGCCGCTGATCAGTTCCGCATCCATCTGCGCAAACCCTGGCTTCCCCGTTCCGGCCCCATGGTCAATCGCAAGGCGCTGACCTCGGCGGTGCTCGACAGCCGCAAGCAGATCGATGGCCGGGCCTATCGCGATGCCCTGGTGCTCAATCCCGACGGCGTGCGGATCGCCTTCACCGGCGGCGCCGACTGCAACGATCATGACCGAATCTATGCCGTGCTCGACAAGGTTCATCAGCAGCTACCGCAGATGATCCTGCTCCACGGCGGCACGCCGACCGGCGCCGAGCGTATCGCTGCCTGCTGGGCACGCGACCGCAACGTGCCGCAAAAGCCCTATCAGCCCGACTGGAACCGCCACAAGAAGGCCGCGCCGTTCAAGCGTAACGATACGATGCTCGAAGCCTGCCCAAAGGGCGTGATCGTCTTCCCCGGTACCGGCATCCAGGACAATCTCGCCGACAAGGCCCGGAAGATGGGCATCCGCATCTGGGACTTTCGCAATCGACCCGGATGACCGGTCGTGCGCGCGGGGCTAATTCGGTCAGTCCAGCGGCGAGTTCGACAACCGCATATACTCACTCTCCGTCACAAAGGCAGAAAACTGCCCTCCTCTAAGATCCTTTTCCACCCCCGTCGGGTATGTCTCGATCCCATGGAGGATCGTGCCGCCGACAATCACATGACCGTCATGGGTAGAGTCCTGGACATCGATGCGGAACGTCAGAACGCCGCTCTGTCCATGATAGACGAAATGCTTGCCGAAATGCGGCAGCTCGGGCGCGAAGTTGCGCTGGATCAGCGGCTCGGGTTCGGGATCGCTCATCGCCACAGCATTTCATAATGGCCGCTCGCTTCAAGAGCGAATGAACGAGAGAGATCAATATCGGGCAATTTTAACGTCGACATGACGAGATAGGTCTATGTCGATGTCGATGCTCGACGATATCCGGCCCGCTCGAAAATATTTCGTCCATGACCTCGTTCGCGAGGCGGGGCTCGACGTCTCCGATTGGTCGAACAGTAAACGCGGCGCGGCCGGTGCGCGGACGAACCCCAAATATTGCTACGAATGGGTATTCGTCGAACCCGGCAATGCGATCGTGCTGAACCTCTGGCATGTGCTACTGAGGCAAGAGGACGGCCTCATCGTCCATCGCGGCAATTTCCGCGAAGATGCCGACGTCCAGTTCGCGCGCGGGCGCGGCAATCCCTGGGGGCGCCGCGCCCGCAAGCTGGATGATGCGCTCCAGCTCGCGCAGCGCGATGGTCTCTCGATACGGGTCATTCTCAATGCCGGCAATCGCCGGGATCGCGATGATCCGGAGGCCAAGGCCTCGCAGGTCTCGGAACGCGAACTCGATCCCGAGCCCTGGACGCTCGCCTCTTATGATGCGGCGACCGGCGCGCACGTGCTTGTGCGCGGCACGGCTTGCCTGTTCGTCGACCAGTTCGCCCTGATTGAGCCGGACGGTTCAGAGGAGGTCCGGCGGCGCGAACAGGCAGGTCTTGTCTATGTCCGCGATCCGCGCATTCGGAACCGTGCCCTGCTGCGCGCTGCGGGACGCTGCGAATATTGTGGCTCGCCCGGCTTTGTTCGAGCCGGTGGCGCGATCTATCTGGAGACGCATCATATTATCCCGCTACACGAAGGCGGCCCGGACGCGGTGGCAAATGTGATCTGCCTTTGCCCCAACCACCACCGGGAGGCGCATTTCGGAGCCGATGCCGTCCGCTTGCGGGAAGCATTCCGGAAGCGCCTGTCTTCGAGGACCGTGCCTGCTTGATCCGGCCGGGGTGTGGATCGCAAATTCGCCTCGGGGCGGGAAACACGGGATCACGCGGGATTTACGCAGATAGCCGAACGCGACGGCCGCCCCTGACGTTTCATGAGGAAAGCGGTGGCCAGGACAGCCGCATCCCTCCAACTGCTGGAGACCGACCCCTCATTTGTCGCCTGCATACGATCCTCGGCATGCCTCGTGCCGTCAACCCCGCAAGGGGGTTCCCTTCCGCTTACGCTCCAGTGACGTCGGCAGACCGGGCTCTCCTTTGGGCGCCATCGGGGATGGTCCCCGAGCAACCGAAGGAGTTTTGACCATGGCCACTATCGCAAACCTCACCGTGAAGTCCGACGGCAGTCTCGAAGGCACGCTCGCGACGCTCAACGTCACCGCGCCGATCGCGATCATTCCCAACGCCCGCAAGGCGAAGGACAGCGAACCGGACTTCCGGATCATCAGCCGCAAGAACGGCTTCGAGCTGGGCGCCGGCTGGAACCGCTTCTCGCAGACCACGGGCGCCGAATATGTTTCGGTCTCGCTGTCTGCGCCGGAATTCGGCACCATCTACGGCAATGTCGCCAACGCGCCCGGCGATGACCCTTCGAAGAAGGTCATCATCTGGAACCCGCCGGCCTGACACGCCGCCGCCGGCCCCGCCCCCCAGGCGGGGCCGGTATCTTCTTTCCCAGATAAGAAAGGACGCTCCGGATGAGCCGTCACGCTGTTACCGTTCGGTCGGCCACACGGACCGACGACAATGCCGTCATCGGCTACGACCCGCCGATGCGAACCTACTTCCTCCAGGCGTTCGAGGACGAAGAACGCGACGAACCCGGCCTCTGGTTAGGGATACGCTTCGATGAATATCCCAGCCTCGCCGCGCTGATCGCGGCGGCCGAGCGGCAAGGCTATGCGCTCGAAGATCTCGCCGAATGCGATATAGCCGACATGGCGCGCGAGGCGGCCCTGCCGGCACGGCAATCACTCGCCGAACGAGCGGGCTGGCCGATCCGCTGATCTGAAACTTGCGGGGACAGGTCGATACCTGTCCCCGCTTCGCCATGCTCAACCGTTCAGCTTGTCCTTCAAGGCCTTGGCAGGCGTGAAGGTCAGCTTCTTTGATGCGGCGATCTGGATCGTCTCGCCGGTCGACGGATTGCGTCCCTCGCGGGCCGGGCTGTCCTTGATCTTGAATTTGCCGAAGCCGTTCAACGATATTTCCTGGCCCTTGGCGGCCGCCTCCGCGATCGCCGTCAGAACGCCATCGACCAGCTTACGAGCATCGGCCTTGGTGGTGCCGCTCGTGGCGGCAATGGCATCGGCAAGATCATTATTGTTCACGAATATCACTCCACTTCCCAATCCTGTCCGCGCAGAGGCGACTCGCATCGTCCAACGCAGCCGGTCACCGTAGGCAGACATCGCCTCCCGGTCATCTCTCTTCCATTTGCAGTGTTCGGGCCTTTCTGCGGCCGCGACTGTCACAGCAGACTTCATCGCGGCATCGAACCTCGCCCACGACCAATGTCACCATCAGGCAATCGAGGTTCCAGACAAGCGACTGATCGGTAGGGGCGGCGGAGCAAAGCGCGGGATCGGGCCATCCCCACTCGCAAGGCGCTGATCCCTGTGGCCGAAGCCTGAGCCTCCTTCAATCAACCCGTAAAGGGTCCACTACGCTGGCGCGTGCGGCCGCTTGGGACAAGTCCCGGCGCGGTGATTGCGGCCAGGCCCCGGCCGCCGGGGCCCCTGTCGAGCGGGGATGGCCCCGCTCCCGGACAGGAGTTTTCATCATGCCGCTCAACACCGCTCAATCGCTCGCCTGGAGCCTTGCAAGGACGCTGATGACCCTCATCGTCCTCGTCAGAACCGACAAGGGCTATGTGGTCATGCCGAGCCAGGAATATGACGGCAATCCCGACCAGGTGGTCCGGGAATATGATCCGTGGGGATGACCGCTTGCCCATCGGCGGGCTTTCAGCCCTCTGCGCGTTTCCGCTTTTTCACGGGCCGCCTTATGCTATGCTCTCCCGGCAGATCGCGCTGTGGAGGTGGTGGCGGGCGCGTCCGATATCCATGTTGCTATGGAGGACGCCGATGACCATCCTGCTCCTATTTGGCCTGTTCGCCGCACTCTACGTCCTTTGGCTGCTAATCGGCCTCGCCGTGCACGCCCTCCCGCTTTATGCCGGCCTTGCAACGGGTTTCTGGCTTCACGCGCACGGCCAAGGTCTGCCGGCCTCGATCCTCGGCGCGATCCTCGTCGGCGCGGCGACGCTCGCGATCGGGCGCATCCTGTTCGACACGGTACGCTCGCCGCTGCTGCGCCTCGCCATCGCCGCGCTCTTCGTCATCCCCGCCGCCTTCGCGGGCTATCACGCGATCTACGGCATCGCCGGGATGGCGCTGGGCTCCGGCGTCACCCTGACGATGCTCAGCTTCATTGGTGCGATGGCGATCGCCGCCAAGGCATGGACCGAGATTACATCAGCACCAGTGCGTCAGGTTCTGCTGACGGGACCAACCCAGACAGGGTGTTCCGACTGATCCTCCCTTGGCGGTCAGGCTGAATGTCGGTACGAGCACGGTGATCGTCCGACTGCCGCTCGGGCTCGGCCAGCCTCGACGCGGCGGCTCCGGGCCTCGACCAACACGCCGATCCTCACGGGCCATTGTAGCGGGCGGCAGGACTGTCGCACCCGATCCACCACCCGCGGCACTCTTCGCTATTCTCCGCGAAGATCACGATCGCCCACCCAAGCGCGTTCCGGACCTCATAGCTAAGCTTTCCGGTTCGCTGCCGAGCCCCGCGACCTCTCAATAGCGCGCATTTGCCAGCAGGCCGCTCCGCTCGCCGGCCTGGCCGCAACGGCGGTCCTGGAACTTTCTTCCCCCGGCGTGCCGCCGTTCCTCGCGCACCAAGAAAGTCCCATGCCCGCCGTCCTTCGCTGTCGCTGCGGGCCTGACGGCTGCGGCGTCCGGCACCTGCTGTCCGGTCATGCGCATCGAGGTCGCAAGGGCGCGGCCCGAGACGCAAGAAAGGACTGTAACATGAGCAAGATTGGCAGCTTCAAGAAGGTCTCCGGCGAACTTCGCGGCGAGATCATCACCCTCTCGGTCCAGGCCAAGTCGGTACGGATCGTCCCGGTGGACAGCAACGGCGCAAACGCTCCCAGCCACCGCGTGATGGTCGGCGAGGCAGACGTGGGCGCCGCCTGGAGCAAGCGCACCAGCGATGACCGCGGCTTCCTCTCAGTCAAGCTCGACGATCCGAGCTTCGTCGCACCGATCTTCGCCCAGCTCTACGACAACGGGGATGGCGGCTTTGACCTTGTCTGGAGTCGGCCTTCGCGCCGCAACAACGACTGACGCGCCACCGACCCGCCTCGCGCTCCACGCCTGGCGGGTCTCCCCATTTCGGGGGATAAGCCCCTCAAGAAGTTGGAATATCCCCGACGCACAACAGTCCGCAGGATGCCGGCCCACCTAAAAGGGGCGGCGATGTCCGACGAACGCAGGGGAAGAAGCTCGGCGCGGCGCAATCTGGATTTTGCCGGATTTGCACAGGAGTTCCTGCGCCGCAACCCTGATTACCGGCGAGACTTTCTCGCGCTGTCAGCAAACGCGCCCTCGGCAGCGCCAGCGACCGAAGCGGAGGTGATGGCCCGTCGTTGGGGCCTCTGCTTTCCCGTTCGCGCCGGACGCTTCGCCCCCTAGCGATCCGGCGCTCTGGTCGCCGTTCCTATCGCCCGTAACCGTCATCCTCGACGCTGCGCCGCCCGGCTTCGCCGGCGCGACGCCGTTCGACATTACCGGCTGGCCCATCATTCTCGCCGATCGCGCGCTGTCGGATGGGCGCCACCTCGTGTTGGGCGACGTCGATGGTCCGCATCATCTCTGGCTTCGCGACACTCTTCCCGGGCAACCGCTGGCCTTTGTGATCGTGCGCGACGCAGCCATCGAAACCCGCCGGAGCGCCGCCTCGCGGCTCGACCGGCGCCTGGCCGGCGCACCGCCATCGCGCAAGCTGCGCGGTTTCCGACCCACCGCGTTCCAGCGCCAGCGTCTCAACCTCCTGCTTGATATCCTCGACGCGCTCGAAGGCGCGCATCGCGCGCCGACCTCGCACGAGATCGCCCGCCGCCTGGTCTATCCCGGCATGACGCTCGGGCGCGGCATGGAGTGGAAATCCTCGACCGAGCGCCGTCGCACCCAACGCCTGATCGGCGAGGCGCTCGCGCTCATGCACCGCGGATATCGAAACCTGCTCCGCGGAACGCTCGGGGGGGCGACAAAAACCAGCGCGCCAAAATAGCCGCTCCGGGGCGCCGGTTGTTCTCCGCCACGGTCCTCCCAATGGCTCTGCAAAAGCCGGGGCCGGCACCGTCAAGCAAGGAGGACGATCGTGCAGCCTGACCTATCCGCCGTGCGCCCGCGCTATCTCAAGACACCCGACGCTGCGACCCACCTCGGACTCAGCCCGCGGACACTCGAAAAGCACCGCTGCTACGGCACTGGCCCGGTCTATCGCCGGCTCGGCGGTCGAATCGTCTACGCGATCGATGACCTCGACGCCTGGGCAACGCGGGGCACGCGCAAATCGACGTCCGATCCGGGCATCGGCGTCGTCTATCCGGCCCGGCGCCGCCCTACCGAAGACTGAGCGCCCCCCGTGCGAAACACTTCCTTGCGCATCGGCGAGCGCGCGCAGCTCGACCTGTTCAGGTCAGTGCCCGGCGACATCGCGCCGCGCGATGCGCAGGATCTGATGACGTGGCCCTTCTTCAGCCTCGCAAAGTCGCGGCGCATCGCGCCAATCGACTTCCGCATGGGCGAAACATGGATCTCGGTAGAGGCCGTGCCTGAGCATGGCATGGCCACCATCTGGGATGCCGACGTCCTCATATGGGCGGCGAGCCAGCTCATCCAGGCACGCGACGCCGGCCGGCCGACCTCACGGCTGATGGCGACTACGCCACACGAAATTCTCGCTTTCACCGAGCGCGGCACCGGCAAGGCGAGCTATGATCGCCTTAAGGCGGCGCTCGACCGGCTGCAGTCGACCACGGTCGCCACGTCGATTCGTCAGCAGCATCAGCGCCGTCGCCACCGCTTTTCCTGGATCAACGAATGGCGCGAACTCGCCGACCATAACGGCCGCGCATTCGGCATCGAGTTGATCTTGCCCGACTGGTTCTATGCCGGCGTCCTCGATCGCGCGCTCGTGCTGACGATCGACCGCGCCTACTTCGCGTTGACCGGCGGACTGGAGCGCTGGCTCTATCGCCTCGTTCGCAAGCACGGCGGCCGCCAGTCAGGCGGCTGGAGCTTCGATGTCGAGCACCTCCATCTCAAGTCCGGCGTGCTGTCGCCGTATCGGCGGTTCGCGTTCGAGCTGCGCGGCATCGTCCAGCGTCAGCCGCTTCCCGGTTATGCGCTCAGCATCGAGCACCAGCTCGGCCGCGAGCGGCTGATCTTCGCGCCATTGCCGGCTGATTCGTTCGACCGTGCGATGCGCCGCGTGCGTCTTGCGTCTGTGGATAACCGGCGATGAGACACGGACTATCGGGAACAGCCGGGTTCGGACCATCGGGAACGCGATGTTCGGACTATCGGGAACGCGGGGGCCGTGTAACCTCAAGAAAACGCTCGGCGAATCCTGCTCTCTCTAACTGTCCTAATAGAGAAGAATCCTTCGGATTCTTGCTAACGGATGGTGCGTCTGTGGACAGCGCCGCTCGGCTGCTCGACGCGCGGAGGTCGCGATGAGCGTGCTCATTGGTGACTGCCGCGCTGTCATGCCGGCGCATGCGCCGTTCGACATGATCCTTGCCGATCCGCCCTATGGCGACACGTCGCTGGGATGGGATCGCCGCGTCGAAGGATGGCTCGCGCTGGCACGCCAGGCGCTCGCGCCGACCGGCTCGATCTGGCTATTCGGTTCTCTGCGGAGCTTTCTCGGTATCGCCGGCGACATTCGCGCGGCGGGTTTGCGCTACGCCCAGGAAATCGTCTGGGAGAAGCAGAACGGTAGCGCGTTCCACGCCGATCGGTTCAAGCGCGTCCACGAACTGATTGTTCAACTCTACCGCACCGATGCGCGCTGGGACGATGTCTATAACGACGTTCAGACCACGCCCGATGCCACCGCGCGCACCGTTAGACGCAAACGCCGCCCGCCGCATACCGGCCATATCGAACGGGGGCATTATGCCAGCGAGGATGGCGGGCCGCGGCTGATGCGCTCAGTCATCTACGCGCCGAATTGTCATGGCCGAGCGACCCACCCGACCGAAAAGCCGGTCGGTATTCTCGAAATCCTGATCCGCACCAGTTGCCCGCCTGACGGCCTGGTCGGCGATTGGTTCGCGGGTTCAGGTGCTGCGGGCGAAGCCGCCCGCGCGACCGGAAGGCGCTATCTTGGGTGCGAGATCGACGCCGATATGGCCGCGCGCGCCGACGCCCGCATCGCGGCCGTCCTGCCGTTCGGCGGGGTGCCTCTCGCATCGGACCCTCATTTTGGAGACCTACCATGAAGCAGCCGCCGCCCGGCGAGCGCGTGAGCACTGGCGTCGTTCCACCGCTCCGCGACGCCATGACCGACGTCGAACTGATCTGGATCGAGAAGCGTCTTGAGCATTGGATCCGCTTCGGGCGGATAGCCGCCGAACGAATCGTCAGCCGTCGAACCCGCGTCGTCTCGTTCCGCGCCAATGCGGTGTTCTCGTTCGTTCGCTGGGCTTCGAACGACTATGGCACGGTCCATTCACGGATCGACGTTCTGCGCGCCGTTGGCGCGCAAGAGGGCTATACGACGGTGCCGTTCGTGCGGCCGGGCGGCGAACTCCTGCTTTCGATCCAGGGCTGGCCGAAGGTCCGCGCCGTGCTCGCCGCGATCGACGCGGTGGAAGCCGCCGGCGTCGATCCGTGCGACGCCTCGCCTGATCACTGGCGCCATATCCAGAACCGTCTCTCCGCAGGCGAGCGGCCGAGACTCTATACCGCCCAACGCCATGCGGCATGGCTCAAGCGCAAGGCGATCGAGTCATGAGCCGGCTCGGTTATGTGCTGGTGACGCTGCTCGTCGCCGAACTTTTCACGACGCTGTTCGTCGGCGTCGCGTTGCTCGCGCCGCGTCCCCGGCTCATCTGGAACGCGAGCGCCAGCGCGCCGATCGGCCTCTATCGCCTGACGGCCACAGCGCATCCCGCTACCGGCGACCTGGTTGCGATCAAGTTGCCCCACGCGCTCGCGCGCTACATGGCGGACCGCAATTATCTCGCGATCGGCGTGCCGCTATTGAAGCATGTCGCGGCACGCCCCGGCGCGCGCGTTTGCCGCACCGGCCCGCGCGTGACCGTTGACGGCCGATTGACGGCGACGGCCTTGCCTCGCGACAGCCATGGCCGGCCGCTGCCGGTCTGGCATGGCTGTCACATCGTCGGCGGCGACCAGCTCTTCCTGCTGAACGACACGCCGGACAGCATGGACGCCCGATATTTCGGCCCGATCCCGGCCGCCGGCCTGCTCGGTCGCGCGACGCCGGTCCTCACCCGCGATGCTCCCGACAAGCCACTACACTGGCGCGGCCTTGGCGGCAGCGCGGCTTCCACCCCCAGCAAAGGACATTGATCATGCAGATTGGCCGCTTTCACCGTGTCGGCGACGTCTATGTCGGCCGGCTCCAGACCGCGCTTCTCGACGTGCCGCTCCGGCTTGTTCCCATCGCCGAACGTGCAAGCGACAAAGCCCCTGACTGGCGTGTTCATCTTGATGGCGACGAACCGGCGCTGGAGGTCGGTTCGGGCTGGACACACCCGCGCGAGGGCGGCGGCAGCTTCATCACCGTGCAGATCGACTGCCCGAGCCTTGCCCAACCACTGCGCGCGAATCTGCTCCCGTCTCGCGACGGGGAGGATCAGTATCTTCTGCTCTGGTCACGCGTGCCGCGCCGCGCGCGGGAGCAGTGAGCGATGACTCCGGTACGCGGGCGTCGGCGTGCGTGCTTGCTCCGCTCGATGCTGCCGATGCTCCTTGCCTGCGCCGCTACTGCGTTTGTCCCGGCAGGAGTCATGGCAAGGACCGGACCATCGGCAGCCGCAGACGCGCCGTCCTACGTCGCCATCGTTGCCGAAGCGGCGCGGCGCTTCGGCCTATCCGAAGCCTCGATCTGGGCGGTGATGCGCGCCGAAAGCGGCGGCAACCCGCGCGCGATCTCCGCAGCCGGTGCGATGGGTCTGATGCAGCTTATGCCGGCGACCTGGCGCAGCCTCACGGCGCGCTATGGTCTCGCTGCAGACCCCTTCGATGTCCATGCGAACATCCTGGCCGGCGCGGCCTATCTTCGCGAGATGCTCGATCGCTACGGCGATCTGCCGACCGCGCTGGCCGCCTATAACGCGGGACCGGGCCGCGTCGACCAATGGCGGTCGGGGACGAAAACGCTTCCGGCGGAAACGCTTTCCTACGTCGCGCGCATCACCCCATCGCTGGGCGCATCGGACACCGCATCGCTCGCTGCATCGACCGTACGCGCTCTTCCGATCGCCCCTACTTGGCGCACCTCCGTCATCTTCGTTGCGCGCAACGACCGGACTTCCGTCTCTGCAGCGCCCTCCTTCGGCGCCCAACCTGGCAGCGGCGAAACCGCGCCCCCGTCCAGCGCTCGCACCCCCTCCATCCCTTCAGCAGGCTCCCTCTTCATCCCGCTTTCCGGTCGGAGCGAACAATGAACGTCCACAGCGTCTTTTCGCGCGAGATGGGACGTGGCGGCGTAGTGCAGCATAGGGAGCAGGCGATTGATTCCGAAGGCAAAAATCGATGGCGAGATAAAAGGCGCGCCAGCCTGTGGGGCGCATGTGGTTGTGAGATAAAGGTTTTTTCGTCTGGCTCGCGGGAAGGCCGTCTGGCACGATTTTCACTTTATCCCGTCTTTTCAATGCGTCGCCGTCTGGCATCGGCCATGGGAGGCCGGCGGTGACCTCCGACGACAACGATTTCACGATCCGGCCGGGAAGGAGCGGGGATGCCGGACAGGCATCCGGGCGTCGGGCGCAAAGCCTCGCCGCACAGGTGCGGCGGGCCGCGGCCAGGGCAGGTCACGCCCGGCGAGGACCGTCGAGAGGCCGAGGCACCGGCAGTCGAGGACGCGGCCGCATTGCCCGGCTGCGCACGACGGGCAGCGTCACCAACCGTCGCGTCGTCATCAAGGCACGGGTCGTTCGTCACACGGGCGCACGGTTTCGCGCAGCACCGCTCGCCCGGCATGTCGCCTATCTGAAGCGCGATGGCGTCACACGCGACGGGCGCGATGCCGACCTGTTCGACGTGCGCTCGGACCATGCCGATGGCGATAGCTTTGCCGGACGCTGCGAGGATGACCGGCACCATTTCCGCTTCATCGTCAGCCCCGAGGATGCCGGCGACCTCGCCGACCTCAGGACCTTCACCCGCGAGCTGATGGCCGATGTCGCGCGTGATCTCGGCACCGAGCTTGATTGGGTCGCCGTCGATCACTGGAACACCGACAACCCCCATGTCCATGTCCTCGTGCGCGGTGTCGCCAGCGACGGATCGGACCTTGTTATCGACCGCGACTATATCCGGGAAGGCATGCGTGCCCGCGCCGAGGAGCGGGCCACGATCGAGCTGGGGCCGCGCAACGAGCGGGATATCCATCAGGCAATCGAACGGGAGGTTGAGGCCGAACGCTGGACCAGCCTGGATCGATCTCTCCAGCGCCTCGCCGACGAACTGACGGGCACCATCGACCTCCGTCCCGATACCGGCGACGATCCCCAAATGCGCCGGCTGCTGGTCGGGCGGGCCGCCAAGCTCGAGAGGCTCGGACTGGCCGATCAACAAGGGCCGGGGGTATGGGCGATCCGACCGGACGCCGAGCAGGTCCTACGTGACCTTTCGATCCGCACCGACATCATCAAGACCATGCACCGCGCCATGGCGGGCGAAGGCCGCGCGCCGGATCCTGGCGCGTTCGCGCTCCATCGCGATGCGCCCCCCGAACCGATCATCGGGCGGCTGGTTGAGCGCGGTCTGCACGATGAACTCGCCGGCACCGCCTATGCCGTGATCGACGGTGCCGACGGCCGACTGCATCACCTGACCTTCGACGATATCGACATGACCGGCGACGCCCGGCCAGGCGCCATCGTCGAACTCCGGTCGTGGCAGGACGCGCGCGGGCGTCATCGTCTCTCGCTGGCGACACGGTCGGATCTGCCATTGACCGCACAGGTCGAGGCACAGGGCGCAACCTGGCTCGATCGCCAGTTGATCGCGCGCGATCCGGTCGCGATCGACAACGGGTTCGGGATCGAGATCCGCGACGCGATGGAGGCCCGATCGCGACATCTCGAAGGCGCTGGCCTCGCGCGCCGGCAAGGACAGGGCTTCCTGTTCGCCCGCGACCTGATCGACACCCTCAGGACGCGGGAACTTGAGGCCGCGACCGAAGCGATCGCCGCCCGCACCGGCCTTGCGCACCGTCCGTCCGCAGCCGGCGACTATGTGAGCGGCATCTATCGCGAGCGCGTGACGCTCTCGTCCGGCCGCTTCGCCATGATCGACGATGGCTTGGGCTTCCAGCTCGTGCCCTGGCGACCGGCGCTCGATTCGCATCTTGGCCAACACATCGCCGGCACCATGGGACCCGGCGGCGGCATCGACTGGTCGCTCGGCCGCGGCAGGGGGCTTGGCCTGTGACGCCCACCCATCAATCCGAACCGGAGATCACCGCATGAACGCTACCAAGATACTCTGGGGCCAGGTCCTGACCGTCATCACGATCGTGCTCGGCACGGTCTGGGGCGCCACCCAATGGACCGCCCACGCGCTTGCCTACCAGCCCGAACTCGGGCCGCCCTGGTTCGTGCTTGCCGGCATCCCCGTTTATCCGCCACCCGCCTTCTTCTGGTGGTGGTTCGCCTATGACGCCTATGCGCCGAAGATCTTCGTGCGCGGGGCGTTCATCGCCGCCTCGGGCGGCATCCTTGCGATCATCGTGGCGATCGCCATGTCGGTGTGGCGCGCCCGCGAGGCGAAGAAGGCCGAGACCTATGGCTCGGCACGATGGGCAACAGCGGCCGAGGCTAATCGTGCCGGACTGCTTGGCGATCGCGGAGCGGTGCTGGGTCTTCTAGGACCACATTACCTCCGTCACGACGGGCCCGAGCATGTGCTGTGCTTCGCGCCGACGCGATCGGGCAAGGGTGTGGGGCTCGTCGTGCCCACGTTGCTCGCTTGGCCGGAAAGCTGCATCGTCCATGACATCAAGGGGGAGAATTGGCAGCTCACCGCCGGCTTCCGTGCTCGCCACGGCAGGGTGCTGCTGTTCGATCCGACCAATCCGGCGTCGGCGGCCTACAACCCGCTGCTCGAGGTCCGGCGCGGCGAGTGGGAGGTGCGCGACGTGCAGAACGTCGCCGACGTATTGGTCGACCCGGAAGGCAGCCTCGAGAAGCGTAACCACTGGGAGAAAACCAGCCACGCATTGTTGGTCGGTGCGATTCTCCATGTCCTTTACGCCGAGGCCGACAAGACGTTGGCCGGGGTCGCTTCCTTCCTTTCCGATCCCCGGCGGCCGATCGAGACGACGTTGCGCGCCATGATGACCACACCGCATCTGGGCGAAGCCGGCGTGCATCCGGTGGTCGCTTCGGCCGCGCGCGAGCTGCTCAACAAGTCGGAGAACGAACGCTCGGGCGTGCTATCGACCGCAATGTCCTTCCTCGGACTCTACCGCGATCCGGTCGTGGCGCGGGTGACGAGGGCTTGCGACTGGCGGATCTCCGACCTGGTCAGCGGCCCGCAGGCCGTGACGCTCTATCTGGTCGTACCGCCCTCCGACATTAGCCGGACCAAGCCGCTCATCCGTCTGGTCCTCAATCAGATCGGCCGACGCCTGACAGAGGAACTTCATCCGAAAGGCAATAGGCACCGGGTGCTGCTGATGCTCGACGAGTTTCCGGCGCTCGGCCGGCTCGACTTCTTCGAGAGCGCGCTCGCCTTCATGGCGGGCTATGGGCTGAAGGCTTTCCTGATCGCGCAGAGCCTCAACCAGATCGAGAAGGCCTATGGGCAGAACAACGCGATCCTCGACAATTGCCATGTCCGGGTGAGCTTTGCGACCAACGATGAGCGCACCGCCAAGCGGATCTCCGACGCGCTCGGCACCGCGACCGAGATGCGCGCGATGAAGAACTATGCTGGCCATCGGCTTTCGCCGTGGCTCGGACATCTGATGGTGTCGCGTACCGAGACCGCGCGGCCTTTGCTCACGCCCGGCGAGGTCATGCAGCTCCCTAGCGATCAGGAAATCGTCATGGTGTCGGGCGTGGCGCCCATTCGGGGAACCAAGGCGCGCTACTATCTTGATCCACGGTTTTGCGAGCGGCTATTGCCTCCACCAGCACCACAGGCCATCGTGCCGAAATATCGCGCGCGCGACGACTGGTCCGACATGGTGCCCGTTGCCGCACCGCCAGCCCCCGAGCCGGCGCCGCAGCAGCCGTCCCCTCCGGGAACGGAAGCTTCTGCTTCGGACGGGGCCACAAAACCCACCGACACGATCACCGACAATGCCAATGCCGGCATCAGGCGGGAGCCGGAGCTTGGCGTCCATGAGGACATCGCGCCAACACCTAAAGCCCCCGAAGGTGAGTTCGATTTCGATGGCGACGCGGCGCAAGAGGATGCGGCGCAGGCTCGTCGCGCCGCGGACCGCCTCGCGGCAGGCAACGCCAGGCGGGCGTCGCTCGATCCCAATGATGGTATCGAGCTATGAGCGGGCCGCGGGTCAAATATACCGTCCGGCTTCCGGCGGATCTGACGCGACAGCTTGCCGATCATGCGCGATCTCGCCGGGCCTCGCAGACCGCGATCATCGAGGCCGCATTGCAATCATTCCTCTCGCCCGATGGCGCCGACCGGCTCGAAGCCGCGGTCAGCCGCCGGCTCGATCGACTGACCCGGCAACTCGAGAGACTGGAATGGCATGTGGAGCTGTCGAACGAGACGTTGGCGCTGTTCATTCGCTTCTGGCTGACGAGCACGGCACCGTTGCCTGATACGGCGATGAAAGCCGCCCAGGCGATGGGCAGGGAGCGGTGGGAACGGTTCGTGGAATCGCTCAACCGACGAATGGAGAATGGCCCGCGCCTGAAGACCGAGCTGTCAGTGGATGTAGCCCGTTCAAACGGTGACGGTATCTGACTCGAATCAGAACGGCCGATCTGGCGTTACCGAGGCTCCCGGGCGAGCTCAAGATATCGGCGTCCAGAACAGATATTTGTGCAAGATATCGGTGGCGGACATCAGGACGTCCAAGTCGGACCGCCGATCAATATAGCACTCGCGAAGTTTGGACAGCGCAAGCGATATCTGGTCGGTGAAATAGCGCGGATTGACCAGGGTGAGAGTATCGTCGCCGAGGTCGCCCGATGAACCATCCCAGGGTCGCTTGGCGAGCTTGATCGAGGCTGCCATCTCTCTGTCATATCGGAAAATATACCAGTCGCCAGACTTGGTACGACTGGTCAACGATGCGTCATGAACCAGTCCGTTGCGGAGCGCGTAGAGTGCCTTCACCTCATCGCTCATCGGTGCGAGACTCATGAAATAATAGAGCGCCCGATGAATTGACGCTCCGCCGATAGGGTGGTGCGGTTTGCTCTTGTCGCGATAACAGGAGCCGATTTGGTCCAAAATGGCGAAGCCTGCCAGGAGTGGAGCATAATTGGACGTGAGCTGGATGCCGCGGGACTGTCGCATCTCGTGCTCAATCCCTTCGAGACACGACGTCACTCGAAAGTCCTTGGTCCTCTCCGGCTGTCGCGAGGAGAGATGGCAATACACGATGTCGTCCAGCATCAAACTCTGAAGGCGCTTGGCCGACAAGTCGCGAACTCGATTCGACACGACAAACTCCCCTTCAACAATCCATTGTCATTGCCGCGCGGAAGGGGTTGACGCAATCACCGTTGAAGCAGGCGCCTACGCCATCCCCTGTATTACTTCGCCACGCTGCTACGCCGCTAAATATCTGTTGAACTTCGACTTTTCCTGCGTCTCTTAATCATCCCCATCGCGCCAACGGCATCGTGCCTGCGCCGGAACGGGGATCAAGATGGGCGCGGAGCCAGTCCGATCGGAAGCTACCTTGCGCGGCGCGCGTATGCTGCGCACGGCGATGGGTGCGTCGATCTCCGCCTGGCTCGCCGAGCCTGACGTCATCGAGGTGATGCTCAATCCCGACGGCCGCCTCTGGGTTGATCGCCTGGGCCAGGGTATCACCGATACTGCCGAACGTCTCGCGCCCGCCGACGGTGAGCGCATTATCCGGCTTGTCGCCCACCATGTCGGTGTCGAGGTTCATTCCCGATCGCCGCGCGTGTCGGCCGAACTGCCCGAGACAGGTGAACGGTTTGAGGGGCTGTTGCCTCCGGTGGTGACGGCGCCGGCCTTTGCCATTCGCAAGCCCGCTGTCGCTGTGTTCAGTCTGGAGGACTATGCGCGCAACCAGATAATGTCCCGGCTGCAGGCCGCGGTCTTGCGCAAGGCCGTCGCCGATCGCGCGAATATCCTGGTCGCGGGCGGCACCGGTACCGGCAAGACCACGCTCACCAACGCGCTGCTCGCTGAGGTCGCCAAGACCGGCGATCGCGTCGTGCTGATCGAGGACACGCGAGAGCTGCAATGCGCGGCACCCAATCTTGTCGCGATGCGCACCAGGGATGGCGTCGCCTCGCTGTCCGATCTGGTCCGCTCCAGTCTCCGCCTGCGTCCTGACCGCATTCCGATCGGCGAGGTGCGTGGTGCCGAGGCGCTCGATCTCCTGAAGGCCTGGGGCACCGGCCATCCCGGCGGTGTGGGCACGATCCATGCCGGCAGCGCGATCGGAACGCTCCGGCGCATGGAACAGCTTATCCAGGAGGCGGTGGTGACGGTGCCCCGCGCGCTTATCGCTGAGACGATCAACCTCGTCGCGGTCCTGGTTCGTGATGGCTCCGGTCGCCGTCTCGCCGAACTGGCGCGCGTCGACGGGATCGACCCGGCGACCGGCGATTACCGCCTGACTTTGCTTCCCGCCTTTCAAGAAGGAGACGTTTCATGATCGCTGTTCTTCGGCGTCGCCTCGTGCGCGCCCGTCATTTGGGAATCGGCCTGGCGCTTTGCGCCCCGCTGTGGACGAGCCCGGCTTATGCTTCGGGTTCCTCGATGCCGTGGGAATCGCCGCTCAACTCGATCCTTGAATCGATCGAGGGGCCGGTCGCCAAGATCATCGCGGTGATTATCATCATCGTGACGGGCCTGAGCCTTGCCTTCGGCGAGACCTCGGGCGGCTTCCGCCGGCTGATCCAGATCGTGTTCGGCCTGTCGATCGCGTTTGCGGCCTCGTCCTTCTTCCTCTCCTTCTTCTCGTTCAGCGGCGGAGCGCTGATCTGATGGAGGGCAGCGGCGACATCGTGCCGGGCTATTACGCCCCGGTTCACCGCGCGCTGAGCGAGCCGATTTTGCTGGGCGGGGCGCCGCGCGCGGTGGCGATCCTGAACGGGACGCTTGCCGGCGCGATCGGCCTCGGACTGCGGCTTTGGTTCGCAGGGCTCGCGATCTGGGCCATCGGTCACGCGCTCGGCGTATGGGCGGCGCGGCGCGATCCGCGCTTCGTCGATGTCGCTCGCCGCCATCTGCGGTATCCGACCTGGGTGCGGCCATGATGAGCTTGCGCGAATATCGCAGCCACGCCGCCTGCCTTGCGGATTTCCTTCCCTGGGCAGCCCTTGTCGCGCCGGGGATTATCCTCAACAAGGACGGCAGCTTCCAGCGCACCGCGCATTTCCGCGGCCCCGACCTCGACAGCGCGACGCCGGCCGAGCTGGTCGCGGTGACTGCCCGCCTCAACAACGCGCTGCGGCGGCTCGGCACGGGCTGGGCGATTTTCGTCGAGGCGCAGCGAACGCCGGCGCTTGACTATCCCGGCGGCGACTTTCCCGATCCGACATCGGAGCTGGTCGATCTCGAACGGCAGGAGCAGTTCCGCGAGGAGGGCGCGCATTTCGAGAGCCGCTATTATCTGACGCTGCTGTGGATGCCGCCTGCTGAGGATGCGGCGCGCGCCGAGAATTGGCTCTATGAGGGCCGCTCCAGCACCGGCATCGATCCGAAGGAATTGCTGCGCGCGTTCGACGATCGAACCGACCGCCTGCTGCACCTGGTCGAAGGATTCATGCCCGAGATCGGCTGGCTCGATGATGCCGCTACACTGACCTATCTGCACAGCACGGTCTCGACCCGGCGCCAGCGCGTTCGCGTGCCGGAAACACCGATGCACCTCGACGCGCTGCTCACCGACGAGCCGCTGACCGGCGGCCTCGAGCCGAAGCTTGGCGCGCACCACCTGCGCACGCTCACGATCACCGGCTTCCCGACCGAAACCTTTCCGGGCCTTCTAGACGAGCTCAACCGCCAGGCCTTTTCCTACCGCTGGTCGACCCGGGCAATCATGCTCGACAAGACCGATGCGACCAAGCTGCTCGGCAAGATCCGGCGGCAGTGGTTCGCCAAGCGCAAGTCGGTCGCGGCCATCCTCAAGGAGGTGATGACCAACGAAGCGTCGGTCCTCACCGACAGCGACGCCGCAAACAAGGCGGCCGATGCAGATCTCGCGCTTCAGGAGCTGGGCGCCGACCAGGCCGGCATCGCCTATGTGACGGCCACCATGACCGTCTGGGACCGCGACCCCGCGCTCGCGGCGGAAAAGCTGCGGCAAGTCGAGAAGGTCATCCAGGGCCGCGATTTCACCTGCATGGCCGAGGGGCTGAATGCGGTCGAAGCCTGGCTCGGCAGCTTGCCAGGGCAGGTCTACGCCAATGTCCGCCAGCCCCCGATCTCGACCCTCAATCTCGCCCACCTGATCCCCCTGTCAGCTGTATGGGCGGGGCCGGAACGGGACGAGCATTTCGGTATGCCCCCCTTGCTCCATGCACGGACCGAAGGCTCGACCCCGTTCCGGTTTTCCCTTCATGTCGGCGATGTCGGCCACACGCTGATTGTCGGGCCAACCGGCGCCGGAAAATCGGTATTGCTGGCGCTGATGGCGCTTCAGTTTCGGCGCTACCCCGACAATCAGATCTTCGCGTTCGACTTCGGGGGCTCGATCCGCGCCTCGACCATCGCCATGGGCGGGGACTGGCAGGATCTTGGCGACGCCCTTGGCGACAGCGAGGCACAGGCACCGGTCGCCCTTCAGCCGCTTGCCCGCATCGACGAAGCCGGCGAACGCGCGTGGGCCGCGGAGTGGCTTGCAGCGATCCTCGCCGGCGAAGGCATCCGCATCGATCCCCAGGTCAAGGAGCATCTCTGGTCGACGCTGACGTCGCTCGCGACAGCGCCGACGGCCGAACGGACACTGACCGGCCTTGCGGTCCTGCTCCAGTCGAACGACCTGAAGCAGGCGCTGGCACCCTATTGTGTCGGAGGGCCTTGGGGCCGGCTGCTCGACGCCGAGTCCGAGCATCTGGGGGCCGCCACGGTCCAGGCTTTCGAGACTGAAGGGCTGGTCGGCGCGGCATCGGCCGCGGCGGTGCTCGCCTATCTCTTCCATCGCATCGAAGGCCGCCTTGATGGCCGGCCGACGATGATCATCATCGACGAGGGCTGGCTGGTGCTCGATAGCCCGGCGTTCGCTGCCCAACTGCGCGAGTGGCTGAAGACACTGCGCAAGAAGAATGCAAGCGTGGTCTTTGCGACCCAGAGCCTCGCCGACATCGAGACGAGCAGCATCGCCCCGGCGATCATCGAGAGCTGCCCGACGCGCATATTCCTGCCCAACGAGCGCGCTGCGGAGCCCCAGATCGCCCGGATCTACGAGCGCTTCGGGCTCAATGCCCGACAGATCGAGATCCTCGGACGCGCCACGCCCAAGCGCGATTATTATTGCCAGTCGCGTCGCGGCAACCGGTTGTTCGATCTGGGACTCGGCGAGATCGCTCTCGCATTCGCCGCTGCCTCTTCCAAATCGGATCAGCGGCGTATCGCCGAGCTGGTCGCCGAGCACGGCCATGCCGGCTTCGCCCGCGCCTGGCTCCAGCATCGCGGGCTCGAGTGGGCCGCACGGCTCCTTGCCGAGATCCCGGACACGGCATCCGACCACCCCCAACACGAGGAGAATTACCCATGACCATCTTTCGCACGCCCCGACGCCTGAGGATCGTCGCGCTCGTCTTTGCTTCCGCCAGCGCGCTATCGTTCAGTCTGCCGGCCCACGCCCAGTTCGGCTTCGGTGGGATCGTCTATGATCCGACCAACTACGCCCAGAATGTGCTGACCGCGGCGCGTAGCCTCCAGCAGATCAACAACCAGATCCGGCAGATCGAGAACCAGGCGCAGTCTCTGATCAACGAGGCGAAGAACCTCACGAGCCTGCCGGTATCGACCCTCTCGACGCTGCAATCCCAGATTCAGCAGACCCGTCAGCTTCTCACCCAGGCCCAGCGCATCGCCTATAGTGTGCAGGACATCCAGAGCGCGTTCACCCAGCGCTACAATGGCGCCAATCTGACCGCGTCGCAGTCCCAGATGGTGTCCAATGCCAATGATCGCTGGCAGGACAGCGTCGGTGCGCTCGAAGATGCGCTGCGGGTCCAGGCCGGTGTGGTCGGCAACATCGACGGGGCAAAGGCATCGATCGACACGCTGGTATCGGCCAGCCAGTCGGCAAGCGGCGCGCTCCAGGCCTCGCAGGCTGGCAATCAGCTTCTCGCGCTTCAGTCGCAGCAACTTGCTGACCTGACTGCGGCGATCGCCGCTCAAGGGCGGGCTCAAGCGCTACAGGCAGCGAACAACGCCGCCACCGAGGCCGAGGGGCGCGAGCGTTTCCGGCGGTTTCGCGGCAACTGACATGAAGCCGGGGCGCAAGATAATGTTCGGCGTGGGGCTAGGCGGGATCATGCTCGCCCTAGCTGTCGCATCGGCGCTGCGGCCTCCATCGGGCGCCCCTCCGCATGTCGCCAGGCGGGCGGTAAACGCCATGCCGGCTGATGCGATCCCTGACCGATGCCGCAGCATTACCATGCCCGATAGCGGTTGCGATGCCGCCTGGGAGGCGCGTCGGCGCCATTTCTTCACCGGAGAGAACCGATGAACGATACAGGGGTGATCGACACCTTCCTGTCGGTCTTCACCAGCTATATCGACAGCGGCTTCGGCCTGCTCGGCGGCGAGGTCGGATTCCTGTCCTCCACCCTGATCGCGATCGACGTGACGATCGCAGCATTGTTCTGGGCATGGGGTGCGGACGAAGACGTGCTCCAGCGCTTGGTCAAGAAGACGCTCTATATCGGGGTCTTCGCCTATATCATCGGCAACTTCTCGAACCTCGCCAACATCCTGTTCCAGAGCTTCGCCGGCCTTGGTCTCAAGGCGGCCGGCAGCCCAATGTCAATCGGCGATTTTCTCAAGCCCGGCACGGTCGCCGCGACGGGGCTCGATGCGGCCAAGCCGTTGCTCGACGCCACGGCTGATCTGCTTGGCCCGATCGGGCTGTTCACCAATTTCGCCCAGATCCTGATCCTGCTGCTCGCCTGGGTGATCGTCGTGCTCGCCTTTTTCGTACTCGCGATCCAGGTCTTCATCACCATCATCGAGTTCAAGCTGGTGACGCTCGCCGGCTTCGTGCTGCTGCCCTTCGCCTTCTTCGGCCGTACCGCGTTCATGGCCGAACGCGTGCTGGGGCACATCATCTCGTCCGGCATCAAGCTCATGACCCTCGCGGTCATCACCGGTATCGGCACGACGCTGTTCAACCAGTTCACCAATGCCGGGCTCGGCACCGAGCCGACGATCGAGCAAGCGATGTCGATCGCGCTCGCAGCGCTCACGCTTCTCGGCCTTGGCATCTTCGGACCTGGTATCGCCAACGGCATCGTCAGCGGCGGCCCCCAACTCGGCGCTGGTGCGGCGGCCGGAACCGCACTCGCCGCCGGCGCGACCATTGCGGGGGGTGCTGCGGTCGTCGGTATTGCCGGGGGGGCGGCCGCTGGCGCAATCGGCGGGGCTGCCATGGGCGGCGCCCGCACGGCCGGCGCCGCATCCGCCGCCTATCGGGCCGGTGCCGCCGGCAAGAGTGGCGGCGCTGCTGTTGCCAGCGGCCTTGCCAATGTGGGCAGGAACGCAGGCGGCGCCGCGATCTCACCGCTACGTCGGGCGGCCGGCGCGATGCGATCGAGCTTCGCCAGCGGCGAGGCTGGCGGCTCTGCGACTGCCGGTGCACCCCAGGGTGCAGGCGCCAGTGCTGGCGGCACCGATGGCGCACCGTCCTGGGCAAAGGCGATGAAGCGGCGGCAAGCGATCAGCCACGGCGCGACCATTGCCTCCCAAACCCTCAAGTCCGGCGACAGCCATGGTGGTGGTGCCGGCCCCGACGTTTCCGACAGGAGCTGAGCCATGTTCCGACGACCCTCGACCCGTTACGGGAAGACGCCCGAGCCCGTTACGCCCTATCAGCGCGCGCAACAGATCTGGGATGACCGGATCGGCTCCGCGCGCGTACAGGCGAAGAACTGGCGCCTGGCCTTTTTCGGTTGCCTGGCGCTGTCCGCCGGGCTTGCCGGTGGCTTGGTCTGGCAATCGGCACGTGGAACGATCGTGCCCTGGGTGATCGAAGTCGACAAGCTAGGCGAAGCACAGGCGGTAGCGCCGGCGAGCGCCGATTACCGGCCGAGCGATCCCCAGGTAGCGTTCCATCTGGCGCGCTTCATCGAAAATGTGCGCTCAATCCCGGCCGATCCGATCGTGCTGCGCCAGAACTGGCTGCGGGCCTACGACTTCGCAAGCGATCGGGGTGCCCTCGCGCTCAACGATTATGCCCGTAACAACGATCCATTTCCCCAGGTCGGCAAGGTGCAGGTGGCTGTGGACGTAGCGAGCGTCATTCGCGCCTCGCCCGACAGCTTCCAGGTCAACTGGACCGAGCGCCGCTATCAAGACGGCTCCCTCGCTTCGACCACACGCTGGTCGGCGATCATGACCGTAACGATCCACACGCCCCGCACGCCCGATGAGCTTCGCAAGAATCCCCTCGGCCTCTTCGTCGACGCCCTCAACTGGTCAAAGGAACTCAGCCAATGACACCGTTTCATCCGCCTGGCCGCGCCCGCTCAGCTCCCCTTTCCCTGCTTGCCGCCATTCTCGCCACGGCGGCCTCGACATCATCGCTCGCACAGAGCGCGCCGTCGACATCCTCGCCGGCATCGCCGACGCCATCGGACCAGCCATCGCCCAGGATTCAGATCGTCGCGATCCCGACGCCGCTCCCGTTGCCCGGCCAGCTGAAGCCGATCGATCCGCCTGCAGCGCAGCCCGCTCCGCCCGGCGACCCGAAGGATCGGGTCGGTCGCGCCAACGCCGCCGCGCGGGTCGAACCCGACCGAAGCGCCTGGCTGAACGCGATCCAGCAATTTCCCTATGCGGACGGCGCGCTCTACCAGATCTACACCGCTCCCGGTCGCGTCACTGACATCGCACTCCAGCCGGGCGAGCAACTGGTTGGCCCTGGGCCAGTCGCAGCCGGCGATACCGTGCGATGGATCATCGGCGATACGGTGAGCGGCAGCGACTCGGCGAGGCAGGTCCATATCCTCGCGAAGCCCACCCGCGCCGATCTGGTCACGAATCTCGTCATCAATACCGACCGGCGGACCTATCATCTCGAATTGAGGGCCACATCCGGGGTCTATATGGCGGCGATCTCCTGGACCTATCCGCAGGACATGCTTGTCGCGTTGCGCACCGCCCGGGCCGAGAGCGAGCGCGTCGCACCGGTCGCCACTGGCATCGACCCCGCCGCGCTGAACTTTCGCTATCGCATAGAAGGCGACACGCCAGCCTGGCGCCCGGTTCGGGCATTCGATGACGGCCGCCAGACCTATGTGGAATTTCCGGAAGGGATCGCCACGACGGAGATGCCGCCGCTGTTCGTCGTCGGTGCCGACGGCAAGGACGAGCTGGTCAATTTCCGGGTGCAAGGCCGCTATCTGGTGGTCGATCGCCTGTTCGGCGCCGCCGAACTGCGGCTGGGTGCCAGGAAGCGGATTCAGCGCGTCCGGATCACGCGCGATGATACACGCCGCCGGAGGCAATCATGACCGACGGGCAGGACAAGACCCCCCCGGAGCAGCCCGCCTCTCCCGAGCGCGACGATACATCCAATATGGAGGCATTTCAGCTGCGCGGCCCGACGCCGCGCGTGACACGGTTATCCCGAAAGACGCTGGCCGTGATCGGCGCAGCCGCCGGCATGGGGATCGGCGGGTCGCTCATCTATGCGTTGCAGCACCAGAAGCCCGCCTCGCTGCCACCAAACCTCTACAGCAACGAGCACAGCGCCAAGGCTGCCGCAGTCACCGGTGCACCGGCCGATTATTCCAGCGCGCCGAAACTCGGCCAACCTCTTCCGGGCGACCTCGGCAGACCCATCCTGAACGCGCAGACCAACGGCCAGCCAGTCTCAGCTCCGCCGATGGGCGCCGGTGGCTCCGACCCTCGCGCCGTCGCTGCCGAACAGGCCCGCCAGCATCTAATGCAGGAACGAGATTCAGCACGCACCAGCACGCTCTTTCTCGCTGGACAGAATGCCAGCGCTGTAGCCGGTCCAGCCACATCCGCAGCAGCCGTCCAGCCAGCGGCTCTCACCGGCTCGGTCGGCCTGGCCACGTCGGGAGATACGCCGCCCACCACCGGGCAAGCCGGTAACCGGGCGTTTCTTGCGGCGTCGCCGAACCGCGTGAGCGTAAGCGCCGAGCGTTTGTCGGCGCCTGTTTCACCCAATGTCCTACAAGCCGGCAGCATCATCCCGGCTGCACTGATCACCGGCATCCGGTCCGATCTTCCCGGCCAGATTACCGCGCAAGTGACCCAGAATGTCTTTGACAGCCCAACCGGCCGCATCCTGCTTATCCCGCAGGGATCGCGACTGATCGGCGAATATAGCAGTGAGGTGTCGGCCGGGCAGAACCGTGTGCTGCTTGCTTGGGATCGCCTGATCCTTCCCGATGGCCGCTCGATCCTGCTCGATCGCCAGCCCGGTGCCGACACCGCTGGTATGGCCGGTTTGCAGGACCGGACGAACTACCATTGGGGCAACATGCTGCGCGCGGCGCTCATCTCGACATTGCTGGGGGTCGGGAGCGAGTTCGCGACCGATAGCGACGACGAGCTGACGCGCGCGCTTCGCTACGGGACGCAGGACACGATCAATCAGACCGGGCGGCAACTCGTCCAGCGCGAGGTCGGTGTTCCACCGACCCTCACAATCCGCGCCGGTTTTCCATTGCGCGTGATCGTGACGCGCGACCTTGTCCTCGAAGACGTGGGAGGCAGGCAATGACCAAGCTGCGGCTGGGACGCATCGAGGATGACAGACCCGTCAAACTGACGATCGAGCTTCCGGGAGCCGTCCATCGTGAACTGCTTCGCTATGCCCAGGAGCATGCCCGCGAAACCGGGCTGGACCGGCCACTTGCGATCGAGCGGCTTGTGCCCCCTATGCTGGAGCGTTTTATGGACGCGGATCGTGGATTCGTCAGGCGCAAGCGCGGCCAGGCTTGATCTTTCGCGCAAATGACACATTCGGCCCCTTGAAGCGGCAAGGCACTCTTAACACATGGAATCCGGTCTGCGGGCTACGTCCAAAACGGCGCGACCGGGCGACTGGTGCGTATGTCCAGGCCCAAAGCTAAAGGTGCCAGTGCGTGCCCCAATGCACGTTCTCACTGCTCGGTCACCCAGGACCATTTTGCAGATAATGATCGCGCGGATGAGCGCCCAAGCGATTATAATTGGATTATAAAATAGTCGGCGCGGTGCGCCGTTCATAGCCTTCCAAAGCGGCAATCGAGTCGCGTATTCGGAAGGACGTCATCATGACACAGCGCAATGAAGTGAGCGAGGAACTCATCGACCTCGGCGACGTCGTCGTCGAGACCAAGGGGCCGGTCGGCATCGTCGCCGATAGCCTGACGTCGCTGCAGCAGCCGTTCGGCATCTCCAACGACTGACGGCAACGGGCGCGCGTGGCTTGGCCGCGCGCGCTTCGCCGAGGCATTATGTCCTTAGGAATCCGCGAGGGACTCTCATACTGCCTGTGCGACGGGCGCCCGATCTTCATGGATCTGGATTCGCGTCGCTATTCGACGCTGCCTGCGCAACTTTGCGGTCCGTTCGTGGCGTTCATGGCTGGCGAACAGGCGATTCCCCAAACCGACGTTGATCGGCTGATCGCATTGCGGGTGATCCAGCCGGGAACGGGGACGCATCAACCGCGCGAGATCCTTCCTCTCCCTACTCACGAGATAATGCCCGCGAGGCAGGCCAGCTCTACGGTTGTAGCACTGGCCGCGCAGGGTGTCGCTACCTGGCAGGTTCGGAGTATCTCCCTTCGCCGCCTTCTTACTGACGAAGCAGCACGACGGCCCAGCGATCACCAGGATGCCAATGAACAGGATCTTGGACGGTTGCGCAGAGCCTTCGAGCGTATCGCGAGTTTGTTCGGCGAGGCGAACGAATGTCTCCCACGATCGCTGGCGTTTCGGCGTCTGGCGCTCCGCTACGGCCACCGGCCGTCGCTAGTGATCGGGGTCAAGATCAATCCATTCGGCGCGCATTGCTGGGTGCAGTCCGGAGCACGTGTCGATAACGACAGCCTTGAGCGCGTCCGCCTGTTCACGCCTATCCACGTCGTCTAATGGGACTGAGATACCTCCTTGTTGTCGCGAGGGCCGGGCAAGTCTGCCCGGCCTCTCTGGACGCTATCATGGCGACCGCTGGACTGGTCGCGGCGGTACGGACTTCCCGATATTGTCTTTATCTCAGCGAGCCGGATCATTGGGCTCGGCTCGACGGCGGGCGCGGTATCGTTGTCGGCGATCTCTTCGCGCGTGATGATGTAGCGGACGTTGCGGCACTTTCGGGCGGCCGGGTGGCCGCCTCTGCCGGCGACTTTGCCGGGCTCTTGCGAAACTATTGGGGTGGCTATGTCGCTATGTCCCAGGAGGATCGGCATATCCAGGTCTTGCGCGACCCATCGGGCGCGCTTCCGGCCTATTATGTCGAGCGCGACGATGGCTGGTATGTGGCATCTGACGCGCCGCTCCTGGCGGAGGCGGGGTGCTACTCGCCTGTGATCGACTGGGATGAGATCGCGTGGTTCTTCTACACCAACGGGTTCCCGGGCGAATCCACCGCGCTCGCCGGGCTTCGGCAAATTATTCCCGGTACGGCGGTTTCGTTGCCGCCTGATAAGCAGGGCACCAGCCTGTTGTGGTCTCCCTGGACGCATATCGCCGCGCCCGACAGAGGGCCGGACGCCCTGCGATATGTCGCGACGCAGTGCATGCGGGCCTGGCAGATTCGCCATGGCCGCATCGTTGCCGGCGTTTCCGGCGGACTCGACTCGTCGATCGTCGCCTGCGGCCTTGACCGGGAAGAGGTGACGGCGCTGACGATCTCGACCGGGGACGCGCAGGGCGATGAAACACCGTATGCGGAAGCTCTTTGCAGCGTGCTCGACATTCCGCTCGAGCGCGCCCGCTACGCATTAGAGGCGATCGACATTGCTCGTCCGAGCCTTGCACATCGCCCTTTTCCAGGCGGCATGGCGCAACTGCAAGCCTATGACGCCGTCGTGATCGAGAGCGTGCGCCGACAAGGCGCGGCGGCATTCTTTTCGGGCGTAGGCGGGGACAATATATTTCAACTAACCCAGTCGGCTCGGCCTCTGGTCGACCGCCTGATGACCGACGGGCTGACTAGCGGGCTTTTCTCGACCCTTCAGGATATCTGCAAGCTGACCGGCGCCAGGACGACAACGGTGCTGCGAGAGGCTGCTCGCGTGCCGCGGCGACCCGGCCCGAAGTACCGATGGCCAACCGATCGGCGATTGCTGACACCTGAAATCACCGCGCGCCTCAATGCGCGTCCATTCGATCACCCATGGCTGGAGGCGCCGCAAGACTGCCTTCCCGGCAAGCACGCGCACGTCGCGATGATCCTTCGCGCGCATGCCTATCTGGAATGCCACGACCGCCGCTGGCCATTTGCGTCCGTACACCCGTTGATGTCGCAGCCTATCCTCGAACTGGCGCTTGCCACGCCAAGCTGGGTGGCCTGTGAAGGCGGCGTCGATCGGGCCCGCGCAAGGCGCGCGTTCATGGACGTCATTCCCGCCTCAGTGCTGCATAGGCGTCTCAAGGGCGGCCCAGATGGTTTTGCATCGCAGATCATGCAAATCCATCGCGAGGCCATTCGTGAGATCCTGCTGGATGGCCGATTGGTCCGCGAGCATCTGGTCGACCGCGATTCTCTGGAGCAAGCATTGACGGAAAGTGCCCTGATGCGGGGCCACAATTATGCCCGCCTGCTCCAACTTCTCGATGCCGAGGCTTGGGCACACCATTGGCTGTCAGTGGCGAACCGATCGAAGGCCATGTTCAGCGCGTGGCCCCCGATTTCATCGCCGCCCATCGCTTCACCTCAGCCTCGCGCCGCGGATCCTCCGGTCGCTTGTCCCGTAACCAGAACATGAACCAGTCGAGACCACGCTGATACGCGGCAAGCCGGTGCGCGGGTTGCCATTTGAGGTGGAACTCGCCCGGAAATACGAAAAGGTCGGCGGGCTTGCCGGCCTCGCGAAGGGCCGTGACGCTGTCGACTGCCGCGCGCAATTCGTCATCCGCCGCCTCGAATAATAGCGGCATATGCACGCGGTGCGCGTTCTGGATGAGCGACATCTGCCGCCAGAAGGCCGGCACCTCTGTCGAGACGCCTGGCCAGCCGATCGCGGCGAAGCGGGCGGTGTAAGCGGGACCGACCCAGCCGCTCTGCTGGGGCTCCCAACAACAGCCGCTCAGGATACCCGCCGAAAACCGGCTGCTGTTGACCGCCGCATATTGCACGGTCGAGGAGCCGTCGCTCAGCCCGGTAATGCCGATCGCACTGGGTTCGACGACCCCGCGCGCAATCAGTGCATCGATTCCTTTATCGATAACGGAGAGCACGTTGCGGCGATCGGCGAAGCCGATGAGATTGCGGCGATCGATGTCGATGGGGTCGGTCGCGTCGGCGACGGCCCCGGCCGGGGCCGGGCGTTGAAGGCTGAGTACCGCAAAGCCGTTGTTCGCGAAGAGCTGGATCGGGAATTCATCACCCACCCCGCCGCGCAGGAATCCGCGTGACTGATATTGGACGACGATAAGCGGATAACGCTGGCCGGGCTGGTAGTCGGTCGGCAGGACCGTATCGACATAGGCTGGGATACCGAGGCTGCTGGTGAGCTTGATCCGCTCGACTGCGCCCAAAGTGAGCTGGGCGAATTCGGGATTCGGGTCGGCGATTTCGCGCACTCGGCCCCGCGCAAGGTCGATGGCGACCAGATACCGCGGGCGTAGGGACGTCTCGCGCAGACAGATCAGGTCCTGCGTCTGGCGTGGCTGACAATCGATCAGGGCGTCGCCGGTCGAATAGAGGCGGCGAACGTGAGCGGTTCCCGGCCACCACTCATAGATAGCTGTGGTCATATGCGCCCAGCCTTCGCGTCGAATGAACCGCACGCGCTTGCCCGAAAGCCAGAGTGGACCATAGCTATCCTGACATGCTGTTGCATCGCACAGGAGCGGCGATGCACCACCGCAGCGCAGCTCGATCCGGGTAGGCGCGATGAATCCTTGGCCCGCAGGCGACCGGAACGGTGTGCAGGGTTCCCCGGTTGAGACACTGCCTACGCGTGCATCAAACAGCGCAATATCCGACTTGCCTGCCTCGCTCTGCCGTCCTGTTGCACTGTCGAACACCGCAAAGTGGGCCTCGGTCTTGCCAAGGATCGGCACGCTGGCGCGCATGGGCACGAAGCGCTCGTCATAATGATAGCCGGTGCGGCTTTCCGCATCGAACTCGGTCGTCACGGCAGGCGGAAGCGTCACGAACCGAACGACAATCCTCGCATTGTCGATGATGCGGAAATCCGCGACATCGAGCCCTTCGGGCGTGACCGGCGCGCTGCGTGCGCCTGCGATATCCGTGCGCCAGACGCGATCGCCACCCTTGGTCCGCTTGAGGAAGGCGATGGCGCGTCCATCCGGGAACCAGCGCGGCGTGATCGTTCTGGCCGTGCCGATGGCGGTTGCGGGGACCGTCGGCACACCGTCGGGCGCGAGCATGAAATCGCCGCCCTCATCGACGAACCGCGCCTCGCCACCGTCAAGCGGCTGAACGACCATCGCCAGGCAATAACGATTGGCGACGGGGTCAGCCTGACGAATCTGGAACGCGACCCATCGTTCGTCGGGCGACAGCGTCATGACGTGCTCGGCCGGTTCCATGTCGCCGGCCTGGCCGATATCGCGAAGCCGGACGAGGTCTTCGGCCGTCAGGGCGCGCTTGACGATGGATTGCTGTGCACGGCGCCAGTCGAGATCTTGGCACGCATCCGTTGCGTGCGCAGACGCGATAGGTGCGGCAAGGCCTGCCAGTGCGAGGGCAATGCGAAGATTGCGCATGGCTCACCAGCGCTTGGCGACAGTGAGGGACAAAGCCCGGCCGACCGCGGAATAGTTGGTTGAATCATAGGTCGGGTCGATAACCGTCGACTGCCGGATCGCCGCGGGTTTCTCATTCAGGAGGTTCGTCGCGGCGATCGTGAATTCGAGGTTGCGCATGAAGCCTAATCTGCCCGGCGGAGCGAAGCGCAGTGCGAGATCGACGGAGGTGAAGGAGCCAATATGCGTGAAGGGCAGCGCCCGCTGGTCTTCGACCCCGCCGACATAGTTCACGAAGGCGGACAGCGACGTCGAGTCCGTGTCCCAGGTGACACCGCCCCGCGCACGCCAGTGCGGCGGCATGAAGATGACACCAGAGGCCGGCGTGGTCGGCTGGCCAGCGATGAGGCGCCGGTTGCTGTCGAGATAGCTGCCAGCGGCATTGATCAGGATGCGATCGCCATCGCCCAGATCGAACCGATACTGGCCGGAAAGGTCGACGCCCTCGATCGTCTGATAGGCAGTATTCTGCGACCGCGCGTCCACAACCGCATAGACCCTGGACGGGTCGTAGGGTTGGCCCGTGACGTTCTGAAGCCCAAAAGCGCCGACGGCCGGGGCAATCAGTTGATCGAGCAGCGCCGGGCTTGGATTCACCGTGATCAGGCTGCTGTAGATCGGGTTGGTGAAGAGCCCGAGGACCGACGTGATCGGGTTCACAACGCGGTTGCGATAGCGGATGTTGAAGTAATTGGCCTCCAGCTTGAGTGCCGGAATCGAGGGCGGCGCATAGGCGACCGAGATATTCCAGTTGGTGGAGCGCTCGGGCTTCAGGTCCGGATTGCCGCCGGCGAGATAAAGAACCGGACTGGCGGCTATGGCACCGGTCCCGCCCAAAGCCCCGGCGGGCAGCAGGATCGCCTGATATACCTTGTAGCGCTGGTAGAAGGTCGGCGCCTTGAACGATTTGCCCCAGCCGCCCTTGATCGTAATCGAGGGGATCGGCCGATAGATCATTCCCAGCTTGGGCGAGGCGACGTCGGCGAGGCCCTGATAGCGCTCGTAGCGCACGGCAGCGGAGAACTGGAGCAGATCGGCGAACGGCTGGTGGTTGCCTTGGCCGAAGACCGGCAACGAGAGTTCGCCATAGGCAAAGGATACATTCTCGGTGTGATCGATGTTGAGCAGCGTCGTGCTCGTCCCGGCCGCGTTGATGAAGGATTTGGCGCGAAGCGAGAAGCCGCGATATCCTGCGCCGACTGCAATCCCGAGATTGCCGCCCGGCAGGGTCAGGAGCGAGCCGTCGCCCCGAAGCTCGACCGCGCGCAGGCGATTGTCGTAGAAGCCCCCGGTCGTCGAGGACAGGGCGCCAACGGTATAGCCTTGGGACGTCACGCCGGTTTTGCTCCGGCCCGCCGTGCCGGAGAGTTCGACACGCCAGTCGCCGGCGAGGTCGAGTTTCGCCGAAGACGTGATCGACCAGCTCGTCACCCGCTGCTGATAGAGCGACCCGTTGATCCGAACATCCGAGGTCGCTGTGGTGGGCAAGGCCGTGTCGCTGTTGCGCCGGCTATATTGCGCATCGAGATTGAAGCTGAGCCGCGACGACACATCCTGATGGCCGCTCAGCACTCCGCTGATCTGGCGCTGGGCCGGAATGAGGCTGGTCGAGCCGTCGATCGTCTGCGTATAGGAGCGGTCGCGCGCCAGAAGCGCGCTGGAGCGATTATAGTCGCCGGCGACCATGACGCCGCCGCCCTGCCATTTGCCGCCGGTGACGGCGTTATATTCCTGCTGGAAATCGCCGCCATCGGTCGTTCCGGCGATCCGGGCCGACGTCCATAGGCCAGTATAGTCCTTGCGCAGAAGGACGTTGGCGACACCGCCGACCGCGTCAGAACCATAAAGCGCCGACGAGCCATCCGCGACGATCTCGATACGATCGAGCGCGGCGAGCGGTATCGCGGAAATATCGACGCCCTGGACCGCGCCGTCATAAGCGACGCGGTGGCCATTGATCAGCGTCAGGGTCGCATCAGGGCCCAGCCCGCGCAGGTTGAGCGCGGAGGTCGATCCCAGATTCTCGTTGCCGCCCTGCGAGCCGCCGCCGGCGATCCCCGGATTCTGGCCCCCGCCGAAGTTCTGCGGCAAATCGCGGATATAATCGCCGAGATTCGAGAGACCGCTCCTCTCGATGTCTTCGCGCGAGGCGCTGATCACCGGTGTCGTAGGCTGGCTATGGCGAATGTGCGTGCCGGTCACCACGATGTCGGCTTGGACGTTGTCCGGGCTGCTTGTCGTCGCCACGGATGATCGCCCCCGGATGATGACCGCTCCCTTCGCGAAGTGCGCCGAGAGGTTGGTGCGGGCGAGGAGTTGTTCGATGGCCTGGCGCGCGGTCAGCGCCCCTCGCAAACGCGGTGCGGCGATGCCGTTGATGTCGTCCGCGGATGCATAGAGTTCCCAGCCTGCTCTTGCCGCGACGGCCCGCAGCGCATCGCCCAGATCCTGCGCCGGCAGGTCGAATTGATAGACCTCACGATCCTGTGCCCAAGCTGGCGATGGTGCCACGGCGACCACCGCGCATGCCAGCACCATGGACGCCCCGAGATTCCGCTTCCCCACCATCTTGCCCCCAATGTCGTTCAACGGCGGGCCTGGCTGGCTCGCTCATGGGGTGCTGCTGACGAGGAAGAAGGGGCGACCTTAGTCGCCCCGGCAAAATTATTTGCGCCTGAGGTGAATTCCGTCCGGACGGCGCTCAATCTTGAGGTCGAACAATTCGGCAATGCGGGAGACAAACGATGCGGTGTCGGTCAGCTTGAAGCGGCCGGATACGGTCAGGTCGCCGACATCATCGCCATCGATGAGGATCGGGCGACCGGCATAGCGGTTGGCCTCCGCCACCAGGTCTCGCAGCGCGATCGATCGATACTCGACCCAGCCGCTCGGCCAGTCTTTCCGGTCGATGCTGCTATCGGAGACGGTTTCCGGGCCATAGTCCGTGGCGGAATATCGAACCGGCGCGCCGGTCAGAAGTGGTTTCGTCGTGACCGTGAAGACGGCCGGTTGCAGATTGGACCGGATATCGGCGGTTCCCGACAACAGCCGCACCTGGATCACCCGTTGCGGGGAGGAACTGACGTCGAAGACGGCCTGATTGGCGCGGATCGCGCCGGCACCGGCCTCGACGACGAATGGCCTGGGATCGGTCGCCACCGCGAAGCGGGCATTGCCCTTGCGCAGTTTTACCCGGCGCTCGACCTCGGACATTGCCACCTCGACGCGACTGTCCGAATCCAGCGTGACATCGGAACCGTCCGACAGGCGGTATGTATGGATCTCCCCATGACGGGTTGCCAAAGGCGTGCCCGCCATGACTTTCGTGCCGGGTGGTCCAATACCGACCAAATCTGGTCGCAGCGCGACCCCGGCTATTGCGGCTGCCGCGGCAACGGCAGCGGCGAGTGCCCACCTGTTTGGCGCCGCGCGCCGCCAGCGCGGCATGTGGCGAGAATTCCTGACAATCCCGGCGTTGGCGAAATTCCGCTCGACCCGCCGATACGCTTCGGCATGGGCCGGAGACGCGGCAATCCATGCGTCGAACTCATGTTTAAGCGACGCATCATCCTGGCGGCGCAATCGGATGAACCACGAGATCGCCTGTTCCTCGATCGCATCGCGAGCGCCGAAATCACCATATTCATTGTCGTTCATCGGGAGCTGTCCACCGCGCGCGCGATGTGGGCGAGTGCCTTCATCATATGATATTCCACGGTCGCGACACTGATCCCCAGTTGCTCATGGATCTCGCGATAGCTCAATTCGTCGATGCGGTGCATCAGGAACACGCGCCGTGTCTTCTCGGGCAGCGTGTCGACCGCCTTCTCATAAACCCCGTGCAGATCCTCGGCCTCCAATCCCCATTCCTGCTGTGGTGCGGTCGGAATGTCGCGATGCTGATCGATCGGGAACAGCATGACATTGTTCTTCTCGCGCCAGCGCGCGCGGTCGATCAGCAAGTTACGCGCGATCCGACGCAGAAAGCCCGCGGGATTGGCGAGGCTCGCCACCTGTGGGCTTCCGGCCGCTCGTGCGAACACTTCCTGCACCAGGTCCTGCGCCTGATCGTGCCCGGCGCGCCGGCCGAGATAGGCCATCAGGTCGCGCCGTTCGGTCCGATAGGCATCTTCGAGCGTCGGCGCCGGGAGCGGATCTGCCTCGAGCAGAATGACCGGCGAGGGGCTATTGTGACAGCCGGACGAGACCGACAGCGGTGGTCGGCCAAGCGGGAAAGGCGGGTTCGAAGAGGACGACACGCATCAACCTCGCGCGGCATCGCAATCGCACTGGCAAGCCAGCCCGACGCGTTTTCCAGCGCTACGCCGCCGTCAGGCTGCCTGACGGCTTGCCCTTGTCCGGTACGGCCGCCTGTCCCTCATGGACCGGCGCTCATAATGCCTGGCGGATCATTCCGATCGCGCGGCTGCCAGATAATCACCGCGCAGGTCGAATCATGGCCGTAACGGCAAGCGATGACAAGGGGAGGGCGGATCCTGAGGTGCTGATTTGAAGCATTCGACCGCCAGCGGCGCTACTCGACGGTGACGGTCGGCAGTCGACCCACTTCCCGACGATTATGAACCAATGCGCGATGCTCAGAAGCGGACACTCGCAAAAAAGACACCTGATGGGTGTGCCGCCCTCCGTTGCGTTCGATTGGAGGAACAAGATTTTAACTCCGCCATTTTACGCCGCTAGTCATGATGCGCCTTCTCGCCATAGTCGAAGGTCTCTTCCTGTTCGCAGCGGCGGCCACATACGGCTCGGGTTCGCTCGGGATAGGGTTTATTCTTATGCTCGGTGCATATCATTGGACAACTTTTGCACTCATCGGCGTCTTCGCCGCTGCCGCCGTGGCTTGCATTGTGATTGCAGTTCAACTCCTGATTAAACCGCATCAAAACTTGATGATCGCCGGTCTGCTTTTTCTGATGCCAGCTGTTATAATCAGTTCGAAATTGGTGAAAATCTGATAGATTTCAGGTTCCCATCGATCTCAAATTAGCATCTTTCCAACAGGATTTTTCTACGCGGTGAAGTGATCGCTATCGCCTAGGCGGTCCTGTGAGGATCCGGCCCCTTTCCCACCAGATTTCACTATCCATGCGAGCTTTTGTATTTCTCGAAAATCAACATTCGTTCTTGGATCGGCACGAGATCTATCAAGATCGCCGCTGCTCCGACACTATTTCACCGGAGACCCGGCGGCCCCATCCTGGTTATTCTGATCCTTGTTCACGCTGGCGAGCCAGCCAGCGAGGGTATTCTTCTGTCCTTCGAAGTCGCGATAGCTTCTGCTATCCAGGCTTTTCGTGCAGGTTTCTCCCTTTGGGAAATACTGGCAGGCGAACGGCATCCCCAGCACGAGACCGAGTGGTCGAACGTCGAACTTCGCCGCGATCGCGCGAGGATTGTCGAGTTCAGAGGCATGGATGCACATCAAACTGAAAAGCGTAGCCGCCGCCAACAGTACGCCGTTGCGCGTCAGTCCCGTGAAGTTCTCTCGCGCCTGAGCTTGCACGCGGGAGATCGCCCGTGTCGGCGGCAACCGGCGCAGCAACGCCGCGGCCTCCGCTTGTTCCAGCGTTGCAGAACGCGCCACGCGACCGAATCCCCGCGAGGCGGATGGAGCATTGAACACCATCGATCCCGTCGTGCGCGCAAGTGCTGTGACGCGCTGGACGACCGTCGGGTGGGTCGCATTGCTTCCCTCGGTATCACCGGCGATCATCATCGCATCGTCTTCAGTCCGGGCACCCTCGACGTGATAGTCATGCTCGACCTTGACCAATGCCGCCGCGAGCGCGGCCGGATTCTTGGTGAGCTGGACAGCCTCCGCATCGGCGATGAATTCGCGCGATGACGCGATGAGTAATCGCGAGACCTGCCCTACTCGCAGCGCCAGATGGCCGACGAACGTCGCGGCGAGAGCGAGTGGCAGGATCGCCGGCACGGCGATCGCCATGAGCGCATGGACGACGGTGAGCTTGAGCGGGTTGTTTTGATGAAGCCGCGTCAGCGCCGACATGAAGATGTTGGCCGCCGCCATCAGTCGGATATCGCCGTTCTTGATATGGCTGAGCTCGTGCGCGAGGACGGCGGAAAGCTCGTCGTCGTCGAGGCTGTCGATCAGGCCTCGCGTCACCACGACTACGGCTTTCTTGCGCCCGATGCCGCAAGCGAAGGCATTCAGAGCCGGAGACGCGATCACCCCTACATAGGGGATGGGCAATCCCAGCATCATGATCAGCGGCTCGATCAGCCGGCATAAGCGCGGCTCCTCGCTGTCGTCGATAAATTCGAAGCCAATGGCGCGCTTTACGGTCTCGATATGCCAGAACATCTGGCAAGCGAACCAGATGACCGACGCCAGCGCGACCAGGAGCATGTAGCGCGTCGCATAGCCAGTCCAGTCGAGGAATGGCGCATGTTCCGGGTCGACGAGAGCCAAAGGCAGGAACAGCGCGAGTGCCGCGATCGGCTGGATCGCGAGAAGGAAGCCGACGAACAATGTCGTCGACCGACCATCGTTGCTCCGGATCCAGCCATAAAGCCCTGTCGGCTCGCTCACGCGAATTGCCCTGGCATCAGATCAGAAAGCGATCGCGACGGGCTTGTCGACCGTAGTTCGTTCGACGCCCAGGCCAAAGGCTTGGCGGCCGCTCATGCTGCGCCTCTGCGCGACAAAACTGCCGGGGAACTGGCGCATCACGGTATTATATTCCTCGATCGCCAGATTGTAGAACCGCCGAGCCGCCGTAATCCGGTTTTCGCAGTCCACAAGCTGCTGACGGAGCTGCGTGAATTCCGGGAGCGCGCGCAGGTCTGGATACTTCTCGACTGCGGACAAGAGCGTGCTGATCTGCGCGGTGAGATTGCCTTCTGCTTCCAGGCGCACGGCCGGCGCTACCATGCCGAGCGCCTGGGCCCGTGCGGTCGTGATGCCGAGGATGATCTCCTGCTCGTGCTTGGCGACGCCCTTCGTTACCTCCACCAGACCGGGGATCAAATTATGGCGATGCTTCAGATGGACGTCGACGTCCGCCAGAGCGGTGTCACACCGCTGATCCAGAGCGATCAGCGTGTTGCCCGTCCTCGTATACACCCGGAAGATGATATAGGCCGCGAGACCGATCACGACGAATGTGCCGCCTAGCACCCACCAAAGCATATCCATATTTGGTTTCCTCCCTTTGATATGGGAGGACCGATAAGGCGCGTTGCTTTATAAAACTTTGACGGGAAGACGCTTAACGGTTTTACGTCATTTTAAGTCTCGCCGACGAAACCGATCCCAAGTCGATTTGTGCAAGCATCGTGTTCGAACCGGTTTTCCAGCGGATGCGGCACCGCGATCCGACAGGGAGAGTGCCAATGATCCGCAAGCCGACAGAGAAAGACTTCCGCGAGGGAGCTGCCGTCACCGCCCTTCGCGAGACCAGAAAGGTTGCCATCGAGGGCAGCAAGGGGATCGGTCAGGGCGCAAGGAAGGTCCTCCACACCTACCTGATGATCATCTTCGGGTTTGGTCTTCTGATGTCACTGCTCCCCTATCTCGCGGGCAACCGTTGGATGTGGGTCCTGGGACTGATCGCCTTGGTCGCTGTCGGATGGAACCGGCGGGCTCGTGGTCCCGAGAAGCGAGAAAGCCTGCTTCACGACCGCAAACCCCAACCAGCCCAGCCATTGCGGGGTGTGGGCTTGCAATCAGGCACCTATGAATGCTCCATCGAGGCTCTTGGGCGGCATGCAGCGACGCTCGCGATCCCGGCATTGCTCATGTTCGTGTTCGCAAACGCCTTCGGCGGTCTCCACGTCCCCGTGACGGTCATCGGCATCATCCTCTTCGCGCAAGCCGTGCTGCTTGTCGCGCGGATCTTCGGCGACCGGACCGTGGTTCGTTTCGATGCGGAGGCGGTCGTCGTTCAAGGCCTCCTAGGCGAAAGCCGGATGCTCTGGAACGATGCCGACGACATTTACGTCCACACGAGTTCGATGTTCGATCTCAAGGTGCGCTTCGCGGCGGGGACGCGGCAAAACGTCGTGATTGAGGCGACGCGGAACAGCATGGGTGGTCCGACGCGTCTGCTCGTCCCCATCGGACTGCTCGGACTCGACGAGGAAGAACTCACGGCGCTCATCACCAAGCTGGTCAGTTGTCGAGCCGCCGGCGGGGTCACCGTGCCTTCATGGCGGCAACAGGCGGCGCCTGCCCCATCGCCAATTCTGCCCAAGGTCACGCCGGGGGGAGATCCACGCGACGGATTCGATCCGGACGCGATAATCGCCCGTCACCTGGCCGAACGAGAACAGATCGTTGCAGTGACCCGTCCCGACTTGCAGTCCGACCAATCGCCGCGCAAAGGGTTCGGACGCAAGGTCTCACGATAGGGGAACTTGCTACCGGGAATCACGTCCCGTGAAATTTTTGGAATCGCGCTAACGCCCATCGGATGCCGAGCGTTTCAGGACGAGGCGCAGTACGGCCCAGACCCCCGCGCGCCTTGCGGATCTGGCAGCTATTGTCATCGATCTCCCGAAACCTGCCCGACCGCACCCCACCAGCTATCGCCATTTGCTCCGTTGGTTGTCCCCCAGTACGTGGAGGGTCAGGATCGTTAAATCGTCGCGAGGATGAGTCGTCACCTTGTTGAAAACCACCTCAATTTGAAGGCGCATTCAAACGGGATCGGGCTGTTTCCGCATCCCAGCCGAAGCCTACGGTCCCTTCTCCGCGACCGCCTGCTCGAGCGCGGCAAGGCGCTCGGTGCAGATCGCAAGGACGATCCCGCCCAGCATTTCCACGCGGCTGGTGAGCCACTCGAGTTGCTCGGTCGTGATTTGATAGTGCCGGAAATAGCGGGCTTTCACATAGGCTTCCTGCAACTTTCCGAACAGCAGCTCGTCCGCCTTTGTTTCCCTCGGCCACGCCTCTACGAGACGCCGATCAAGGGTCTCGGCCCGGCCGCGTAGCGCCTCAATGTTGTGAACGTGCGGCGTATAGAAGGTCACCGTCAGCAAGACGCAGTGATACAGGCGTTCGGCAGTCTGGTGCAGGTCGAAGGCGGCGTCTCGCAGATATTCTTTATCGAGATAAAATTTTGCGCCTTCGAAGCGCTTCATTGCCGAAGGAAACCACACGTCGAAATACTCCCGTGCCATGTCGAACGCCTGCTGGGGCGTCTTGGGCTTGGGGGTATGCAGTTCGCTATCGTCAATCTGATAAAGCGCGATCCCGTCCTGCCGCACGTCCATGAAGAAATAGCGGCCATGCGCGAGGCCGTCATTCACCTCCTGGAGTGTGTGAACGATGAAATTGACCGGCGTGCGCAGGCTGTGTGTGATCGTCAGCTCGCGGATCAGCCGGTCCTGCAGCTTCAGCCAGTAATCGACGCGGGACGTGAGCCTCTTGTCGTTTACGATGATCAGGATGTCGAAATCGGATTGATAGCCTTGGCGGCTCGTCGGCTCGTCGCGGAACTCGCCCCGCGCATAGCTCCCGTACAGGATGATCTTCTCAATCCGCCCACGCTTCTTCCACTGGTGCTTGGCCAGCGCCAGCGCGTCCTCGAACTCCTCGAAGATCATCCGAACGACGCGTTCGAGCTCGCGCTGTTTGTCAGCCGACAGATGGTCAAGGTCAGTTCGCATCGGGAACAGCCTAGCAACCCTTGTCGGTCGATGCATCCGCCAATGAGGACCCGCATCACTTTCCAACGAAGCGCTTGAACCGTTCTTTCGCGTCCGCTTCCTGGACGGCAATGCTCGCATTGCCGCACTCGTCACCACCTGCCGAGCCACTTCTGCACGCGGCGTCCACCCGCCGCGCCTCATCGATATGAGCCTCGAAAAATTGCGTGCTGCGCGAAGCCGGCTTGGCGCATCCAGCAAGACCTGCGGCGCAGATAAGCCCGATCCACAGAACGGATTTCATTTCTTCTCTCCCAAATGCGGGTCCACCGCAGCCGATGCCGGTCGACCCGGCGTCAAATGATCTGGCCGCCACGTGACGCCGCGATAAGCTGATCGACTGCCGATCGGCGGCGATCATGATGATAATCGATGGCCGCGCGCAAGCCGGGACTATCCGCCTCATCCATCATTCGCTCGATTGCACCGACATCCTTGTCCGCCTCGGCAAGCACCGCCGCCTCGTGGTGGCGAAAACGCCCCAGCCTCGCGGCGGCATTCTCGATCGCCCAGTCAAGCTCCTCGTCCCTCGCCCGGGCAACCAGCGAGGCGAACAGGTGGGCACTGCGCTCCGGCAGATCACCGCCTGTGAGCTGAAATTCGTCCGGACGCCCGGCCCGTTCACGGCCGAGCGCCATCGTCACGATCGCATGGTGCCAGTCGAGCAATCCGCGCAGGCCGGCTTCGTCCAGCCTCGGCACATGGAAGCCATCACCCGGCTGGGAGACGATCAGCCGTTCCCCGGTCAGGCGGTTAAGGCTGTCGCGAACGGGTGTGATGCTCACGCCCAGATCAGCCGCCAGGCGCGCGGCTTCGAGCCGCTGCCCGGCGGGCCATGCCCCCATCAGGAGACGGCGGCGCAGCGTGTCATAGGTGGGCTCCAGCACATGGGCGGGGCTCATCCGGATTGCTCCGCGACGACATCGGCGTAGTCCGCCAGCATTGCTTCCTGATCCGGGCGCAACGCATCGACGGCACCGATATGCTGGGGGACGTCGTCCCGGAGCAGCAGCGACGGGCACTGGCCTTCATAATTGCCGAGATTGGGGCGATGCTGTCGATACCCCGCCAGCCCCGCGATCTCCGGCGGGAACGATCGTGCGATGTCGGGCGGATAGGCCAGCCATTGATTCTCATAGGGTTTGAGCCATCCGAGACAATAGCCGACGACGATGCCACGTCGTGCGAGCGGCGTTTCATTGGCGCCGGCACCATGCGCTGTGGACCCGAGGAAGCAGATGGCCGACCCCGGCCCGCATTCGGCCGCGACCGGCGCCCCCAGATCGTCCTTCGCCATCCCGTCTCGACCATGGCTGCCGGGGTAGATCTGCGTCGCGCCATTCTCGCGCGAGAATGGTGTGAGCGGCCAGATGACATTGATCAGATACTCGTGGTCGCCCTTTGCGCCCTGCCACATATCATGATCGCGATGAGGAAATTGCCGGACCTCGCCGGGATGGATCTCGATTGCCTGGGCGACATTGAGCTGAAGGCAGTCGCACGCGTCTCCGAGCAATTGCTCGGCCAGCGCGATGATCGTCGGGTTCGCGATCAAGGCCGCCGCATGGGGCGACCGGCGCAGCAGGCTCGCAAAGCGCTTCGTTCGCGCGCCGTAAAAGCGGCCCTGGCAGAAGGGCGTTGCGGCGAAATCCGGCTCCAGATCCCGTTCAAGTTCCCGGATCGTATCGCCGGGTACCAGATCCGGGATGATGCAATATCCTTCCTCCCTCAATGCTTCAGCCCACGACCGCGTCGCGCTAGCGCCAGTCTCTCGGCCGGTCATTGCATCGCGCCTTCGGTGGCGAAGAGCGTGAGGGTCGCCGGCTCATAGATGCCGGTTTGGCGAAGCCGATCCGGCGTATCGTCACCGATCACGATGTGCAGGGCAATCAGCCACTGGCCGCCATGCAATAGAGGCTTTCCGAGTGGTTCGCAGTCCCATCCGAACTGTTGGATCTGCTCGAACCAGCCAATATCGGCGACGCCGGTATAGTCCGTGATGTCATTGCGGAGCGCGTGGTCGGTGAGTGCGGAGACCAGCTGATTGCGAGCGATGCGTCGCTCCCCGGCACGCTGATGCCGGTCGAGGCAGAAACGCGTGATCTCTCGAATGGTTGGGCCACTCGGCACCGCATTGGCGCAGAGATAGGGATAGATGCCGCCCAGGAGGTGCTCGCGATCGGTGTGCAATAGCCGGGCCGATGCGCGATGCGCCCCATCGGGCGACGTCAGGATAAGATAATCGGCCCAAGGGTCGTCGAACTGATCAACTTCGAACTCGCCGGCCAGTACCGGCAGGTCCCAGCCTAGCAGATCGACGAACACCTCCTTCCGGGCCTTGAACATGGCGCGGATCGCCGTCGCCTCGCTCAGCGCATCATGCTCGCGGGTCGCTAAGAGCATCTGATTTCTCCCGTTGGAAACGACGGGAGAAAATCACGAACACGCGAGCTGTACCCCTACCAAGAAATGGGGAGGGGGTGACGCCTTCAGCCGCCGCCCTGAGTGTACCACCATCGGAAAATGTCGGAGAAACTGATCAACCCGTCAAAAAGCGCGCACACGACCAGCGAAGCGCGCTTACGCGTATTATAGCGCTCGCGCGCCTCCTTGAGGTGCTGGATCACCGTGCCGTGGCTGATGCCCAGGATCCGCGATATCTCCCAATCGGTCTTGCCGCGTGCGGCCCACAGGATGCAATCACGCTGGCGGTCGGTTGGTCGTCGCCAGCGTGGGACGAAACCGTGACGAGCGAGGCGCCAGGTTGCCGCCAGAGCCGCCGCACCCACCAATTCCGCGACATCCAGCATGGCAACGGGCAGCCGGCCATCGGGACCGAGCGCGAACGTGCAGGTGCCGGAGGCCTGACCCGGCAAATGTCTGGGGATCGTGTAGCCGTCGACCAGGCCATGATGTTGGCCGGTCCTGAATGTCCTGACTTCGCTGCTCGTCAGGGGGATGATGTCGGACACGTTCGACCAGGGGAAGCCATGCATCCGCTGATCGCCGGCACGGCGGATCGGATCCGTTTTACCAAGGTCGAATGCGACATAGGTTTCGGCCCAGGCGGATGGATAGTCGTGGAAAAGGAGGCTCGTACCCTCCTCGGGCCCGTGGGCGAAGTCCAGGTTCAAGGCGAAATGGTCGAAGCCAAGCTCGCGCGCGCCCCGCGCCAGCATCTCTCGAATATCGTCTACCGCCCGTGAATCGGCCAGCGCGCGGATGATAGGTTCAGCTACAGCAAGACGCATACTCCATCGTTCGGCGGCGAGGGCCGTCCCAATCCGCTGGTCTCGCCAGCCGCCTTCCGTATCGAGGGCTACCGGCGGCGATTCTCACGGCGCTCCGGTAGCCAGCTTGTCGCCGGCTCGATACTGCATCTGAACGCCGCAGCCTGCCGACGGTCGACACAGTGTCGACGCTTATGGGGAAGCATGCCTCCCTGATTTGCTTTTTCCGTTCAACGCTCTCTGAGGGTGCAGCACTTTCCCCGGAACGGTTCTTTCGCATCTCAAGCGTGCGCCCGGGGCGGCGGGGCGGCGGGGCGAGCCTGGCTGAAGCCGGTTGAGCAAATGAGGTGGGCTTGAGCATCATGATATGTGTCATGGGGTCCATGGCTGGTTCAGGGCTTGCCGGTCGCAGGATCAGCCGACGCCCGCGGCAAAGACCGCGAAAGCCTGGGCGTGTCCCTCGCTCCACTTGAGATCGGCGCGATGCGTGGCGTTCGACCGGTGGTCGGCGGCTGTTTGCGCAAACGTACCTTGGCCGATGGCTTTCCGGCTCTGTCCAGGCCCGCGAGTAGCGCCTCCCAGGGCACGCTGTTTCGGTTCTCCACGCGCCGCAGATTCTTCGCCGGATCGTGCAGCTGCACACCGCTCATGATGGCGCGGATCTCGAGCATCCCGGCCTCGCGCAAAACGGTGGCCTGGGCGATGTAGCGGTCACGGTCGGACGCCAGCAGCGACACCTGCGCGTCGCGAAGTTGCTGTTGTGCATAGAGGACGTCGAAGGTCGAACGGTCGCCGATCCGATATTCGTTCACCATTCCGTCGAGCTGGGTTTCCGCGAAGCGGAGCTGTTCCTCCTGGAGACTGGAGACGCGGTCGGCCGTCACCATCTGATTCCAGGCGTTTGCGACGGCGCGGTCCACCTCGCGGCGAGTTGCTTCGATCCTGACGCGTGCCGAGCCGTTGCGGGCCTGGGCTTCGCGGACACGCGAGGCAACGAGTCCCCCCGCGCTCAGCGGTATCGAAAGGACGAGGCTGCCCGTATAGCTTTGGTCCTGGTCACGCAGCCTATAGGGCACCGCGTCCCCATTTAGGGCGGCACTGCCGCGCAGGGTGACGGTCGGGCTCCCTTGTGCCCTGGCCGCAGCGATATCGGCGCGTGATTGCTCCTCGGTGAAGACCGCCCGGCCAAGCTCCGGGTTCTGGCGTTCGGCCAGCGCAAAGGCATCTTCGACACGGCGCGGCAGATTGGGCAGGGCAGGCACCTCGGCCAATTCGCCCGGTTCACGGCCGACCAAGACTGCATAGTCCGTTCGTGCAGCCTCCAGTGCCTGCTCGGCCGTGACAATCTGCTGTTTGGCAATCGCCAGCTGCGCCCGGGCTTGCGACACGTCGGTCAAGGTGAGATCGCCGACATCGTAGCGATCCTGGATCTCCTGGGTGATCTTCGTCAGCTCATCCGTGCTCGCACGCCAGATACGCAACGATTGTTCGTACCGGCGGACATCCACATAGGCGGTGATCACGGCGAGCACGAGGTCGCCTTCCGCGCCGCGCAATTGTTCGCGGCTCGATCTGATCGCGGCAATCGCGGAGTCGCGGGCGGCTGTTGCTCGCCCGCCGGTATAGAGCGGCTGCGATACCGTGAACTCGGCCCGGTTCGTATCCCGGTTCGACGATTCCGGACTAAACGGATTCGAACGCCGTGATGCGCGACCTTCTATCGAGCGCTCAGAGGTGCCGGTGACGTCGATCTCTGCGCTTGGCCGCAGTTGCGACTTCGCCTGGGGCAAGCCTTCGTCGGCAGCATCCAGGTCGTATCGGCTGCCCTCGATCGTCGGATTCGTGCGATAGGCTTCGGCGATCGCCTCGGCGAGCGTTTGACTATGAGCTGGCGCCGCGACCGCGAGCGCAATGGCCGAAGCGAGGAATGCCGTAGATCCGATCCGCATCGGTTATAACCGGAAGATATCGTTGGAGCTGCATCCAAGACGGGTTGCTGCCTCGCGCATGGCGGCAAATCCTCTCAGATGGAAATGCCGGGTGCGCGCCCTGTCGCCGGGACGGATAGCCACGAGGCTTGCGCGTTGAACCTCGTCGACCGGGATCCATATCCAGCCGCCCGTCACGTCATCGAGGTCAGGGCTGTCGATCTTCACGCCTGCGGCGATCAGTGCGGCGCTGCGATCCTGCCAACGAACCGGCGCCCCGCCGTCTACACGATACCATGCGGCCAGCGTGTCGTGACGATGACCGACGAAGAAGCCAACAGCGCCGGGCTGGTAGCGCATATGATGATTGGTCGAGGAGAGCCGGCAAGCGATCTGGCCCGTGAAACGGTCATCCCTAATTACAAGCCGCCACCCATCCTGGCTGAACGCACGCTTGGCGAACGCCGGCGACGGCGCAAGCGTTGCCGCCGCAACCAGGATGAAGCCGAACGGGATCCCTGCAATCTTCACCTCGTGCCTTTCCTCCGATGTTCCTGACGCTTGCCGATCCGTCGTCAGCGTTCCCGCCCTGCCTCATCCAGTGCCTGGGTCACTGGCGAGAGCAGATATTTGATGATCCGGCGTTCGCCTGTCTTGATCTCGGCCTGGACGGCGAGGCCCGGTCCGATCGGTTGATCGCGGCCAGCGATGCGCAGCGTCTTCTGGTCGAGCCGGATCCGTGCCGCATAGACCAGCGACGGCTGCGGGGCTCGTTGCGGCGGCTGGCCTGGCGCGGGTTGCTGCGAGTTTTGCTCGATCGCATCCCTGCTCACGCTCTCGACCCGACCCTGGATCAAGCCGAAGTCGGTGAAAGGGAACGCCTCAAGCTTGATCCGGACCGGCTCGCCCTCATGGACAAAGCCGATATCCTTGTTCGCGATCATCACGTCGACCGCGACTTCGCTGTCGTCGGGTACGATCACCATCAGCGGTTGGGCCGGCTGCACGACGCCGCCGACTGTTGCGATCGCAAGCTGCTGCACGGTGCCGTCGACGGGCGCACGCAACTGCTGAAAGATTCGGCGCTGTCCTGCCTTACGGAGATCCTGTGCGGCCAGCGCGGATTTGTCGCTCGCGTCGCTGAGTGCGGTGACCGCGTCCTTGCCGAAGGTTTCGCGCAGCTTCTGTATCTGCGCATCGATATTGGCGATCGCCGCGCGCGCTTTGGCGGCATTGGCCTGCTGGACGTCGATATCCTTGACGTGTTCGATGCGCGACTGCTGATATTCCGCGAGCTTCAGCCTGGAATAATAGCCCTTGGCGAGAAGTTGCTCCCGGGCATGGATCTGCTCGTCGATGAGCGGCAAGGTTTCCTGGAGCTTCGAAACCTCGGCGAGCGCGCCGGCCAGGTTTGCGGCTTCCTCGGCGCGGTTCTGCACGAGGCCTGCGCGCTCCGCTTCATATTGAGCGATCGCGGTTCGCACGAAACGGTCCTGGGTTCGCACCACGTCCGCCGGCGTGCCGGGCGGGGCCCGGAACGTGTCGGACCCGTCGGTGAGATGGGCCAGCAGCGCATCGTTGCGCGCAGCGATGATGTCGGCCGACAGCCTGGCGCGACTTGCCTGCGCCTCATCGGCGCGAACCAGCGTCGGGTCGAGCTCGACCAGCAACTGGCCCTTGCGGACGTGCTGCCCATTGCGGACATAGATCGCACGGACCGAGCCGATCTCGAGTGGCTGGATGACCTTGACGTTGCTCGCCGGCACGACCTTGCCGCTTGCCACCGCGACGACATCGACCTTGCCGATACAGGCCCACACGATCGCGATCGTGAACAGGCTGCACAGCATCCAGAGCAGCACGCGCATGCCCGGGCTTGCGGGCTTCTCGATGATCTCGAGCGCGGCCGGCAGGAATTCATGATCGGATCGCGGCCTGACCTGCTTGTCCGCCTCGTTCTGCCGGGACCAGGATTCCCTCAGGATCGACCAATGGCGTGCGAGCGTCGGGAAGCGCCGGCCGATGGCCTCGCCGATCATGCGGCGATTCCCATCTGCTTGGCGTACAGCTGGGCATAGCGACCGCCTGTCCGGAGCAGTTCGTCATGATTGCCCTGTTCGGTGATCTCGCCGGCCTCGACGGTCACGATGCGGTTGCACTGGCGAACCGCGGACAAGCGGTGGGCGATGATGATCACCGTGCGGCCGGTGGCGATCTTGCGCAGATTCTCCTGGATGATCTCCTCGCTCTCGGCATCGAGCGCGGAGGTCGCTTCGTCGAGGATCAGGATGCGCGGATCGCCGACCAGCGCGCGGGCGATTGCCATGCGTTGGCGCTGACCGCCCGACAGGTTGTTGCCGCGCTCGTCGATGATCGTGTCATAGCCATGAGGAAGGGCGAGAATGAAATCATGCGCACCCGCGAGCGTGGCGGCGGCCATGACCCGTTCCATCGGCAGCGTGGGGTCGCTGAGCGCGATATTCTCCCGCACCGATCGGTTGAAGAGTATGTTCTCCTGGAGCACCACGCCGATCTGGCGCCGGAGCCAGGCCGGATCGACAAGCGAGAGGTCGACGCCGTCGACCAGCACTCGTCCTTGTTCGGGGATGTAGAGGCGCTGGACCAGCTTGGTGAGGGTCGATTTGCCGGAGCCGGACGGCCCGACGATCCCCAGCATCTCGCCGGCGGCGATGTCGAGGCTGATCCCGCGCAGCGCCTCGGGCGCGTCGGGACGATAGCGGAAGCGGACCTTGTCGAACTGGACGCGGCCCTTGATCGGTGGAAGCGCCGCGCGGTTCGGGTTGTGTTCGGGTTCGGTCGGCGTGTTGAGCACGTCGCCCAGCCGATCGACCGAGATCCGGACCTGCTGGAAATCCTGCCACAGCTGGGAAAGGCGAAGGATCGGGGCGGAGACGCGGCCCGACAGCATGTTGAAGGCAACCAGCGAACCGACGCTCAAATCTCCGGCGATCACCGCCTTTGCCCCGAAATATAGGATCGCGACCGTGGTCAGCTTCGAGACCATCTGAATAAGGTGGTTGCCCCATGTCGCGAGCGTCGCGACCTGGAAGCCGGTACCGGTATAGCCCGCGAACTGGCGTTCCCATTTGTCGCGCATCTGTGGCTCGACCGCCATCGCCTTCAGGGTACCGATGCCGGTAACCGTCTCGACCAGGAACGCCTGGTTCTCCGCGCCGCGCTTGAACTTTTCGTCGAGCCGCCGGCGCAGGATGGGGGTGATCACGACCGAGATGACGACATAGACCGGAATGGATAGCACCACGATCAGCGTCAGCAGCGGGCTATAGAGGAGCATCACGGCGAAGAACACGATCGTGAAGAACAGGTCGAGCACCACCGTGACCGAGTTCGAGGTCAGGAATTCGCGGATGCGGTCAAGCTCGCGCACGCGTGCGACGCTGTCGCCCACGCGACGTGCCTCGAAATAACTGAGCGGCAGGTTGAGCAGATGACGGAACATCTGCGCGGAGAGTTCAGCGTCGACCCGGTTGGTTGTGTGGGCGAACAGCCAGTTGCGCAGGCCCGAGAGCATCGTCTCCCAGGTCAGCACGACGGCGAGACCGATTGCCAGCACGTCGAGCGTCGTCATTGACTGGTGGACCAGCACCTTGTCGATGACCAGCTGGAAGAAGATCGGGCTGACGAGCCCCATGACCTGAAGAAAGAACGAGGCCACCAAAACGTCGCGCAAGGGGCGGCGATACCTGACGAGCGCCGGGATGAACCAGCTGATGTCGAAGGCGCGAGAGACGCCGGCGATCTTCTCGCGCGAGGTGAGCAGCAGGACTTCCCCGCTCAGCCGGTCGCGGGCCTCAGCCTGGCTCCAGATGTCCGGCCGCTCGGCGCCTGGCCGTTGGACAAGGAACCGTGGTTCATCGCCTTCGGTATCTGCCTTGAGCAGGATGATCGAGCTGCCGTCCGCGCAGGCGGCGATCGCCGGCAAGGGGAGCTTGACCAGGTCGCCTGTCGTTGCGAGCCGGGTCTTGGCTACGAGGCCGAGTTTCCTGGCCGTGCGTGTGAGGTCGGCATAGGTATAGGGCGCATCACCCTTGCCACGGTCGTGTGCGATCTGCTGCGGCTCGGCGGAGACACCGAGGAACTTCGCCAGCAGGATGAAGCAGACGAGCGCGGTATCGAACGACGGCTGAACCGGGACGGGATCGCCCTTATCCTGTTCAGCTTCAATGGTGATCGTCATGGAGCGCCAGCACGGAAAGCGATGAGGAGAACCGGGAGCGCCGGCATTCGGATCGAACGGCCGGCGCCCGGGGAGGGGGTAGGGCGCCGGCCGGCCGGGCGGCGCGCTAGCCTGCGCGAGACAAGGCTAGCGCGCCGTCGGCTTAGTTGACCGTCTCTTCCTCGCGCCTTGCTTCCGCGACCTTTTTGGGCGCCATGCGGGCGAGCGTCTCGGAGTCGACCAGTCTGGTGATGATCGGATGGAGCCTCAAATCGCCATCCTTCACGACCTGCCGGAAATTGGCGATCACACTTGTCGTTGCCTTGGGGTTGGGTGCGATCACATCAAGGAGCCAGTTGATGCTCCCCGAATTCCATTCCTCAGCCTTCAGGCGGATCGGGAAGACGCCGGCCTTGATCTGGTCGCGGATCGTCGCATCGACCGACTCCGATACGCTGGCCCAGATCGCGACGCCGGCGACATCGGCAAGCACATTTTGCGCCGCATCGGATGGATAAGCGATCGCGATGCGATCGGCGATCAGCGGCTCGAGCACCAGATGCTGGAGATCGTCGAGCGACTGCCGCCGGTAGCGCGGCAGCATCATCATCGCCATCACGACCTTGCCGAAACTCTCGCGGACATGGGAGCGCATCGTCGCGATCTTCTTCGCAACCTCGGGATCGAGCTGGGGATTGGCGGGCGACTCGACGCCATTGGCGCCGCCGTTGAGCATCGGCGATTCCTCCGATTTGGATGAAGTTACTTTCGCACTCGTTTCTTTCGACACCACACTACCCCCTAAATCATAACAATAACAGCAGACAAATCTGAAATTGCCATCAGACCGCCCGTGGGACCGCAGGATAAATAGCAATTTAACTTAAGTGTCACAGCTCGCCGAGCACTCTGTGCGTCATTCGATTCTCCCTAGAGTGTTGCTGGTTTCAAAGGGAAATCAAGCGCAATCTCAATATAAAGCCAAATTGGCATCAATATACTGGCTTGCGGCAGTCGGCGCTCGTGATAGCGTGTGCGATTGAGGGGGCTCGGAATGACGGCACTAAGAGATCGCTGCGGCACGCTTTTCACGCAACAACGTTTGCAACACCGAGGGTCGGCTCGTAGCCATGCGTCATCTAATCGTGGACTCATCCCTTTGCGGCGCAAAGTCTCCCGTGGGTTCACGGCTTGATGTCACGGCGCAGACTGTTAGGCGCGGCGACCCGAGGAAGTACTGCGCTGCTGGTGAGCGGCGGCGTCGCTGCCGTGCTCGGCGGATGTTCACTTTTACCCGCCTCGTATCGTTTCCGTATGAGGGTCGACGCAAATGCGTCCACGGGCTCTGTGTCAGGATCCACTGTATGTGAGGTCACTGCATTCAAGGTCGCGCGTGTCCTTTCAGAAGAGCGGGCAGGCGGCGGAGGCCTGCGCGGCGAGGCATTGGTGCTGGATTTGCCAGGGCGCCGAGTGTTCGTCCTGTTAACTATTAGTGGCGAAGGCTTCGACCTAGAACCCGCTGTAACCAGAGCACTGTCTGGCGGGAAGCGGCCGGCCAACGTGGACGAATATGTCGCGGCAGTGCGCTCGTTAGGCAGTTGGTTTGGCAGCGCCAAAGCTGACCTACCGCGTGTCGATTGGCCACTTATGGTCGCTTTTCGAGATGCCCGCGACGCGAGAAGCATGGAGCGAGTCAATCCTGCAGAGATTGGCGTACGGCGGATTTCGCTCGAAACGACCAACGATGCGATCACGACCGGCATCGACGAAAAACTGCCGTGGCTCCAGGCGGCTGAGAAGTTTCGGTACAACGGAACACCCGCCGGAGAGCTTTATCCGCTTCCGGCGTGGGACTTCAGGAGTGGCACGAAATGAGCAACGACAATCAGAACGCGGAAGCGGCGATGACATGATGGCGCGTCGGGAAGCGTTTTGGGCCTTGGTCGGTGGGTTGACGATGCTCACCGGCTGCGGCCCGCTGTCCCCGCCGCAGTATCGCTTTCGCATGACGGTAGAGGTCGCGACGCCGCAGGGGATGAAAACGGGTTCATCAGTATATCAGGTTTGGGCTTACACCAATACCGCCAAGGTGCTGCCCGAGGAACATGCGCGCGACTGGGGCGTCAAGGGCGAGGCGGTGGTGATCGATTTGCCGACGGGCCCTGTGTTCGCGCTGATGAAGACCGGGGATCCGCTCCGGAGTGATCTGGCGCAGATGTCCATGGCGGCGCTCGATCCGCAGTTCAAGAATGACATCGTTGAAAGCGCGGGCCGGATTGCAGGGCGCTGGACTAAGGCGCGGGCCGACGTGCGCCGTGAGGATTGGCCGGTAATGGTACGTTTTCGGGACATTAACGATCCAAGGAGCGTCGAAAGAATCGATCCTGTGGCAATTGGGGTGAAACGCGTTGTGGTCGAGACCACGAGCGACCCGGTGACCATCGGGATCGAGAAGCGGCTTGATTGGCTCAAGGGTATTGATGGCTCGCTTACGCGCCGATTGTCGGCGCCAGATCCAACTAATCCTCCTTTTAGTGCTCAAATAAACACTCAATTTTTTTCTACGGAGATCAGTCATGCCCAACGATCCAAAGACTGACTTGATCTATGCCATTATGGCGATGGACGCCTATAATCGCGGCTATGGGGCAGGCATCAAAGGTCTTGGGGAAATTGGGTCGCTCGGAAACTGGGATATCTTAACGACTTCAACGGATGAGTTCGGCCAAAGGGCGCTCAACGCCGGTTTCTATGCGGTCGCTTACCGGAACGCGGTCACGGGTGAGACAATAATCTCGTATCGTGGGACAGATGCGAACATCGTTAATCCGCTTGGCGATGAAGGTAGTGATATCCTTAACGGCTACGGACTTGCGGTCGGCGACATCAATGCGCCGCAGGCGATACTGGCCGCACAATTTTACGATTCGGTCGTACAGGCTGCGGGAGGCGGAACAGTCACGACGACTGGGCACTCGCTTGGTGGTGGGTTAGCCGGTTACGTAGCTGCTGTCGCCGGCGGTCGCTCCGTGCTCTTCGATAATATGCCGTTCGGTATTGCCGCAATGCTGAAGGCTCAGCAATTGGGTATTACCGCACAGATCGGCAAGGCTAGCAGCTATTCTGTAGAGGGCGAATTTCTCTCCGATGCGCGGTCGGGGGATCTTCAAAAAGCGATTGGAAGCGATCTCAGTCTTTTGCCATTCAATGATGCTTGGCAACAACTCGGTAACGATATCGGCGACCTGACACGACAGTTTGAGCAGCCAATTAGCAAATATCCGGCATTTGACCCGGGGGACGATGCGCTTGGCATGTTTCAACGTCACTCCATGGATCTTCTCGTCGCACTGCTGTGGGCAAAAGCCGAGAACGAAACCGATTGGCAAGGTGCCTCGGAGGGGCTGTGGACCGCATTCTTTGATGCGCACATCTCCAACACACTTTCGAGTGCACAGGATATTAGCGGTCGTAGCGATGCGAACGCAGTTCTGCGCGATGCTATTGCGTATTCGGCGATTGGCCCATCATCGCAGTCAGATGCCAAACCCTTCGGCGACACCGCAATTTGGTCGATGTTCAACGACGCTGGCGAGTTGGGTAGGATTTTATCCGATCCCCATTCCAGTTTTTTCGAGAATACGGTTACGTTTCGGAGCAACGGGTTCTTCTCGGATCCGACGAAGATTGATGTCAAGCAATGGCTTGCCGACATCTCTGTCCAATATGCCGGCGCGCTGGCCCTCAATGATGTGGAGCAGGTGGAAGGAGGGAGGGTTTCGACTCCGTCCGGTGCCGTCGACGTGCGCCAGGGGGTACTTGCTCTCAGTGAGAACGACAGCATCCTTTCAATCGATCTGTCGAGCGTGCTCTGGAAGGATGCGCTGAAGGGAAAGGATCCACTGGAGGCAAGTGCGGTTGATCCCATCGACGCTGGCAAGTTTCGGGAGTTGTACTTCAAGCAGGGGGTGGGTGACACTCTCGATGGAATTCTCAACCGCCTCGGAGTGTCGACTCCTGACGAATTAGCAAAGAAATTCTGGAAGGCCACCGATGGTCATGTGATTGATCGGTTCACGGTTTTGACCACGGACCAGCAGGGTGGCGATTTCACGATCGCGCCTCGCAGCTATGACGCGCCCGTAGTCTTGGGCGACCAGGCGCACGTCGACATGTTCGTGGCCTCGACGGGCGATGATCACATTACCGGAACATCCGGACACGATATCATCATCGGCAATGGCGGATCGGACGACATCGACGCCGGCGCGGGCAATGACATCATCCTCGCGAGTGGCGGCATTGGATCCTCGGTTCGTGGTGGCATTGGTCGCGATTTCATCGTCAACACTTCAATCCGCGGCGAAATCTGGGGTGACACTGAAAGCGGCTACTATGAAAAACTGCTATTCGATGCTGACGGGAATCCGTTGCTCAATGCCGACGGGAGCCAACAAACCGCGCTCGCCAAGGTTGAAGATAGCGAGGCGAATTCGGATCTCTTCTGGTTTGCACCCGACGTTACGATCAAGGATGCCCAGGTTCACGATCGCCTCGTCTTTCAGGGTATTGCCCTGACGGGCGGTGATCGCAACCCCGCTTATAGCTTTGCTTTGGGTGGTGCTATCTCGTCCGTGGCAAGTGGGTCGCTCAATGCGTTCGGCTTTGGAAATGCTTTGGCAGGGGCTATTGGCGGTGCCGCAGCGGCGGCGGGAATATTCTTCGATAAGCTGTTACCCTTTATCGTCTACCAGTTCACACCCACCGGGGTCGACGAAGACGGAAATCAGGTTGGTACGCTCAAGATCGGGAACATCTTCACCGGTCTCGACAGATTGATCAACGGAACCCCTTCCGGAGGCGCATCGAACCCTGATCTACAAGGGGTTATGGTCGTCGAAAACTTCAAGATGGAGAAGAGCTTCTGGGGTTATGAGCAGGCCGCACTTGCCGAGAATGGCACACTTGGGATGTCGTTCAAGGAAGTAAACCCGCTGGACCTTGCTCTGGCGGTAACGGGGCCGCTTCTTCGTGCGAGCCTATTGACCGCTGGCCAAGCTATTGTTCTGCAATCTCTGCTTCAAATTGACTATATAGTTGGTTTCACAAGTGCCCTCGCCAGCAGAGCCAAAACCGCTCGCTGGTTTGAAGATGGCGATCCGCTCATCATCGATCTTGACGGCGATGGCATCGAGACGACGAGCCTGGATGGATCGAAGGTCTACTTTGACGTCGACGGAGATGGGTTCGCCGAGCGCACTGGTTGGCTGAAGAGCGATGATGGCTTCCTGGTTCTCGACGCGAATGGCAACGGTCGGATCGACAGCATCGCAGAAATGTTCGGCGGTGTCGGCGCATCTGGATTTGCCGAGCTCGCATCCTACGACACCGATGGCGACGGTCGGATCACTGTCGCCGACGCTGTTTGGGGAAGCTTGCAAGTTTGGCGGGATCTGAATGGTGATGGCATCACCGAAGATGGCGAACTCAAGTCACTGAATGATCTCGGCATCGTTTCCCTTGGCGTTACGAGTAATTCCCTTGATCTTACCACGCCGCAAGGCACCCGGCTGACCGGCTATGGCGACGTCACATTGTCAAACGGCAGCGTTCGGCGAATGTTCGACGCGGCCTTTGCCTCGAGCGATGTAGATACACGCTATGCTGGTGAGAGCGGCCAGGCCGCTTGGCAGTCGGACCAGACGATCGATGCCAAAGGTTTCGGCACGATCACCAACCTCTCAGTCGCGACGGCCAACGATATCAGCCTAGCCAAGCTGGTGGCAGATACGGCCGCGGGCATGACCAGCACCAATCTGAAGGACTTGGTCGGCCAGGCCGGTGCAGTGCTCGGCGCGTGGGGCCAGGCGCTCGAACAGACGCGTGAGTTGATGCCCGTGCTAGTGGCCGTCGATGCGCAGGGGAAGGCGACTCTCGTGGACCGCGGTGTCTACGTCGAGGACGCTCAAGGTGGCTATTGGACGCTCGCCTCGGGTGCGCCGGTGCTCGATGCACAGGGGCACGCGATCACGCGGGCAACGTTGCAGGACGTGTTGGCCCAAGGTGCTGGCTGGCACCTCGAACAGACCTGGTCGCCCTCCGATCGCGCCTCCGCGCTTCAGTTCCGGGACGATGCGCCCTATCTGGTCAAGATCGTGGACGGCCGTGCGGTCGTGCTCGATTATGGCATCAAGCAATCCGACGGCAGCTGGAAGCTCGCCTCCGATCCGAACACCAGCTACGCCTCCAAGAACGATATCCTCGCGCTCGGCCACCCCACCGGCACGGAGTGGCGCAGCGAGGAGATCGGCTTCAACCCCTATGCGAACCTGCCTGTCGACCGGATCGGCGTCCGCATCACCGACGGCGTGGTGGTGGATTATACCGTCCAAGTCACCGACCAGGATGGCACCTTCTATGTCTGGGCACGCAATCTCGACCGCGCGCTCCAGCTCGAATGGAAGACCGGCGACAGCCGCGAGTTCAACCTGCGCAACTACGCGGTCGATTTCGACCACCTGGATGAAGTCGGATCGACCGACGATTCCGCCTATCGCGTCGAGATCATGACCCCTGGCGAATTCCAGTTCGCGACGTCGCTCGGGGGCATCGACTTCCGGCCGGAGATCCTCTCGGCGACGCTCGATAACACGACTGGTCATATCGACTATGCCGTCAATCAGACGGGCAGCGCCAATCTCTCTACCGATCCTAACAATTATATTTCGGGCATCAGTGCGGTCATCGACCTGCTCCAGCCGGTCATGCAGCAATATATCACGGCAAGTAGGCGCTTCGCGGTACGCCTAGCGCTTCAGGGTGGCCTAAAGGGCTTCGCGCAGGGCATCACCTATGACGTCGCGTCCGACAGCTATCGCCCGACGACCAATCGCGAACTCGCACCGCTCTTCGAAGCCATCTTCGCCAGCGCGCCGACATCGAACACCAACGATGCGGTCCTCGACTATCTGACTAACTGGAACGAAATTCTCTCGCAGATCTACCCTGATTACCATCCCTCGGGCGACGGCAATGTGCTTGGCGGCGCGCTTACCGTCGACCAAGCCTTCATCTTCCAGATGCTGTTGCCGGCGTTCGAGAATATCGGCGTCGACCTCGACATCCAGGGCGTAGCCCATGCGCTCTCGATCGACGAGACCAGGATCATCACCCACGGCGCCGGTGATACCACCGTCAACGGTACAGGTGGCACAGACTTCTTCTACATGACGGGCGGCGACCAGACGCTTCAGGGTGGGTTCGGGGCGGACTATTATTTCGTCGGCAAGAATTCCGGCAACGATGTCATCTACGACCAGGACGCCGGCGATGCGGATGAGCTACGCTTTACCGACGTGATGTCGACCGATGTTACGGCCCGGCGCGATGGCCAGGACCTGATCCTGACGTTCGGCAATCGCACTATCCGCGTGCGTGACCAGTTCCTGGGCGAACTCAACGATTATCTCACCAACGGCACACAGCTGGATAGCGGAGTCAACGCGATCGTCTTCGCTGATGGCGTGGTCTGGGATCGCACGCGTCTCGCTGTTGAGGTTGTCGACAAAGCTAGAGCCGCGGGAGCCTACGACGATCCCATCATCGGTTCAGGCACGGGGGACGTGCTCTGGGGTGGTAAGGGTAATGATTATCTGTCCGGCGGCGCTGGCGGCGACTTCTACATCTACGAACGCGGCGATGGCCAGGATGTCATTGATGATGAGGGCACGTTCTCGTTCGGACCGGTCAAGGCGGGCATCGATTTCCTGCAATTCAAGGGCGATATCACGGCAGACGACCTCCGCCTGATCCGCGATGGCGCAAGCGAAAATCTCAAGATCGTTATCCTCGACAAGGACGGCAATCCGACCTCGGACACGATCGAGATCGTCGGCCAGTTCGGCGGCGTGCGGCTCAATCTCGGGATTTTCTCGGATGCGCTGGGCGGCAATGCCGGGCTCGATTATGTCGCGCCCAATCTCATCGAACGCTTTGTATTCGATGATGGCACGAGCCTCGACTTCACCCAGATCGTCGAGCAGGTGCTCGCCAATGCCAAGACCGATGGCAACGACGCCATCTATGGCATGCTCAACGACAACACCCTCGATGGCGGCAAGGGCGACGACTACCTGACCGGTCTCCAGGGCTTCGACACCTACATCTATGGCAAGGATTACGGCCAGGATGTGATCGAGGATAACGATCTCTCCTCGTCACTTTTCGGTCCCAAGGACGACCTGCTCAAATTCACTGACGACCTGCGCTGGACCGATTTCGACTTCCTGCGCGCCGGCGCGTCCGACACGCTGACCCTGCAGGTGAAGGGCACCACCGACCAGGTGATTCTCAAGGATTTCCTCGAGGAAATCTTCCTCGTCGGCTATGTGAACCTCATTGAGAACATTCAGTTCGCCGACGGCACGCAATGGTCGTACCTGCAACTGCTCCAGCACTATGTCGACATCGCCAAGACCGCCGGCGACGATCATATCTATGGCTTCGAGGGCATCCGCGATGCGATCGACGGCGGTGCCGGCAACGACATCCTCGAAGGCCTGAGCGGCGACGATCGCTACGTCTTCTCGCGCGGCTATGGCCATGACACGATCATCGACACGTCCGGCGACGAAAGCGTCCAGATGCTGGGCCTGTCGTCGAGCGACGTCACCTTCACCCGCACCGCGCTAGACCTTATCATCACGATCAAGGATACCGGCGAGCAGCTGGTGCTGCAGAACCAGTATGTGCGCGACGACGGCCAGCATGACGCCGTCGAATATTTCGAGTTCACCGACCGCACGATCAGCTTCACCGACGTCAACCCGGAGGACCTCGACCTTGTCGGGACCAATGGCGACGACACGATCACCGGGTCCGACTTCGGCGAGCTGCTCGATGGCCGCGGCGGCAACGATACGCTGATCGGCGGCGATGGCGGCGATCGCTACAAGTTCGACATCGGCTATGGCGACGATGTCATCGTCGACCATCGCAAGCGCGCTTATTGGCCGGATCGGCCTGGCGCCAACGTGCCCGTCGATGATGTCGTCGAGTTCGGTCCCGGCATCACCCGCGACAACATCGTCTTCACCAAGAGCGGCAACGATCTCGTCATCACGGTGTTGAGTGAGCAGGGCATCGCCTTCCCGGATAGCTTGCGGATCCGCAACCAGTTCCTGAGCGTCGAGGATGCGGTCGAGAAGTTCAAATTCTACGACGGCAGCGTCATTACGCTGCGCGATATCGAACAGCTCCTCCAGATCGAGGGCGGGAACAGCGCCGATAACATCATCACCGGCATTCTCGACCAACCCAATGTCCTGGATGGCCGCCAGGGCGACGACACGCTGATCGGCGGCAACAAGGCCGACACCTATGCCTTCAGCGCGGGCTACGATCTCGACCGGATCGAGGAGCGTCCCGATCAGGCCGGCGTCATCGACAAGGTCGTGTTCGGATCGTCGGTCGAGCGCGAGGATGTCCGCTTCCGCCGCAACGGCAACGATCTGATCGTCGATCTCGGCAACGGCACCGATGCGCTCACCATCGTGGGCGGTCTCGCCAACACGCGCATCGAGGAATTCCTTTTCGCCGACGGCTCGACGCTCAAGCTCGACGAAGCGACCAGCTTCACTGGCGACGATGGTGTCACCGTTTCGCTCGCCTCGGTCTATGATCGGCTGCTGACCGGCACGGCCGGCGACGATGATCTGGTCGGCTTCGATAATCGCGACGATACGATCGCCGGCGGCGCCGGTTCCGACGCGATGGCGGGCGGTCTCGGCAACGACACCTACAAGTTCGGGCTCGGCGACGGCAGCGACAGCGTCTACGACACCGGCGGCATCGACCAGATCGTCTTTGGTGACAATGTGACGCAGGATCGCGTCACCTTCGCGAACGTCGATGGCGACCTCATCATCACGCTCGCGACGGGAACCGACAAGCTCGTGATTCTCGGCGGCTACAAGAATACGCCGGTCGAAAATTTCGTGTTCGCCGACGGCATCAGTCTGTCGATCACCGACATCCGCACCAATCTTGCGACCTCAAGCGAGAATGGCGGTCAGGATATCCTCGACCTGCGCGATCTTGCCGCCAATATCGAGATCGGCGCCGGGCGCGGCAACGACCGTATGATCATGGCGAATGGGAGCACGCTGCTCATCAATCCCGGTGACGGCTTGGACCAGGTCGAAATGCCGGCTGGTGTCACCGATGCGATCGTCAGCTTTACCGGCGCCGGGGCGTCCGGCGCGAAAGTCCGCCTGTCGACGCTCAATAGCAACGACCTTATCATCACCTTCCCGGCCACCGGCGACCAACTGACCGTTGTCGGTGCTTTGGGGTCTGGGGCGACGCCGCGCTTCCAGTTCGCCGACGGCAGTATCTGGGACAAGGCCGCGCTCGTGCAGCATGCGGTGGACGACCAGGCGAGCGACAATGGCGATATCATCCTCGGCAGTTCGCTGGCCGACATCATCACCGGCGGCCGCGGCGACGACCAGCTGCGCGGTGGCGCGGGTGACGACACCTATGTGTTCACGATCGGCGACGGCCGTGACGTCATCGATGACGCGAGCGGCAACGACACGCTCAGGGTCGTCGGCTACCGCCCGGACGAGATCAAGGTCGCGCGCACCGCGCCCGATCGCCAGGAACTGGTCCTCCTGCTCGGTGACGAGGGCGATCAGGTCGTGCTGCGCTACGATAATGGTTCGGGCGTGGACTCCGTCCTTTTCGGTGACGGCACGCGCCTGTCGCGCGATGCGCTGTTCGCGCTTGCCGATGCGTCTGGCCACGATGGCGACGATCGCGTGGTCGGAACTGGCAGCGGCGAGACGCTTGGCGGAGGACGCGGCGACGATGTGCTGATCGGCAATGGTGGTGCGGACGTCTTCCTGTTCAATCGCGGCGACGGAATCGATCGCATTGAGCCCGGCAGCAATGTCGACGGACTTGCCACCTTGCGCTTCGGCGATGGGATCGCCCTTGAGGACGTGGTCGCGAAGCGCGATGCGGACGGCAATCTCGTTCTCTCGATTGCAGGCACGCTCGACCGCGTGGTGCTGGTCGACCCGGCAGGTGACCTTGATCCCATCGTCGGGACCATCCAGTTCGCCGATGGACGCACGAAGACCTTCTCGGCCTATGCGCTGGAGGCGCTCGCGACCGATGGCGACGATCACATCGTCGTTCCCTCCTCCAAGGCAGCGAACGGCAGTTGGGTCGGTGCCGAGATTTATGGCGGGCTTGGGAACGATCATATCGAGGGCGGCCGCGGTGCGGATGTCATCACCGGTGGCAAAGGCGACGATCTCCTCGAAGGCGGGGAAGGTGTCGACACCTATTGGTTCGAGCGTGGCGATGGACAGGATGTTGTGTCCGATCGCGGAGCCGGTAGTGACGGCGCCGACCGGTTGCGGTTTGGCGCGGGGATCACGTCTGCCGAGATCCATGTAGCGGCCTCGGGCGCCGATCTTGTCCTGACGCTTGGCTCGACGGGCGACCGTGTGACGCTGAAGGATATGCTGGCGTCCAATCCCGGCGGGCAGGATCTGGGCATCGAGCAGGTTGTTTTCGCCGATGGTACGACCTGGTCACTCGCTGATCTTCTCGCACGTGCCGGCGTGGGCAGCGACGGCGATGACCGTCTCGACCTGAGCGCGGTCGGCGACACGCCGCTGACCATCATCGGCGGGCGCGGCGATGATTATCTCGCCGGGAGTTCGGGCGACGATGTCTACCGCTTCAACGCGGGCGATGGCCGCGACACGATCGCAGAGGTCAACAACGGAGCCTCCAACGACACGATCGAGCTCGGCGCGGGCCTTGGCCGTAGCGATCTGGTTGTCGTTCAGTCGGGGAACGATCTGATCCTGCGTTTCTTCGGTCGCGATGATCGGATCACCATCCTCGACGGCGCGCGCGCCGATCGTTCGCCGATCGAGCAGATCCGGTTCGCCGACACGACGCTGCTGAGCGCGGCCGACCTGCGGGCGGCAATGGTGAGCGCGACCGCTGCGGAAGCGTTGCTCAGCCCGTCGACCGGCACCGATCCCTTTGCAGCGCCGATCTTCACCGGCGGGGATTTCGGGGATAGCGGCGGCTCCACCGGAACGGGCGGAGGCACTGGAGGGTCCGGTGGGACCGGGGGCGGCGGCGGCACTGGTGGGGAGACCGGCGGCGGCACGTCGACCAATCCGCCGTTCCCGATCACCGGTATCGATTGGACCGGCACCGAAGGCGAAGACGTCGAATATGGCACCGACGGTAATGACCGCCTCGATGGCGGTGCGAGCAATGATACCTTGTATGGCGGGCTCGGTGACGATGTTCTGATCGGCGGCACCGGCGACGACATTCTTGACGGTCAATGGGGGAAAGCCGTTGTCGACGGGGGCGACGGCAACGACCAGATCATCATCGGCAATATCGCCTATTACAGTTCGATCCTCTTTGAAGGCGTTACGGCAACCGGAGGCAGCGGGCAGGACACCTACGTCATTCGGCCGCCCTATGATGTGGGCGCCAACCCGTTCGGGCTGCCCACGCAATATGACGCGGCGGCAACCAGCGTTGTCACCGACTTCCAGGCCGGCGCCGGCGGCGACCTCATCCAGTTCCAGAATATCGACGAGTGGCTGAACGAGACCCAGCGGGTCCAGATCGACTTTCCGATCGATCAGGTGTTCGCGATCCAGGATGGCGCTGACGTGGTCATCCGCTTCTATTATGACGATGGGCGCACGCTCGATCTGCTCCGCCTGACCAACGTCGACGGAGCGGACCTCACCACCGGCAATCTGCCGCAATTCGCCGGGCGCGAAGAGCTGGTCTCGGTCGTCTATAATCTGACGGGCACCAGCGGTGACGATATCCTGACCGGCGGCGGGCTTGCCGACCGCCTCGATGGCGGCGCCGGCAACGACCAGCTGTCAGGCGGTTCGGGCGGACGCGACGTGCTGATCGGTGGCGACGGGAACGACATCCTCACGCCTAGCCAGACGGGTTCGAACACGCTCGACGGTGGCGCAGGCGATGACGAGTTCATCCTGTCGAACACCACCGGCGATAACGTCGTCACCGGCGGTGCCGGAAGCGATACGATCCGCGTCGCGGTTGGAAGCGGCAGCTATCCCTTCAACAGCGTGACGGACTTCCAGGCTGGTGCCGGCGGCGACCGCATCGCGGTCGACCTCGCGCCCGGTGTCTCGGGCGCGCTTCAGCTGGTCCAGCAAGGCGCCGATACGCTCATTGTCTTCGCCGGCAATGAAGGGCTCTTCGAGCTGTTGCGGCTCGACGGAGTCGATGCGACCAGCCTCACGGCCGACAATTTCTCGGGCGTCGATTTCGGGCCGGCCGTTCCGCTGAACCTGACCGGCACCGACAGCGCCGACACGCTCACCGGCGGCTATGGCGATGACACGCTGATCGGCGGTTGGGGCGCGGACGTCCTCGATGGCGGCTTCGGAAATGATCACCTGGTGGGCGACGCGGCAACCGGGGAGCCGCCGTCCGCAGACGGTCCGAACCCGCTGATCGCGTATTTCGGTTCGGTCTCCAACGCCCTCGTGAATGGGCTGGGCGGCGATGCCGGCTTTGGCGAATTGGCCCAGGATGTTGCGGACGATCTCAACACCGATTTTGACATTCCTGCCGATTTCATGGGCGGGCAGATCGTCATCGACGGCGTGGCGGTCAGTTCGCTCACGGTCAATTCCAACGGCGTGCTCACGCTGGGCTCGCTGCAACTGGGCGTCTGGCCTCACGATGTCGACGAAAATGGCGGGCCGCTGACGCCGAGCGACGGCGGCAACAGCACGGGTGCCAACCGCGTCTGGCTGGACTTTGATGCCGCGACGGGCACGATCACCGTTACGTGGGACGACGTCGGCGCATACCCGCAGGGAACCGACCCCAACGCCTTCCAGATCCAGCTCAAGGCGCTGGGCGATGGCGATTTCGACGTGCTCTATCGCTATGAGCAGATCGACTGGAGTAATCCGTATGTGGCGAACGGCCCGTTCATTTCGACGGGCTTGGGCCAAATCTACCTGCCTTTCCCGACAGGCGGGGATACCGAGTTTGACACCGCCGACGGCAATCTCGGCGTCGCCGGCGTCTGGGGCGCGCAAATCCGCGGAGGCGTCGTCAATACCGGTGTACCAAGCGAGGACGATGTCCTGCTCGGCGGCGATGGCGACGATCTGCTCGAAGGCGGGCTTGGCGCGGATATTCTTTCCGGCGGCGCGGGCAACGATGTCCTGCGAGGCGGCGACGGTAACGACACCCTGTTCGATTCGGAAGGAGCGAACGATTTCGACGGCGGTGCCGGGGATGACCTGCTCTCGGGATTCTCGGTCAATGGCGCGGTTGATCAGCTGACGGGCGGTGAAGGCCGGGACACGTTCAGCCTGGTCGCCGACCAAGGCGGGGCGGTCCCTTCCGCGTTCAATGCGGCGATCGACGTCATCACCGATTTCACCGCAGGCGATGATGGCGACATCATCGACGCACCGTTCAACAGCGGCAACGGCAACCCCTTCCCGGGCAACACGGCTTTCCTCGTCTATGTCGAGCAGGACGGCGCGGATACGCTCGTCTCGATCGACCAGAATGACGGCAACGGCCGTTTTGCCGTTCTTCGCCTGACCGGCGTGGATGCCACGACG
>CAISGR010000087.1 GCA_903884945.1 uncultured bacterium
CGTCCCTGACCGACCGGCCCATCGGCCCCGGCGTATCCTGACTGTGGCTGATCGGTACGACGTGCGTACGGCTGACCATGCCGATCGTCGGCTTCAGCCCGACCAGCCCGTTCATCGCCGCGGGGCAGACCACCGATCCGTCGGTCTCGGTGCCGATCGCGACCGCCGCGAAGCTTGCCGCGACCGCTGCGCCAGATCCGCTCGAGGACCCGCAGGCAGTGCGATCGAGCGCATAGGGATTGCGCACCAGCCCGCCGACCGCGCTCCACCCGCTGATCGAGCTGGACGAGCGGATGTTCGCCCATTCGGAAAGATTGGTCTTGCCCAGGATCACCGCGCCGGCCTTGCGTAGCGCGGCGATCACGGGCGCGTCGCGGCCGGTGCGGTTGTCCCTGAGCGCGAGGCTGCCGGCGGTGGTGGGCAGTTCCTTCGTCTCGATATTGTCCTTGATCAGCACCGGGATGCCGTCGAGCGGACCGAGCGCCCGGCCCGCCTTGCGCCGCGCGTCGCTGGCCCGCGCCTCGGCGGCGGCCTCAGGATTCAGCGCGATGACCGCCCGCAGCGTGGGACCGGTGCGATCCATCGCGGCGATGCGCGCGCGATAGGCCGCGGTGATCGCCGCGCTGGTCGCCGAGCCGCTCGTCATCATCGCCTGGAGCTGGTCGATCGACCGTTCCTCGATCTTCGGCCCGGCCTGGGCGTGGAGCGGTGCGGCGACGATCGCCGACACCAGCACGGGAACGGCAAAAGCGCGCATCTTCATCCCCTTGTCCTGCGCCCGCCCCGCGCGCGCCATCGATGCGCCGTCATGCGGCAGCGGCCGACCGGGAACAAGCGGAACGGGGTGCGCCTGCGTCCCGCATGTCACTCGCCGAACAGCGCGCGCTGGCCCTTTTCCAGTTCCTCGGCATAGCGCCGCCGCACGAACTTCTCCGACAGCACGCCGAGCACGGTGCCGTCGGCATCCACCACCGCCAGTTCGTCGACCTGGTCCGCATCGAAGCGCGCCATGATCGCGACGATATCGGCATCGGGCGCGAGCGGCGCGGAAGGATGCGGCACCAGCGAGGCGACCGGCGCGCTCGCGTCCACCCCGTCCGCAAAGGCCATGGCGGGCACCACGATCCCAGCATAGCCGCCATCCGCATCGATCAGCACCGCCCGGCTCGCCGAGCCGAGCGGGATGCGCCGCCGGAACTCGGCGATGCTGAGGCCGGCCGGCGTCGCCTGGGTCTCGCGCCGCATCATCCGCCCGGCCGTGAGCGTCTTCACCCAGCCGACGTCGCGGGCGCTCTTGATCGTCTCGCCGCGCAGGTGAAGCCGCCAGGTGGAGAAGGAATAGCCGAAGCGCGTGCGCACGATCGTGCTCGCGACCAGCGAGGCGGCGATGACTGCGCCGGTCAGGAAGAAATCATGCGTCGCCTGCAGCACCAGCATCGCGACCGTCATTGGCCCGCCGACGATCGCGACCGCAAGCGCGGCCATGCCCACCACGGCGGCATCGTCCTGGACGAGCAGGGGATGGCCCGCCACCTGCTCGAGCACGCCGGCGAACAGATGCCCGACCAGCGTGCCGATGAACAGCGACGCGAAGAACAGGCCACCGCGAAAGCCGAAGCCGAGCGAGATGATCGAGGCCAGGCATTTCGCGACGAGCACCATCGCCACGAGCGACAGCGGGACGCCGATCGCCAGATCGAGATGCAGCGCGCCATGCCCCGACGACAGCACTTGGGGCGACACCATCGCGATCGGGATCAGCAACAGGCCGCCGATCGCGGGCCGGACATGGCCGGGGAGCCGCACGCCGCGGGTGGCCGCCTCGACCACCGCCACCGCGCGCATCAGCCCGATCCCCAGCACGGCGCAGAGCGCGCCGAGCAGCGCATAGAGCAAGTAATCGAGCGTCGGGACGGAGGCGTGGGTGGTGGTCGAGACGATATAGGGCGCGACGCCGACCGCCTGCGAAAGCGTCGCCCCGGCCAGTGCGGCCGCCGCCACCGGCGCGATCGCCGAAGGGGTATAGGCGCCGATGACGATCTCGAACGCGTAGAAGGCACCGGCCAGCGGCGCGCCAAACGCCGCCGCGATGCCCGCGCC
>CAISGR010000088.1 GCA_903884945.1 uncultured bacterium
CCGCCGCCGCCCGCCGCCGGGGGCGCCCGGGGGGCGCCGGCCCCCGCCGGCAACAGCGCCGGCTGACCATGGGTGCGGCGGGCGGCGACGCCCGCCGCTCCGCTCGTTCCCCGCGCGCCCGCGCTACGCCTTCATCGCCGCATAGGCCGCCTGAAGCCGGTCGGCGACGCTCGGCCGCCCCGTGGGCGGCGTACCGAGATGCGCCGTGCGCAGCTCGTCCATGAAATCGGCCCACATTGCCGGCCCGCCTTCCTCCAGCAGCTGCGCACGGATCGCCAGCTCGGGGGTGACGGGCAAATGCCGCCGCCCCCAGGCGCCGAGCTGCGCCATCAGCGGCACGAGCTGGATCGCCGGCTCGGTCAGGCTGTAGAAATGCTTCTGCTTGTGGCTCGGATCGTCGGTGATCGCGAGGAAGCCCGCCGCGACGAGCCTTTTCAGGCGATCCGCCAGGATGTTGGAGGCGATCCTTTCCTCCGAGTGCGAGAGCAGCTCCCGGAAATGGCGGCGGTTGCCGAACATGATGTCGCGGATGACGATCAGGCTCCACCGGTCGCCCAGCGCCTGGATGGTGAGGTTGATCGGACAGCCCGATCGCGGATCTTCGATATGGATCGGCATGACCGGTTGCGAAATAGGAGCGGTTTGCTAAAAGGCAACCGGTTTCGATTCGAAAGCGGTTTGCAGGAGAGAGTGATGGCCAGGGTTCGCGTGAATGCTTTTTCGATCTCGGTGGACGGGTTCGGGGCAGGGCCCGACCAGAGTCTCGCAAACCCGCTCGGCGTGCGCGGCGGGGAACTGCATCATTGGGCGTTCGGCACGAAGACCTTCCGCACGATGTTCGGCGAGGAGGGCGGGTCGACCGGCATCGACGAGGGCTTCGCCGCGCGATCGATGGAAGGCCTGGGCGCCTGGATCATGGGCCGCAACATGTTCGCGCACAGCCGCGGCGACTGGTCCGATGACGGCTGGGAGGGGTGGTGGGGCGATACGCCGCCTTATCACTGCCCGGTGTTCGTCCTCACGCATCATGCCCGCGCCCCGCTCGAGATGAAGGGCGGCACCGTCTTCCATTTCGTCACCGGCGGCGCCGGGGAAGCGCTGCGGCTGGCACGCGCGGCGGCGGGCGACCGCGATATCCGCATCGGCGGCGGCACCGCGACGATCCGGGAATATCTGACCATGGGGGCGATCGACGAGGCGCATCTGGCGATCTCCCCGGTGGTGCTCGGCCGGGGCGAGGCACTGTTCGCCGGGCTCGATCTGCCGGCGCTCGGCTATGGGGTGAGCGAGCAGGTGCTGGGCGAGAATGCGACTCACATCATCCTGACCCGGCAGCACGGCGCGTAGGAGAGACCGACATGACGCTGAAGCTTTATGCCCATCCGCTGTCCTCCTATTGCCACAAGGCGCTGGTGGCGCTGTACGAGAATGCCACGCCGTTCGAGTTCATGATGCTCGACGGCAGCGAGCCGGTGGCGGGCGCGTTCGCCGCGCTATGGCCGATGAAGCGCTTCCCGCTGCTCACGGACGGTGCGAGGATCGTGCCGGAAGCGAGCGTGATCATCGAATATCTCGGCGTCCATTATCCCGGGCCCGTCACGCTGATCCCCGGCGATCCCGATGCGGCGATCGAGGTGCGGATGATGGACCGGTTCTTCGACAACTATGTGATGAACAGCCAGGCGCGGGTGGTGTTCGATTTCATCCGTCCGGAAGGGGCGCATGATCCCCATGGCGTGGCCGAGGCGAAGGCGATGCTCGACCAGGCCTATGCGGTGCTCGATCGCTGGATGGAGGGCCGCGAATGGGCGGCGGGCGGTGCGTTCAGCCTCGCCGACTGCGCCGCGGCGCCGGCCCTGCTCTATGCCGACTGGACCCATGCGATCCCGCTGGAATATGCCAATATCCGGGCATATCGTGCGCGGCTGCTGGCCCGGCCCTCCTATGCGCGCGTGCTGGAGGAGATGCGGCCGTACCGGCATATGTTCCCGCTCGGGGCGCCCGCGGATCGGGATTGAGCGAAGGCCGGGGCTTGCCGCGGCGAAACGGTGCGCGGCATTCCGCTTGGTGTGACGCGGCCATCTGGACAAGATCCGCTCGCCATCATAAGCTTATGACATCGGGGGATGAATCATGCGAAAGATCGCCGTTGCCGCAGTCGCCGCGAGTCTTGCGGTGTCGGTGCACTCCCCTTCTGCCGCCCAGACCGTGCCGGCGCTGCCCGATCCTGCGACGATCACGGTGCCGGATCTTTCCGGCTCCGCCGACCCCGCGGTCGTGAGCAACGGCTGGAAATATTTCTTCTTCCGGCGTGATGGTGTCGGTTTCGCCGAGGCGCATGCCGACTTCACTGACTGCTTCCGCTTCCTCGGGGCCAACGACTGGTCGACGGTGAAGCTCGGCCGCTTCGTGCCGTGGGACAGCAACCCCGGGAAGAAGGGCGAATATATGCCCAATCCCTATGGCCTGGTCGGCTCGCTGATCGGCGCGATGATCGAGGGGACGCTGGTCCGCCGCGATCTCCAGGCGAAGATGCGCCGCTGCATGGAGCCGCGCGGCTACACCCGGTACGGCGTCGCGGAGGAAATCTGGGAGAAGGTGACTGCCCTGCCACGCGATCAATCGATCGCCGTCCTGGCCAAGATCGCCTCGGGCCCGGGCTTCGGCGGAAAGGTACCCGTCAAGTGAGCAAGCTGCTTCCGCCCCTGTCGCTGCCCTTGTTCCTCGCACTGGGCTTCGCCGCGCTGCCCGCTCCCATCCTGGCGCAATCGAAGGACGAATTGACCGAGATCGGTGGCGACAAGCCCATCACGCTGCGCGATGACCATGCCTATTTCCTGTTCCGAACCAGATCGGGCGGGGTCAGCCCGGTCTTCCTGCGCATCCCGAGCGATGCCGAGATGCAGGCCTATGACGCGGCCAAGCGCGAAGCGTTCGCCAAGGCCGAGCCGGCGCTGATCAGGAAGCGCCAGGAACTGATCGCGCGCAAGGAGACCGCCGAGAAAGCGGGCAGGCCGTTCAGCGAGACGATCCCGCCCGAGCCGGCCGTCGAGAATTTCAATTTTGTCTGGGACAAGGTCAAGAACGCGCAGACCGTCAGGCTCGGTCGGGCGATGGAAAAGACCGGCGACGAACGGACCCTGCTGATCGAGGCGCCGCCCGGCACATATGTCTTCTATGGCATGGGCTATGGCGACATCTTCCATACCTGCCTCTGCCTCGGCACTGTTTCGTTTACTGCCCAGGCCGGGAGGATCGCGGATCTGGGCACCATATTGATCGCGTCCGCGTCGGAGAAATCGGACCTTCCCGAACTCGCCGGCGAGACTGGCTTCGGGCCGAGCATGAACGGGCATCTGGTCACCTGGGCAGCAGCGATCCGGCCCGCGACGGCCTCCACGCCACTATCGCCGCTGCTCGCGGGCAAGCCGATCGCTCCCGCCGATTTTCGCGCGACGGGCAAGTTCGTCGCGGGCTTCTCCTTCGGGATCAATCGCCTCGCGCCGATTCCGGGGGTGCTTGGCTATGATCGGGGCAATGTCCTCGATCTCGTCGAGAACAAGGTCGCCGCAAACCAATATTGAGGGGCAGGTGGGCGGCAGGGCAGCGGCCCATGCACGCGCAAGGAGATCAGGCCGACTTGCGCGCCGGCGCGGGTGGTGCCGCGGGCACGGCGGGGGCGAGCGGGCTCAGCCGCTCCATGTTGAAATGCTGGGCGAACTCGACCCCGGCCTTGCCGTCGGCGGCCCAGCGGATCCTGGCCGGGAACATCTGGTCCTCGAGCAGCTCGATCAGGATCTCGAGCCCGACTGCCTCGTCGGCATCGATGCCGTCGATCATCGCGCCGGTCGCCGACATGTTGCGGATGCGGATCTCGCCCTCGACCTCGCCCGCGGCGATGCGGGCGTTGCGGATCATCGAATGGCGCGGGCTCCGGCTGACGCGGTAGCCCGAGGCAGTCGCCATGCCGTCGGCGGCGGCGAGCTGCTTCAGCACTTCGGGGGCGCGCGCGGGCTTGCCATAGACATAGCCCTGGATGTGGCTGCAGCCGAGATCCCGGATCAGCGCGATCTCGTCATGCGCCTCGACGCCCTCCGCGGTCGTTTCCATGCCGAGCGTGTCGGCCAGCGTGACGATCGCGCGGATGATCGCTGCGTTGCGATTGCCCGGGATGGCGGCGCCGCGCACGAAGCTCTGGTCGATCTTGATCTTGTCGAACGGCGCCTTCTTCAGATAGCCGAGCGAGGAATAGCCGGTGCCGAAATCGTCGAGCGCGAGGCGGACGCCGATGCTCTTCAGCATCTTGAACATATTCTCGGACGAGGCGGTCTCGTCGAGGAAGACGCCCTCGGTGATCTCCAGTTCCAGCCGCGCGGGGGCGATGCCCGATTTGGCCAGGGCGCTGGTGACGACGGTCGGCAGGTTCGGATTGGCGAACTGGATCGGCGAGACGTTGACGGCGACGCGGATATCCTTCGGCCAGGTCGCCGCCTCCATGCAGGCGGTGCGCAGCACCCATTCGCCGATCGCCTCGATCAGCCCGCAATCCTCCGCGACGGGCACGAATTCGGCCGGCGAGATCGCGCCGCGCGTCGGATGGTCCCAGCGGATCAGCGCTTCATAGCCGACGATCCGCTCGGTCCTGGTGCTGACCACCGGCTGATAGGCGACGTGGAACTGGTCCTGCGCGAGCGCGTGGCGGAGATCGTCCTCGAGCTGCTTGCGGCTCTGCGCGCCGACGAGCAGTTCCTCGCGGAAGAAGCGGTGGATGCCGCGCCCGTCCGCCTTCGCGGCATAGAGCGCGAGATCGGCGTTGCGGATCAGCGTTTCGGCGTCCCGGCCGTCTTCCGGGGCGATCGCGATGCCGACCGAGCAGCCGATCGTGACTGAGGATCCATCGATGAAATAGGGCTGGGACAGCGACGCGATCACCGTGCGGGCGAGCTCGGCGAGCCGCTCGCGATTGGCTTCGCCCGGCAGGACGACCTTGAACTCGTCGCCGCCGAGGCGGCCGACCAGCCCGGCCTCGCCCACGGCGCGCTGCAGCCGCTGCGCGACCTGCTTCAGCAGGGCGTCGCCGCACTGGTGGCCCATCGTGTCGTTGACTGCCTTGAACCGGTCGAGATCGAGCAGCAGCAAGGCGGTCGACCGGAAGGTCCCGGTCGGCTGATGCAGCATCTGATCGAGCGAGAGCCGCATCCGCTGGCGGTTGGCTAGACCGGTCAGGCTGTCGAACAGCGCCAGCCGGGTGATCTCGGCATCGGCGCGGCGGCGCTCGGTAAGGTCGCTGCCGCTGCCGATGAAGCCCTGGAAGCGGCCGAGGTCGTCAGTCGTCGGGCGGCCGGAAATCGACCACCAGCGCTCGAGCTTGCCGGCGTTCGCCGGGCGGACCGAATAGTTGGAGAAGGCGGTGCGCGCCGACAGGTGGAAGGCGAGGGTGCGCTCCGTCTCGGGCGTTGCGCTGTCGATCCGGAACAGCGCGGTGAGCATCTCGCCGACCGCCGGCTTTTCCGGGGTGTCGAGTTCCTGCGCGACCTTTTCGGACAGATAGGTCACGCGGCCATGGCTGTCGGTCTGCCAGAACCAGCCGGTGGTGTGGCTCTCGAACTCCTTGACGAGGCGCGAGGCCATGCGGCCCTGCACCTCGATCGCGCCGCGGTTGCCGGTGAGCGAGCGATCGAGGCGGCTCAGGCTGTAGGTGGCGATCGCCAGGCAGACGAAGAAGCCGAAGGCGACGCCGCTCGCCAGGCCGAGCCCGGTCTGGATCGCGATGGTCACGACTAATGCCGCGGCGAAGCCGAGCGTTGCGGCACGGACCGGATGGAGCACGACGACCAGCACGACGATCGTGCCGAAGATCGCGACGAAGCTGGCGAGCTGGAAGGCGCTCGCGGGGAATTGCCCGGTAATGCCGAGCAGCGAGAACAGGCTCGATGCGATTCCGGCGCCGATCAGGGTCATTGCGCGGACATGGGTGTGCGGGGTGGCGCGCGAGAAGGGCGGGATCTTGAGCAGCAGCAGGGCGAACAGGCCGAACCCGATCACGATGCCGCCGCGAAGCAGGATCGCGGGAAGCAGGTCGGGCCGGTCGAGTCCGATGGTGGCGTACCAGAGCAGGGCCGGGGCGGCGACCAGCGCCGCCAGCGCGAACGGCCAGGTCGCCGCCAGCTGATCGACCTGGTTGCACAGCGCCTCGACCTTGGCGTCGGAGCCCTCGGCGGTGGGGGCAAGATCGTCCCGCAGGGCGCCGGCCGCAGTGGTGAGCGCGCGAAAGGGATGGAAGCTGGCGGTCATGCGCTCCCCTTACGGCATGATCCTTGCCAAATTCCTTGCGCCGCATGGTGAAGGAAGCGTTGCGGTGCCCCTTGGCCGCGCGCGACGGCGCGCATAAGGCTGCGCGCGACTCATCACCGCACGGAACCGACATGACCACCATCATCCGCGAAGCCGACCTGATCGAGAGCGTCGCCGACGCGCTGCAGTTCATCAGCTACTATCATCCGATGGATTATATCCGGGCGCTCGGCGTCGCGTATGAGGCCGAGCAGAGCCCGGCGGCGAAGGACGCGATCGCGCAGATCCTGACCAACAGCCGCATGTGCGCCGAGGGCCACCGGCCGATCTGCCAGGATACCGGCATCGTCACCGTCTTCGTGAAATGGGGGCAGGACTGCCGGCTCGAATCGGACAGGTCATTGCAGGAGGTGGTCGATGAGGGCGTGCGCCGCGCCTATCTCAACCCGGAGAACAAGCTGCGCGCCTCGATCCTGGCCGATCCCGCCTTCACCCGGCGCAACACGAAGGACAACACGCCGAGCGTGCTCCACCTGGAGATGGTGCCGGGCAACAAGGTGTCGATCGACGTGGCGGCCAAGGGCGGCGGCTCGGAGAACAAGTCCAAGTTCAAGATGATGAATCCGAGCGATTCGATCGTCGACTGGGTGCTCGAGATGATCCCGCAGATGGGCGCCGGCTGGTGCCCGCCGGGAATGCTCGGCATCGGCATCGGCGGCACCGCCGAGAAGGCGATGCTGCTCGCCAAGCAGAGCCTGATGGGCTCGATCGACATGGCGCAGCTCAAGCAGCGCGGGCCGCAGAACGATATCGAGGCGCTGCGCATCGAGATCTTCGACAAGGTCAATGCGCTCGGCATCGGGGCGCAGGGGCTGGGCGGGCTCTCGACCATCCTCGACGTGAAGATCTTCGACTGGCCGACTCATGCCGCCTCCAAGCCGGTGGCGATGATCCCGAACTGCGCCGCCACGCGCCACGCGCATTTCACGCTCGACGGCTCGGGGCCGGTCTATCTCGAAGCCCCCAGGCTCGACGAATGGCCGGACGTGAACTGGACGCCGGACAAGGCGGCGATCCGGGTCGATCTCGACACGCTGACCCCGGAAGTGGTGCAATCGTGGAAGCAGGGCGACCGGCTGCTGCTCAACGGCAAGATGCTGACCGGCCGCGACGCGGCGCACAAGCGGATCAAGGACATGCTCGATGCCGGCGAGCCGCTGCCGGTCGAGTTCAGGGGCCGGGTGATCTATTATGTCGGCCCGGTCGATCCGGTCGGCGCGGAAGTGGTCGGGCCGGCCGGGCCGACCACCGCGACGCGCATGGACAAGTTCACCCGGATGATGCTCGAGCAGGGCCTGCTCGCGATGGTCGGCAAGGCCGAGCGCGGCCCGGCGGCAGTCGAGGCGATCCGCGACCACCAGAGCGCCTATCTGATGGCGGTCGGCGGCGCTGCCTATCTCGTCGCGCGGGCGATCAAGGGATCGAAGGTCGTCGGCTTCGCGGATCTCGGCATGGAGGCGATCTACGAATTCGAGGTGAGCGACTTCCCGGTGACGGTGGCGGTGGATTCGACCGGGGCGAACGTCCACCAGCTCGCCCCCCTCGTATGGCGCGAGAAGATCGCCCGGGAGAAGCTGCTGGCCTGATCCCGTCGCCCCGGCGAAGGCCGGGGCCGCTGCGTTCAGGGCGGGACGGTCGACACAAACGGGGCGGCCCCGGCCTTCGCCGGGGCGACGATGGAGCGGTATGCGGGGCGGCTACACCTATATCGTGACCAACAAGCCATTCGGCGTCCTGTACACCGGGGTAACCGCCGACATTGCCGGACGCGTGCTCGCCCATCGTGAGCGCCGGGGCTCGAAATTCGCGGCCAGATGGGATTGCACGCGGCTGGTGTTGATTGAAGTGCACGACACGATCGAAGACGCTATCGCTCGCGAGAAGGCATTGAAGAACTGGAATCGCCTGTGGAAGCTGCGCCTGATCGCCGAGGTCAATCCGAACTGGGATGATCTTTGGGAGCGGATCAATGGGTGAGGCGGCGTCTTCCCAACCGGACGGCCCCGGCCTGCGCCGGGGCGACGTGGCCGGGCCGCGCCGCTCCTCGCTGCCCGCGTGATCACCTCCCCGATCTGGTTGCCCGCCACCGTCGCCGCGGGCGCCTTGCAGGCGTGGCGCACGGCGGTGCAGAAGCGTGTCAGCCACAGCATGTCGGTGAACGCTGCCGGGCTGGTGCGCTATCTCTACGGCCTGCCTTTCGCGCTGCTGCTGTTCGCCGGCTATGAGGGATTGCTGGCGCACGGCCCCTTGCCCGTCTCCGGGCGCTGGTTCCTGCTGTTCTGCGCAGGCGGCGGGCTGGCGCAGATCGTCGCGACCAACCTGCTCCTCCTGGCCTTCGCGCATCGCAACTTCGTCGTCGGCACTGCCTATTCCAAGACCGAGGCGGTGCAGGGCGCGATCCTGTCCTATCTGCTGCTCGGCGAGAAGTTGAGCCTGCTGAGCTGGCTCGGCATCGGCTGCGGCGTGCTCGGGGTGATGGTGCTCTCGACCGGTGGGCGGCGGATGGGCCCGATCGATTTCCTGCGCGCGCTCGGCCAGCCCGCGGCGCTGTGCGGCATCGCCTCGGGCCTGTTCTTCGCGCTGACCGCGATCGGCATCCGGCGCGCGACGCAGGAGCTGTCGACGCCCGATCCGATCCGCGCCGCGCTGATCGTGCTGGCGGTGACGATCAGCCTGCAGGTGCTGATGCAGGGTTGCTACCTGCTGCTGCGCGAGCGCGACCAGCTGGGCCGGATCTTCGCCAGCTGGCGGGTGGCGGGGCAGGTGGGGCTGCTGTCCTCGCTCGGCTCGGCGCTGTGGTTCACCGGCTTCGCGACCGCGCCGGTCGCGCTGGTGCGGATCGTCGGCCAGGTCGAGGTGGCCTTCACCTTCGCCTTCTCGCGTTTCTATCTCGGCGAGCGCATGATGCGGAGCGAAGGCGTCGGGCTGATCCTGGTGGTGACCGGCGTGATCCTCGCACTGGCGGGAACTTTGTGACGGAAAAGGGCGGAACGGGTGCGCTGATTGCGACGGTGCTCGGGTCGAGCATCGCGCTGATCGACGGATCGGTCGTCAATGTCGCGCTGCCGGCGATGGCGAAGGCGCTCGGTGCGGACGGCACAGGCGTGCAGTGGATCGTCAACGGCTATATGCTGCCGCTCTCCGCGCTGGTGCTGATCGGCGGCGCGCTGGCTGACCGGGCCGGGCGCAAGCGGACGTTCCTGGCCGGGCTGGTGCTGTTCACGATCGCGTCGATCGGCTGCATGATCGCGCCGACGCTCGGCTGGCTGATCGGCGGACGCGTGGTGCAGGGCTTCGGCGCGGCGCTGCTGGTGCCGGCGAGCCTTGCCATTCTCGGCGCGGATTTCGAGGGCGCGGCGCGGGCCAGGGCGATCGGGACCTGGGCGGCCGCGGGCGCGATCGGCGGGGCGATCGGGCCGGTGCTGGGCGGCTGGCTGGTCGATCATGTCGGCTGGCGATCGATCTTCGCGCTGATCGTGCCGCTCGCCGTGGCGGCGTTCGCGATGGGCTGGCGCTTCGTGGCGAGCGGGCATGACGCGGATGCGGACCCGCCCGACTGGTATGGCGCCGCGCTGGCGACTGTCGGGCTGGGCCTGCTCGTCTGGGGCCTGACGCTGATGACCTCCGGCCGCCACGGGACGGGCGCGGCGATGGCCGGCGCCGGCTCGATCGGGCTGATCGCGTTCGTCTCCCTGGAGGCGCGGCTCGGCGACCGGGCAATGGTGCCGCTCGCGCTGTTCGGGACGAGGACCTTCACCGGCCTGACCTTGCTGACCTTCCTGCTGTACGCGGCACTTTCGGGCGCGTTGCTGCTGCTGCCCTATCTGCTGATCGCTCGCGGCTGGAGCGCGACGGCGGCGGGCGCCGCGATGCTGCCGCTGCCGCTGATCATGGGCCTCGGCTCGCGCAGCGTCGGTGCGCTCGCGGCGAAGATCGGAGCGCGCCCGTTGCTGGCATTGGGACCGATGGTGACCGGCGCGGGCTTTGCGCTGTTCGCGCTGATGCCGGATGGCACCATCGATTATGTCCGCAACGTCCTGCCCGGGATGCTGCTGATCGGCATCGGCATGACTGCCGCCGTCGCGCCGCTGACCACGACGGTGATGGCGGCGGTCGATCATCGCCACACTGGCGCCGCCTCGGGCGTCAACAACGCGACCGCGCGGATCGGCGGGATGATCGCAGTGGCGCTGATCGGGCTGGTGCTGAACGACAATGGCCGCGGGGTGTCGCTCGGCGCCTTCCACGGCGCGGCGATGACGGCGGCGGTGATGGCAGGAGGCGCCGGGCTGTGCGGCTGGGCGCTGGTGCGCGTGGCGCGGGTTTAGGTGCTCGGCAGCGGGGGCGAAGTGCGCCAGAGGCGATAGGCCCGAGGTGCCGCCAAGGCTTGCGGGCTTTCGCCGTGTATGGAACGGGGCAAGCGATGGATTCGCTGAGGATTTTCGCGCGGATTGGCCGCTGGGTGCTGACCGCGCTGCTGTTTGCGGCGGTCGCGCTCTGCCTCGCGATCACCATCGTGCCGCGCTTTCTCGACCGCATCTATTATCGCGGCCCCGCGACCGGCCATTTCGACGGCCAGCGCTTCTTCAATCCCGATGGCGACGGCGATACGCTCCAGCCGACGCCTGGCGGGAGCCGGGCCGGGTTCATGGCGCGCTACCTGCTCGGCAATGACGGCCGGCCCGCCTGGCCCGAGCGGATCGCCGTGCGGCATGCGCCGGTCGCGCCGCGGGTGGCGGGGCAGGCGATGGTGGCGACCTGGATCGGCCATGCGAGCGTGCTGGTCCAGACCCAGGGGCTCAACATCCTGACCGATCCGGTGTGGAGCGCGACCGCCGGGCCGCTGGGCATCGGCCCGCGCCGCGTCGCCGAGCCGGGGATCGCGCTGGCGGATCTGCCGAAGATCGATCTCGTCCTCGTCAGCCATGATCATTATGATCATATGGATCTGCCGACGCTGCGGAAGCTCTGGGCGCGCGACCGGCCGCTGATCGTGACCAGCCTGGGCAATGACAGCGTGATCCGTCAGGTCGGCGTGCCCTCCGTCGCGCGCGACTGGGGCGGGCGGGTCGCGGTGCGGCCGGGGATCGAGGTGATCGTCACCCGCAACCATCACTGGGACAGCCGCTGGTTCACCGATCGCAACCGGGCGCTCTGGTCGAGCTTCGTCGTGCGGCTGCCGGGCGGGAACGTCTTCTTCGCCGGGGATACCGGCGCGGGCGACCTTAGATGGCCGGACGAGGCGCGGGCCTATGGCCCGGTGCGGCTGGCGCTGATCCCGATCGGGGCGTTCCGCTTCGTCGACGGGCAGATGGAGTCCGACAGCCATATCGGGCCGATCGACTCGGTCGAGGTCTATCGCCGGCTCGGCGCGTCGACCGGGATCGGCATTCACTGGGGCACGTTCCGCCTGTCCTATGAGGGCCGCGATACGCCGCCCAGGCTGCTCGGCGCGGCGCTGGCCTGCACCGGCCAGCACGGCTTCGTGACGGTGCCGCCGGGCCGGCCGACCGTGATCACCCCCTATGCGCCGCCGGTCGCCACGCCCGCGATGGCGCGCGCGGAGCTGTTGCGCTGCCTCGATACGCCGGCGGTGCGCGCGCTGCGCTGAGCCTCAGCGGCCGCAATCGCCCAGGCGTTCCGCCGTGAGGCTGTAGGCGACATGGGCGCGCACGGTCTGCCCGTCGGGGAGATGAGCAAAGGCATCGACTGCCTGGACGCCCTTGATCCGCGCCGCCGCTTCCTCCCCCGTGAGCGTGAAGGTGCCGCCGGTGGTGACGCCGTTCCGGGCCCGTGGCGCGCAGCGGCCGCGGCCGAGGATCGATGTACCGGCATGGTCGAGCGATTCGAAATGGCACTGGTCTTCGCTCATCTGCGCGAACAGCGCATTGGCCTCCTCGATCGTCCGCACCCGTGGCTCGAAGCAGCCCTTGTCCTCGGTGAAGTCGGCCGGGATGGCGAAGGGCGCTTCGCTGCGGTCGATCGACCGGTCGTCGATCGTCAGGGCGACCAGTTTCAGGCGGGTTTCCCAATGGCCGCGCTGCGGGATATTGGCGGGATCGTCGACCCGGTTGCAGCCGGAAAGG
>CAISGR010000089.1 GCA_903884945.1 uncultured bacterium
CGAGACGGTGGTGATGGCGCCGTCGGCGCGCTCCACGGTGCGGCTGGCGGCGGCGGCGGTCGCCTTGAGGCGCCCGTCCATCTGGGTGATCGCGGCGCTGGTTTCCTCGAGGCTCGCGGCATTGCCTTCAGTGCGGCGCGCGAGATCTTCCGAGGCCTGGGCGATCTCGCCCGAGCCGGTGCGGATCGTCGAGGTGCTTTCCATCACCGAGCCGATCAGCTCGCGCAGCGACGACAGTGCCGCGTTGAAGTTCGTTTTCACCGTGAGATATTCAGGCGCAAAATCCGCGCGGATTTCGGCGGTCAGGTCTCCCTGGGCGAGCTTGCCCAGGCCACCTTCGAGCGATTCAACGACCAGCTTCTGTTCGGCGTCAGCCTGCGCCTTCAACGCTTCCGACTTTTCGAGAGCGATTGCGGCGTCGCGGAATACCTCGACGGTCTTCGCCATCGCACCGACTTCGTCACCCCGGTCGATACCCGGGATCGTCAAGTCGTTCTTGCCGCCCGCGAGCGTGTCCATCGCGGTCCGCAAAGCGTTCAGCGGACGGACGATCGTCGCGCGGGAGAACAGGAAGCTGATGACGACGGCAATCAGGGTACCAAGGCCGGCGACTGTCAGCATGAGAGTGGAGGTCGACGCGGCATCGGCGCTGAGCAGGTTGGATTCGTTTTCGCCGTCCTTGATGCGGACATCGTTGATCTTGATCAGGTCCTCACTGATGGCTGCTACCTCCTTGTCGACCCCGACCAATATTGCCTTTGCTTCGTCGTTCCGGTTGGCCTGTCCGAGCTTGATGGCCTGGGCGGCGGCTTCGTAAATCTTGTCCAGGCGCGTCTCGAAAGGCGCGAGCATGCCGGCAACACTGGGATCCCGTTCCTTCGCCTGATCGAACAGCGCCTTCGCGCCTTCATAATCGGCCTTGGCCTTGGACGATGCCGCGCGGGCTTCCGCGCTCGCGCCGTCATAGGCATAGGCGCGATAGCCGGCATAGGGGATTGCGACGATGCGCCGGTTGGCGCGCGCCATCAGCACCGTCACCGGCAGCTTGTGGTCGACCAGCAGGCTGTAGCGCGTGTCCGCATAGAGCAATGTGCGGGAGCCGTTGATCGCGACCCCGACCGTCAGCAATCCAAGCGCAATCAGCAGCGCCATTATCTTCGTGGAGATGCCCAATCGACTCATCATGGTAGGATATCCTGCTTTGCAGCCACGACCGGGACGGAGCCGGAAACGCATGGCTCGGCACTATTGCCATTTCTATATTTATAGGAGGATCGCCTGCTGCCTGGTGGGGAGCACGGATTTTCCGGCACGGGCGCGGTCAGAATGCGGCCCAATTGCTTTCGCCGCCGGTATCATGCGTCATGGCCATCGCCGGCAGGACGCGGCTGGCGGGTTCGGATCTACGCGCGGCGGTTCTTTCAGCGCGATAGGGGGACGGGCCGGCCAGCATCGGGCGGTTGCCGACATTGAAGCGGGCCGCCTGGTCAGCCAGGGCGGCGACTTCCGAGGTGAGGTTGCGCGCGGCGGCGGAGGTCTGCTCCACCATCGCGGCATTCTGCTGGGTTGCCTGGTCCATCGTGCCGATCGCCGAGGAGATCTGGGTAACCGCGACGGACTGGGCCTGGTTGTCGGCGGCCATTTCGCCGAGCAGCTTGTGGACCTCGCCGACATCGCCCGAGATATTGACCAGCGCGGCGTCGACCTTTTCCACCGCGCCGACGGCAGCGACGATGTCGGTCTGGGTGACG
>CAISGR010000090.1 GCA_903884945.1 uncultured bacterium
GCCACCATCGACCGGCAAGTCGACTCCGGTGATCTGGCGCGACAGGTCCGACGCTAGGAAAAGACAGGCGTTGGCGACGTCCTCGCCGGTGCTGATCCGCCGCAACGCATATTCGCCGGCGTGACTGGCCACGGCATCCGCCTCGCTGATGCCGTGCGCGACCGCGACGGCCGGAATCACCTTGGTGCGAAAGCGCGGGCCATCGACCATTCCGGGCGCCACGCAATTGACGTTCACATTATAGGGGCCAGCTTCGAGCGCAGTCGATTTGGTGATGCCGCGAAGACCCCATTTGGATGCCGAATAGGCCATGCGGCCGGCCCTGCCACGCATCCCGAACGTGCCGCCGACATTGACGATCTTGCCATAGCGCTGCCCGATCATTCCGGGCAGCACGGCCCGCATCATGTTGAAGCAGCCGGTCATGTTGAGCTGGATGATCTGATCGAATTCAGCGGTACTGGTTTCCCAGGCCGGCTTTCCCACCGGGCCTGTACCGCCCGCAATGTTGACGAGGATATCAATGCGGCCAAACGCCGCGTGGGCCCGCTCCGCAGCCCGCTCGCCATCCTCCTGGCGAGTCACGTCACACGCCACCGTCTCGACTGCGGCACCCGCACGCCGCCAGTCTCCAGCCACCGCGTCCAGCGCGCCCATGTCACGCCCGGCGAGCACGAGCGCGCACCCCTCGCGAGCGAAGGCTGCCGTTACCGCCGGCCCCATGCCCTTGCCCGCCCCGGTAAGGACAGCAACTTTTCCCGCCAGCCCGAAATCCATCATCAATCTCCGCATTCCGCCGACGCACCTGCACGACTGGCCATGCCTTCACCGGCAGGTCGTCCTGTTCCCTGAATTGCCCTTGCGTACCGCCGAGCATTGTTTGAAGATCATACTCTCGATGCCGAATGAGATATATTCCAATATTTATCAGATGCTTGGAATAATTCCCTTTCGTTCGACCCGTTGCTGCATCCCGATATTATCGCGCTCACCCAGCGCCCTGCCCCGCACATTAGCGGCTTTGGCCGTTGTCGCGGGGGTGCTAAAAATTGGGGTATGCGTTGCCGGTTAGTATACGGGCGACCCAGCAAAGGATTGAAGATGGCGCTCAGGAACATGCGCATTTGGCGCTACATCGATGAAGTGGCCCGTGCGGGATCCGTCCGGCAGGCAGCGGAACGGTTGAGTCTCACGCCCTCGGCATTGCTGCGCCGGATCCAGGACGTTGAATATGACCTTGGCGCCAAGATCTTCGAACGGCACGTTTCCGGCATGCAACTCACCGCCGCCGGCGAAATCCTGATCCGCTGGATACGGAACCAAAATGCCGATCTTCGTCGGGTCTATTCCCAGATCGAGGAGTTGGCCGGATTGCAGCGCGGCGAGATCCGCATCGCCTGCAGCCAGGCGGTTGGACGCGGTTTCCTCCTGCAGGAGATACTGGGATTTCGCGAGCAGCATCCGCAGGTCAAGTTCCACGTCAATGTGACTGACCACTCGACCGCGTTGCGCGCGCTGGTCACCTATGACAGCGATCTGGCTCTGATCTTTCGTCCCGAGGTATCGGCCGAAATGCAAGTCATCACCTCGCTGGGCCAGCGCATGGTGGCGGTGATGGCCGCGAATCATCCGCTAGCTGCGAAAGAAACATTGCGCCTGCGCGAATGTGCCGACTATCCGGTGGCCCTGCCCGATACGAGCTTCGGTGGACGAGAAATCATCGAGAACCGGCTCGCGACCAGTTCCGCGAAGTTCGACATCGCCCTCGAGGCCAACAGCTTCGAAATGCTGGGTGGATTCGTGATGACCACCGACGTCATCACTTTCCAGATCGAGATCGGTGCCATGGGCTGGCGCGCCGACTCCCGCTATGCCGTGCGGCCGATCAATGATGCCGACACACCTTACGGCCCCCTGGTACTCGGTCATCTCAAGGGGCGTACGCTACCGGTCGCCGCCTCCCGATTTGCCGAGCGCCTGACCCGCAGCATGGATTCGTTGCGCGCGCTGCCCTCGGCTGAATGATCGAGTGGCGGCGCATCGGGCAATGTGGCCCGCTAGAGTCGTTTTCGTTTAGGTTGAAGCATAGCCAGCGCCTCGCAGGTAGTTGGCACATTCGTCAGGCGGAAAGGCGTTGAGGAGATCGCCGATGCGGCGCCAGGTTGCGTGGTTTGATCGCTCGGCGGCCTTGCGTAGC
>CAISGR010000091.1 GCA_903884945.1 uncultured bacterium
AGTGTCCTCCTCCAAAAGGTGCGTCAATGCCGCGCTCCGGTAGTTTCTGCCGCTGCCGGGAAGGCTGAAAACCCGGTATCCATCCGCCAGCTTCGGCCATGCCGGATCCGGTCCGCGACCAGGGCGTCGGCAAAGTCGAAAGCCTCGGGCAGAAGGCCCCGCCGGGCTACGGGGCGGTCGTCGATGTCGAGATAATCATGCTCGCTCACGGTGTAGCGCGGCCACGCGACTTCGCCGGGTGCCGTCGGGATGCCACTTTTCACGAACGACGCCCAATAGTGCATCATCGCGTCCGAAAGCCGTGCCTCGGTGCGGTCGAGCGGCGGGCGCGGCCAGTTCGGCCCGAGCGCGCCATCGGCGCCGATCTGGCCGAAGATATAGGGCAGTTCGCTGGCATGAAATGCCGCGAGGTCGCGTTCCCGCTCGGCAGGCGTCGCATGCCGGAAGAAATAGAGATAGGCCGGTTGGCCCAACGCTGCCTGCCGCCGCACGACATTCTGGGCCGCCCAGCCGTAGATGGCGTCGCGCATCGACGCCATCGCATCGGCCCTGGGATCGGTGCCGGGATAGGCCTTGAGGAAGGCAAGGGCTTCGCTACCGAATCGACCGCGCACATCCGCCTGATAAGCGGCCTGGCTCTCGGGCACTCCGGGCGGCATCAGAAAGCGGAGCGACCGTATCTCCCCCTCGTTGAAGCCGGCGAGCACCGGCACCCTCGCCTGTTCGTCGTGCGCAAAGGTTTCCGCCAACTGTCGCTTGAGGACGACACCGTCGATGACGGGTTCGGGTTGCCAACCAGAAGTAAGCCCGGCCTTGAACAGGATCGCGGAGTCGGCCGCGCGCAACGCGGCGGCAGTTGCCAAGCCCACAGCCTTGGCCAGGGCGACCCCATCCTCCTCGGCAGACGGCAGGCCCAGCGTCGCAGCATGCAACATTCGGTAGGACGGCATATAGCCGCTCTCGGTGATCGCCTTGCTGAACAAGCCACGCGCCTGCGGACTGGCCAGCAGCGCGATGACGCTGAGGCCGCCGGCAGACTCCCCGGCGATCGTGACCTTTCCGGGGTCGCCACCGAACGACGCGATATTGTCACGGACCCAGCGCAGCGCTTCGATCTGGTCGAGCAGCCCATAATTGCCGGACAGATGCTGTGGCGATTCAGCGCTCAACGCCGGGTGCGCAAGATAGCCGAGGAGCCCGAGGCGATAGTTGATCGAGACGACAAGGATTCCTTGTCGCGCCAATTTCGCGCCGTCGTAAAGCGGCTCCGAACTGCTTCCCCCAACCAGTGCGCCGCCATGGATCCAGACCATGACCGGCAGCTTGCGCGCCCGGACCGGTGCCCATACATTGAGGGTCAGGCAATCCTCGCTGACCGGCAATGCCATGCCGCCGGAGTAGAGCCCGGTTGGCGATTGCGGCGGCTGTACGCAGGCCGATCCGAACGCGCGCGCGTCGCGCCCCCCTGCCCAGCGGGACGCCGGCAACGGTGGCCGCCAGCGCAGATCGCCCAGCGGCGGCCTAGCATAGGGGATGCCCTTCCAAGCGACTATCCGGGTTCCCGGCTCGACCACCCCCTGAAGGACGCCCTGGTGAACCCGCACCTGCGGCCAGTTCTCGCGCCGATCACTCGGTGATCCTTTGGTGGGCACAGTGGCGGCGAGACACAGGCACGCAATGCCCGTCCACCTATACCCCCGCCCCTGCCCCCTCGGGGCGGATTCAGCGACTTCTCTCCGTCTCGCCATGCTCAGAAATCATACCCGATCCGCACGCCGAAGGTGCGCGGGCGCAGGGTCGCATAACGGCTGTAGATGAAGTTCTCGGGATGGATATAGACTGCCGCGCGACTGTTCCCCAAATTCTCCACATAGAAGGTGGTGGCGAATTGGCCGATCTTGATGCCGGTCTGCAAGTTCACATAGGCATAGGCATCAGTGAAGTTGTAGACACCGCTGGGTGTGGCCGGCTTGCCCGGCGTATTGGGAAAGCCGTTCGGGAACGAGCCCACATACTGGACCTGGAAGCTGCTGAACCCGGTGGCGCCTTGGCCCATGCCATAGCTGTAGGTGCCGTAGAGCGACCCCTGCACATGCGGGGACGCGAGCCGCGCACCCTTGACCGCACCCGAAATCACTGCCTCGGAAGCGGTGATCTCGGTTACCTTTGAATCGTTCAGCGAGCCATTGAGACCCAGCACGATCCCCTTGACCGGCGCGAGGATGATCTCGGCCTCGAAGCCCTTGCTGGCGGCGCGCCCGACATTGGTCGCGAACTGGACTGAATCCGACTGGCGGTTGGCCTGGACCTGGAAGTTGCGCCAGTCGATATAATATGCTGAGAGGTTGGCCGTCAGCTTGCCGCCAAGAAAGCGCCCCTTCACACCGAGCTCATAGTTGGTGAGATTGTCCGACCCAGCGCCGGTCGGAATGACGAGATCGTTCTTGTCGACCGTGCTGACGCTGCCCGCGCGCGCGTTATAGACCGGCGTGCGATAGCCGGTGGACACCGTGGCATAAGTCGTCAGGTCATGCGTGGGTTTCCAGCTCAGGCTAGCCTTCCATGACACTTTCGATGCGGTGGGATAGCGCGTGCTGGTGGGCAGCGTCGCCACCTGGGCGATGTTCGCGTTCCGAATGTTCAACAACGCGTAGGTGAAATAGGCCGAATTGAAGCCAGCGAACGTATCCACCGTCCCGCCATATTTGCCGTAGCGGATGCCGCCCGAGGCCGAGATCTTGTCGGTCAGGTGATAGGTGAGGTCGCCGAAGCCGGCGAGCTCATATGTGCGGGTGTCGCTCGGGAAGGTCGTGAAGGTGCCGTCGGCCGGCAGCCCGGTGAGGTGGCGCGCGGCAAGATAGGCGGGATCCGAGGACTCGCGCCCGTCGAGGTACAGGTCACGGTGGAGATAATAGCCGCCCACCGTCCAGTCGAACTTGCCGCCGGGATTGGAGGAGAGACGCGTCTCCTGGACAAAGGTTTTCCAGACCCCGTGATCGTAGAGGTAGAAGGGAACGGTGAGGCCGAACGTGCCGGCCAGATCGACGTCGAACAGACCGTCCTGATGGCCATAGCTTGTCGCGCTGGTCAGGTGGGCGCCACCCAGATCATACTCGATAGTCGCATTGTAGAGCTGGGTCTTCGACGTATAGAGATCGGGGATCGTCGAGTAGCGCTTGCGGTCCCCGAGATTTGGCGACGACAGCGACGCGTCCTCGGGATGGCTGTCCTCGTACAGGCCCATCAGCCGAATGCTGAGCCGGTCGGTTGGCTTCCACAGCAGGATCGCGCGCCCACCCCAGTCCTTCAGCGTATTGCTGTTCTTGATACCAGTGCCGAGATTGTCGAGATAACCCTCCTCATGGCGGTAGAAGCCCACAACGCGCAGGCCGAGCGTGTCGGTCGCCAACGGCACATTGACCATACCGTTATAACGCTGCCGGATGCCGCCCCCGTCCGGCGTGACGCCGATATCGGCCAGCGCCGACGCGTCGAAGCCGGTGAGGTCGGGACTGTGCGTCAGAATGCGCAACGCACCCGAGAGCGAGCCCGAGCCGAACAGCGTTCCCTGGGGCCCGCGCAGGAATTCAACCCGCTCGACATCGTAGAGATTGGGATCGAGCGTTACTGAGTTCCCGATGGTCGTGAGCGGCAGTTCGTCGAGATAGACGGTGGTGGTGGCCTGCAACCCGGCCTGGTAGCCGTTGGTCGAAATCCCGCGTGTGGTGACGCTGACGTTATTATCGCTGCGGCGATCGAGCACGACGCCGGGTGTCTCTCGCGCAATGCCTTCGAAGCCGACAATGCCCTTCTGGGTCAGCTCGGCCTGGGTGAAGGCGGTGACGCTGAGCGGCACGTCCTGAAGGCGCTCGCTGTGACGCGTTGCGGTGACGACGATGTCGTTGGGATCAACCGCGGTCTCCGTGCTCTGGTCGGTCGCAATGGTCTGCGCGGCGGCGGGCATGGCCACGACCATTAATGCGAGCAGCGACGATGTGTAGGCCAAACGATGCATGTCCCCTCCTTGTCGCTGCCGCGTCTGATTGACGCTGTTCTGCGATGATCGGGACATGGCATTTGCGCGCCCGAAGAGTCAATACTGACTTATTAGTCAGTCAGTTTTATGACTGGATTGCCTGCCCGACGATTGGCAAGCAGGTAGCATCTATTACCTCGTGAACAGACTATTCTCTTTTAGATTCAGAAGTATAGCGGACAATCTCAGTACATAATAATCCGCGTCCCAAGTCGTTCTGAATGACGCTTGTCATGCTCAACACGAGGTGGCCGGCCGGGTGTTGGGAACATGGTTAGCAATGCGCCAGTGCCGTTAACCGAGCCTGGACGGAGCGGCAGCCGTCCGTGCGAGCCGCACGACTTTTCCAGCATGGCCCGCTCACCTCGATCGCCCTGAAAACGACACGGGTATCGCAATCTTCAAGGCTGACATTGACTTCCCGAACCTCAGACGTGCGGGCACACAGCGCACCTAGCATTTGATGGTGACCCTAGTTTAAGCTGGCGCTGCCGACCGCAAGCTTGTGGCCGCCCGCTTCGTTATGCTGCGTGTCGAGAACAATCGTGGAACTCACCCGCTCCGATGGTTGATGTTATCGACATGCCCGATCCAGCCTCAAAGCAAACTGTTCCGAAGAGGCCGCTCGGACTGGACGGCATCGCCGTAAAATGCCTGCTCGGTGGAGCGGTGCTGAGGGGGCACGATCCGCGTGCCTTGCTGCGCGCGGCCGAGATTGACCCCGCAGTATACGGCAACGTGCAGGCTGCGATCGATGGTCGCGAGCTGTTCCGGCTTGTGCGGCAGGCGCAGGTGGCGCTCGACGACTCGTTTTTCGGCTTCTTCGCGGAGCGATTTCGGCTCGCCCTCGAACTGGAACGCACGCTCACCTATCTGCACTGCGAGACGTTCGGTGAATCGATCCGGGTGAGCATCCGCTTCACCCAGGCCTTGTCGGAGGACATCGGTCCTCAGCTCGTCGAGGACCCTGCAGGCCTGAAGCATGTCTGCGTCTATCAGACCATCGACGGTGTCGACCGCGACATCTTCGTCTGGCTGCGCTTCGTCTGGATCTTCCAGTGGTTCAGCTGGCTGATCGGACGACCGCTGCGCCTTCGCGGGGTGTGCGTGCGCGCCGCGCGGCCAGTTCAAGCGAACGGCTTTGATCGCTTCGCGCTGTTCGGCTGTCCGATCCAGTATGAAGCGGCCGTGGATGCGCTGATCTACGATCGCGGCGATCTCGGCGCGCCGCTGGTCCACCGGACGCTCGCCGATTTCGAGGAATATAATGCCAGCAATCCCGACTGGTTCGCGACGCCGATCGGCCATTCGACCTGGCGGGCGCAGACCGAACAGGCGCTTGTCGAACTGCAACGAGCCCAGATCTGGTCAGCGTCGATCGAATTGGTCGCGGAGCGCCTGCGCAGCCGCCCGCGGCGGCTGCGCCGCGACCTGGTGCGGGAGGGGGATAGCTTCCAGCATATCCGGACGAGATTGCGCGGCGAGCTTGCGGCCGCCTACCTCCTAGCCACCGAGTTGCCGATTACCGAAGTCGGCTACCGTGTCGGGTTCAGCGAGCCCGGCAGCTTCACGCGCAACTTCACCGAGTGGGCGGGTGTGACGCCATCGAAGTATCGTGCTCACTACAAGTCAGACGGCGCGCGGGTGACCGCAGCGACGCTGTTGCTTAGCGACCGAGCGTCGATCTGAGTTGCTTGTTCCGAGCTGGTCATTTGCGATGTCTTCTTCCGTAAGATAGGCGCTGTTCAGGC
>CAISGR010000092.1 GCA_903884945.1 uncultured bacterium
GGCATCCTTGATCGCGCTGAAAATGCCCATGAGTTTCTCCTGAATTTGCCCGCCATCGTGATGGGCTTCGCAGGCTACCAACGCATGACAAGGCCAAGCGCGCCAGCGCCGCGGCTGTAAATTGTTGTGCAGGCAAAAGGCGGCGCATGAGCGCCACCGTTGAAGAAGGGCGCGCCGATCGCAGGCACATCTGCCGGCCGTGCAGTTGGGTGAGATTTGCTTTGAGCAGGCCTGGCTGAATGCGACCCGGCAGTTGCTCAGATTCCGCGTCGCCGCGATCGACGTCCGCGCTTCATTTGTAGGTATAATATCCCAGGAGCAACACACAGCCAATTGCCGCGCCGAACGCCAGCCGGGCGGCGGCCCACAAGGATGGCCGAAAATAGGGCTGCACCGCCAGCAACGCGAAGGGGAACGCCGTCATCAGGTATCGCGACGAAAACTGGAATACGTTCGCCACCGCCGTCGCAGTCAAACCCAGGGTCAACAGCATCAACAGGATAAATATGCGATCGTTTCTGTTCAGCCACATATTCACGCCCGACGCCAGAACCAGCGCTGCGCAGCCCCCGACCAATATTGCAGAAATACCTGCCTGAAAGAGACGGGCGGCAAGCGGCGGCAAGCGCGAAGCGAGGCCCGCCGCCACCTGGAAATCGAGTCCGCCCCAGAGGAAGGATGCTAGGGCGCCGACCGCGCCGGCCGCGAGCGCCCACTTCCAGCGCGCAAGGTAGAAGCGCGGCGCAAGGATGAGGAACACGACCGCGAGATAACAAAAGGCAAGTGCGCCGTGGCCAAGGTCCAATCCACCGACGAAGCGCTGATCCGGTTCGACCAGTCCACCCCATAATAGGAACACCGGCAGCGGCACCGCTACGGCAGCAACGGCGCCCGCCAGCGCGGCCCATCTGAGCGGTGGCGCGAAGGCCGCGATCGCGAGAAAGCCACACACGGCGGGAAGGTAGGTCTGACGACCGAGAACCGCGACGCCGAAACAGATTCCGCTTAAGGCGAACCCGGCCCACAGCCTTAGTCGCCGTTCAGGCGTCGCAGACATGGCCCATGCCGCAAAGGCGACCGACATGGACATGAAACAGAAGGCAGGCACCTCGGTGAGGGCCATCCCGACCGTCACCCACATGATCGGCACCGCGAAGATCATCGCAGCCCGTGCCCAGGGATCGGGCTTGCCCCAGCATTTCAGCGCATAGCTCAGGGATAAAGCGGAAATGGCCATCAGTACGGGATTCAGCCATCGGATCCCCGGGGCGTCCAGCCCAATGATCGGCGCGACAAGCCAGTGAATGATCGGATATAGCGGCCCGGCAGCGGTTTCGAGCGGCGCGAGGACCAGATCCCTGAACGATGCTCCACGCTCGAGAAGGTGCGCACCCTTTACGTAAAAATGCTCGTCATAGATGAGTACCGAAGGGGAGTTGACGATCATACCGAGCAGGATGGCGACAAAGACCCCCGCCACTATCAGCACAGGGCTCGGACGCGGACGAGAAATCGCCCCCGGTTGATCGCTCAATTTTTTTCCCCCGGAAAATGGAAATCTTAGATTACGCCTTCACTCCACACCTGACAGTTTACGCCACCGAATCCCTTCAGATTCTGGACAATCTCGCACGCCACCATCCAAGTCTCAAGCCAAATTTCCGGCGATGTTCTTAACATATATTTCTCGTACGCTCATATTGAGCCCAACCGGTTACTTCTGTTCTCGCATCTGCAAAGCAAGACCCGTTTTGGATGATAAAATTAAACCGAAACGGATATACCGGCCTACACAGATACGCTGCTTGGCGTGCCGTATCGCGACTGACGATGCTCGATCCCGCATCCGACACCCTGCCTCGAAAAGTATCACCCCCGATTCTAGAGGGTTTCTCAGTACAATATCAGCGCCAGCATGTTACGCCCTACCGCAGAGCCTTCTATCGAACATTTGCGCTCTGCAGCGAATGTGTTAGCCTTGATCACCCAACCATAAATCAGAGTCGATGGAGAAGCGCGATAAACATGATCGGATCCGCGCGGCACAGCAGGATGGACTACAAAAGGCGCCGCACGGCGGCCATGGCCGCTAACGACCAGACCCTGGTCAAAGCCGAACCGTCCGGCGAATGATCCGCAGCGCCCTCGGATATGCGCTGATCGCCTTTCTCGCCGCAGGCATCCTTGGATCGCTATTCGTTGCCTATCGCGCGCGCAGGAGGATCAGGCGCCAGGTGCGCAGCCGGAACCATATCCGGATCTTGGATGAGTGACCTGATCCCGATTATCCTGCGCCAGTGAATGGCCCGCCTTCGGCGTCCCGGCGAAGCGACGAGCCGGGAACACAGGACAGCCTTCAGAATCTTCACGCAGCGGGAGTTCAACATCGCGGCCTGCGGGCCACGCCTTGGACCAGGAGACCCCACACGACCTTTCGGCCTTTACCGTCCGCCCGGTGTGAGCTGCTTGCGGCTGTGGCCGTGGCCGGCAGAACAGCGTCGGCACGCTGGCAGCCGCCTTATCCGGCGACATCGGAGACGCAATATCCCTGATCCGGAGATATCGGAGCAGCGGCGGCGTGCGCGCCTAGCGCGCCGGCTGCCAGGTGGGGCCCTTGCACATAAAGGCAATGCAGCCCTGGACCTTCAGTGAGCCATCCGGATTGCGCGCGAGCTTGCCCGTATAGGTCTTGCCGCTCTGGGGATCGTAGATCTTGCCCTTCCAGAGCGACCCGGCATCGACGAAGTCGGTGAGGATATAAGTGCCGGCGATCGGGTGGCTGCGCAGCCTGGGATCGGGATTGGCCAGATCGGTCGTCGGCCGGCCGGGGGTTGACTTCAGCACTTTCACGATCTTCCCGCAGATCGTCTTGCCGCAAGCTTCGATATGCACCAGCGCCTTGCCTTCCTCTGTCAGCCAGTTGCCGGTGACCGGCTCGGCGGCGAACGCCGGGATCGGCCCCAGAAGAACCGCAGCCAGCGCCGCGGCGCGAAGTCCCTTGCTGCCCGTCATCAAAGCCATCTCCCTCTTTGTCGCCATACGCGCGGCCCTGCAGGGGCAGGAGCGGCTTCGCCCGGCATAAAGCCGCAATGGATGGAGTTATGATGGAGGAATGGCGGTCCGCATAGCGCAGCACATGAGGGGGACGGCTGAACGCGCTGGCAGCGGATATCGGATCACCTCCGACGATACCCGTCGCCCCTCTGGATTCTCGCCGGCAGCGCGACTATGTATGCAGCATTGTACGGTTACAGTGAGCATACAAAATCATGGCACAGTTCGAGACCGACGCGGATAAGTTCCGCTGGATCCTGAAGACGGGTTGGGAGGGGCTGTGCCCGCGCTGCGGCAAGGGGCATATGTTCAGTTCCTGGCTGAAGGTGACGAAGACCTGCGAAGTATGCGGGCTCGACTATCGCTTCGCGGCGCCGGACGACGGGCCCGCCTTCTTCTCCCTGTGCATCGTCGCCTTTCCGCTGACCTTCCTGCTTGTATGGATGGAAGTTACCTACAATCCGCCGCTCTGGGTGCATCTCGTCACGTCGATCCCGCTCATGGTGCTCGGGTGCCTGTTGCCGTTGCGGCCGATCAAAGGGTGGCTGGTCGCGTCGCAATATGTAAACCGGTCGCAGGAAGCGGGCACCAGCGCGCTATGGGACAAGCTGCACGGGCGGGCGCCGGGAGAGGGAGGCGGCAATTTCGATGACTGACGCCTGGCTTCCCGATCTGTCGCGCGGCGGCGGCGCCAAATACCAGGCGATCGCGGCAGCACTCGACGCGGCGGTCGCGCGCGGGCAGTTGCGCCCGGGCGACCGGCTGCCGCCGCAGCGCGAGGTGGCGACGCGGCTGGGGGTGGACCTGACCACCGTGACCCGCGCCTATGAGGCGGCGCGATCGCGCGGGCTGATCGAGGCGCGGGGCCGCGCCGGGAGCTTCGTGGCGGGGCCGGCGCCCGACGCGCCGCCGCCACCCGCGATCGACACGGGGATGAACATGCCGCCGGAGATTCCGGACGGGCTGCTGCGCCGGGCGATCACCGAGAGCACGACCGCGCTGCTCGCGGGCGGCGGGATGAACTGGCTGCATTATGCGCCGGCGGGCGGCACGCCGCAGGACCGCGCGGCGGGGGCGGCGCTGTTGTCGGCGCGCGGCCTCGCCTCGGCCGAGGAGCAGGTGATCGTCAGCGCGGGCGGGCAGAACGCGCTGCACGCGATCCTGAGCACGACGCTGCGCGCGGGCGA
>CAISGR010000093.1 GCA_903884945.1 uncultured bacterium
GCATGCTCGCTGCCGCGCTGCGGGCGCAGGGCGTGGGGCAGGGGGGGCTCGTCGCCATCTGCCTGCCGCGGTCGATCGACCAGATCGTCGCGATGCTCGCGGCGTGGCGCGCGGGTGCCGGCTACCTGCCGCTCGATCCGGCCTGGCCCGAGGCGCGACTCGCGACGCTGGTGGCGGATGCCGGTTGTGCGGCGCTGGTCGCTTCTCCTGACCTGGGCGGGCGCATCGCCGGCGTCGTGCCGCTCGTCGCACCCGCCGCGCTCGCGGTCGCCGGGAGCATGCCCGAGTCGCCGCTCGATCCGGACGGCCTTGCCTATGTGATCTACACGTCGGGCTCGACCGGTACGCCCAAGGCGGTCGAGGTGACGCACGGCAATCTCGCCGCGCTGGTCCGCTGGCACAATGCCGCGTTCGGGGTCGGCGCGGGCACCCGTACCAGCTCTCTCGCCGGCCTGGGCTTCGACGCAGCGGCCTGGGAAGTCTGGCCGACGCTGGCGGCAGGCGGCACGCTCGTGTTGGTCGACGAGGCCACCCGGCTCGATGCGCGCGCGCTGCGCGACTGGCTGGTGCGCGAGCGGATCGAGGTGGCCTTCGCGCCGACCGCGCTGGCCGAGCCGCTGGTCGCGATGGATTGGCCCACCGACACCGCGCTGCGCGTGCTGCTCACCGGTGCGGACAAGCTCACCGTGCGTCCGGCGCCGGGCCTGCCCTTCCTGTTCGTCAACAATTACGGCCCGACTGAATCGACCGTGGTCGCCACCTCGGGCGTGGTCGCGCCGCAGGGCGAGGGTCTCCCCTCGATCGGCCGCGCCATCGCCGGCACTGACATCCACCTGCTCGACGCCGATGGCAATCCGGTTGCCGATGGTGCGGAGGGCGAGATCTGCATCGGCGGTGCGCAGGTCGCGCGGGGCTATCGCGGCGATCCGGCCCTCACTGCGGCGCGCTTCGTCGCCCATGCCGATTTTGGCCGGCTCTATCGCACCGGCGATCTCGCGGCGCGCCTGCCCGACGGGGACCTGGCCTTTCGCGGCCGTGTCGATGCGCAGGTCAAGATTCGCGGCCACCGTGTCGAGCCGGGTGAAATCGCCGCCCTGCTCAACCGCCTGCCCGAGATCGCAACCAGCACGGTCGTCGCACGCGACGGCGATCTGGTCGCCTATGTCGTGTTCGCCCCGGGCGCCACGCCGGCGGTGGTCGCGCTCCGTGCCCCGCTCGCCGAAATGCTGCCTGACTATATGGTGCCGGCCCGCTTCGTGGCGCTCGATGCGCTGCCGCTCACCGCGAACGGCAAGGTCGACGTGAAGGCGCTGCCCGATCCGGCGGTCCACGCCATGGCCGAATCGCCGGCGGGCCGCGCGCCCGAAACCGCGACCGAGCGCCGCCTGCTGGAGATCGTCAGCGGGGTGATCGGCCGCAGCGATATCGGCGTGGACGACGATTTCTTCCAGGTCGGCGGGCATTCGCTGCTCGGCACCCAGGTGGTGGTCCGCGCCCGTGATGCCTTTGGCGTGGAACTCACCCTGTTCCACCTGTTCGAGGGCCGCACTGTGGCGAAGCTCGCCACGATCATCGAAAACCTGATCTTCGAGATGCTCGACAATATGAGCGACGAAGACGTCGCGCGCATGGTGGGCTGAGGCAATGGCGACGCAACCCGCATCCGATCCGTCCCTCAGCCTGTACCGCCTGCTCGATCCGGCGGTCCTGGCGGATCCCTATCCGCTCTATGCCCGGCTGCGCGAGGAGGACCCGGTTCACTGGGACCAGTTCCTGCATTGCTGGGTGGTCACCCGCTATGCCGATGTCCACCAGGTGCTGCACAGCTTTTCGGCCGATCGGACGCCTTCGCCCGAATCGATGCGCGCGCTCGGGCTCGGCCATATCGAGCCGATCGCGGCCGTGATGGTGAAGCAGATGCTGTTCCATGATGCGCCGTCGCACACCCGGTTGCGCAAGCTCTGCTCGACCGCCTTCACGCCGCGTCGGGTCGAACTGCTGGAAGGCCGGATCGTCGAGATCGCCAACGCCCTGCTCGACCGGGTCGTTGCGCAAGGATCGATGGACGTGATCGCCGATTTCGCGGCGCCCTTCCCGGCGATCGTCACCGCGCATCTGCTCGGCGTGCCCGAGGCGGATCATGCCCAGCTCAAGGCCTGGTCGGCGGATTTCGCGGAGATGCTCGGCAATTTCCAGCATAATCCGGAACGCGTAGGCCAGGTGCTGAAGAGCGTCGCCGACATGACTGCCTATTTCCGCAGCGCGATCCATGAGGAGCAGCGCGCGCTGGGCGACGGGCTGATCCGCTCGCTGGTCGAGGCCGAGGTCGATGGCAATCGCCTGACCGAGGAAGAAGTGATCGCCAACACCATCGTGACGATGGTCGGCGGGCAGGAGACCACGACCAACCTGATCGGCAACGGCCTGCTCACCCTGCTCGGCCAGCCCGACAAGCTCGCCCAGTTCCGCGACCGGCCCGAAATCGCCGAGACCGCGCTCGAGGAACTGCTGCGCTTCGAGACGCCCAGCCAGCACACCGGTCGCATCTGTCGCGAGGATACGGTGATGGGCGGCAGGCTGATCCGCAAGGGCGAGGCCGTGATGGCGGTGATGGCCGCCGCGAACCGCGATCCGGAGCGCTTTGCCGATCCCGACACGCTCGATCTGGAGCGCACTGACAATCGCCACCTCGCCTTTGGCTGGGCGGCGCATTTCTGCTTCGGTGCCCCGCTTGCCCGGATGGAAGGGCGGATTGCCTTCGAAGCGCTGCTGCGCCGCCTGCCGAATCTCGCGCTCGGCGCGGGCAAGCTGGTGTGGCGCGAGAATCTCGGCCTGCGCGGCCTCAAATCGCTACCGGTGACCTTCGCATGACAGTCCAGACCAAGATCGAGGCCGCGGCAGCGCGGCGCGCCCTGCTCGCCCGGATGCTCAGCGGCGAGGCCGGCCCCGCCGCCGAAGTCGCCGCGCCCGAACCGATTCGGCCGCGCGCGCCGGATCGCGTCGTGCCGCTCACCGCCGAACAGAGCCAGCTCTGGCTGCACGCGCAGATGGCGCCGGACATGCCGCTCTACAACGAGTCGATCACGATCCACCGGCTCGGCCGTTACGATCATGCCGCGCTCGAAGCCGCGCTGAGCGAGATCGTCCGCCGCCACGCGATCTGGCGCACTGCCTTTGTCGAGATCGATGGCGAACTGCACCAGGAAATCGCCCCGGCCCGCCCGCTCGCGCTGCAGCTGATCGACATCAGCCACCTGCCCGAGCATGCGCGAGACGCGGAGGCAGTGCGCCTCGCCACCGAGGATGCACGCGCACCGATCCCGTTCGATCAGGCGCCGTTGTTCCGCGCGCGCGTGGTCAAGCTCGGCGAGGAGGAGCACCGGCTCTATCTCACGCTGCACCATATCATCTTCGACGGCGTGTCGATCTACCGCACGCTGGTGCCGGAGCTTGCCGCGCTGGTGGCTGCCTATGAGCAGGGCATGCCGTCCCCGCTCGCCGAACCGGCGCTGCAATATGCCGATTATGCGGCGTGGCAGCTCGATCAGGCCAATCCCCAGGCGATATCGCGCCAGGTCGAGCATTGGCGCACCATCCTGGCCGAGCCGCTGCCGCGGCTGGAACTCGCGGGCGATCGCCCGCGCGCCGCGCACCCGACCCATGCCGGGTCGATGGAGGTGTTCGAGCTCTCGCATCCGCTGATCGAGCGGCTCAAGCTGCTGGCCCAGGCCGAAGGCGCCACGCTCTACATGGTGCTGCTCGCCGCCTACAAGGCGATGCTGTTCCGCTACACCGGCGACAATGACATCATCGTCGGCGGCGTCACTGATACGCGGCGCCGGCCCGAGCTGCAGCCGCTGATGGGCTATTTCCTCAACACCATGGCGCTGCGCAGCCGGCCCGAGGGCACGCGTTCGTTTCGCGCCTATCTGGCCGAGGTGAAGGCAAGCGTGATCGGGGCGCTCGGCGCGACCGACGTGCCGTTCGACCGGCTGATCCGCGCACTCGACATCAAGCGCGGCAGCGGCACCCACCCGCTGTTCAACACGCTCTTCTCGATCGAGCCGCCGGTCGAGCCCTTCCCGCAGGGCTGGGACCTGACGCAGATGGACGTCACGGTCGGCGCCGCGAAATATGATCTCTATCTCGAGCTGGACGAGCGTCCGGAGGGCATGGCCGGGCGCTTCCTCTATTCGACCGAGCTGTTCGACATGGCGACGATCCGCCGCATGATCGGCCACTGGACGCGGCTGCTCGAAGGCGTCGCCGCCGATCCCGAAGCCACGCTCGCCGCGCTGCCGATGCTCGGCGACGACGAGCGCACGACGCTGGTCGAGGCATGGAACGATACCGCCCGGCCGCTGCCGCACGGCACCGTGGTCGACTGGTTCGCCGAACGCGCGGCGCTGCATCCGGAGGCGATCGCGCTCGAATATGCCGGCACCGGCTGGACCTATCGGGAGCTTGCGCGCCGGTCCGATGCGATCGCCGCGCGGCTGGTGGCGGAGGGCGTCACGCCCGGTGCGCTGGTCGGACTCGCGCTTGGCCGCTCGCCCTGGATGGTCGCGGCGATGCTCGGCGTGGCCAAGGCCGGCGCTGCCTATCTTCCGCTCGACCCGGCCTTTCCGCCGAGCCGGCTCGCGCTGATCGCCGAAGGCGCGCAGCCCGCGCTGGTGCTTGTCGAACCCGACACTGCCGATGTCCTGCCCGAAGGGGCGGCGCGGCTGCTGGTCCTGGGTCGCGATTGGCCCGAGGCGGCCTTCACCCCGCCCGCGATCGATCCCGAATCGCTCGCCTATGTGCTCTATACCTCTGGCTCGACCGGCAAGCCCAAGGGCGTCGAGATCCCGCACGCGGCGCTCGTCAACCTGCTGATGGCGATGCAGCAGGCCCCCGGCTTTGCCGAGGGCGAGACGCTGCTCGCGGTTACCACCCTGTCGTTCGACATCGCCGAACTGGAACTGTGGCTGCCGCTCGTCTCGGGCGGCAAGGTGGTCATCGCCTCGCGCGAGGCGGCGAGCGACATGGCCGAGCTGATCGACCTGATCGCCGCCACCCGGCCCGATGTGATGCAGGCTACCCCCGCCACCTGGCGCGGGCTGATCGAATCCGGCTGGTGCGGCGCACCGCAGATGCGCGTGCTGTGCGGCGGCGAGAAGCTGCCCCGCGCCGTGGCTGACCAGCTGCTGCCGCGCGTCGGGCAGTTGTGGAACATGTACGGCCCGACCGAGACCACCATCTGGTCGACCGTGGCACAGGTCCTGCCGGGCACGGGCGCGATCCCGATCGGCCATCCGATCGCGAACACCCAGGTCCGCGTGCTGGACGAGGCGGGCAATGACCTGCCGATCGGCGCGGTCGGCGAATTGCTGATCGGCGGGCGCGGCGTCGCGGTCGGCTATCGCGGCCGGCCGGACCTGACCGCGGAACGCTTCATCGATCATCGCGGGGAGCGACTCTACCGCACCGGGGATCTCGGCCGCTGGCGCGCGGACGGCGTGCTCGAATGTCTCGGCCGCACGGACAATGAGGAAAAGATCCGCGGCTTCCGTGTCGCGATCGAGGAAGTCGAAGGCGCGCTGGCCAAGCTGCCCGGCGTCAGCGGCGCGGCGGTCAAGGCCTGGCCCGATGCGAGCGGCGAGCGCGCGCTGGCCGGCTATATCGTCGGCCCCGGCGATGCCGCCGAGTGGCGCGAGCTGCTCTCGGCCAGCCTGCCGGATTATATGATTCCGACGCGCTTCGTTGCGATGGAGGCGCTGCCCCTCACGCCCAATGGCAAGGTCGATCGCCATGCGCTGCCCGAGCCGGGGGCGCCCACCTCGCGCACGGCGGAACCGCCCGCTACGGCGGACGAGGAACGGCTGGCGGTGATCTGGCGCGCGGTGCTCAAGGTCGAGGATGTGTCGCGCCACGATGATTTCTTCGATCTGGGCGGCCATTCGCTGCTGGTCGCGCGGCTGCTCCGCCGCATCCAGGCGGAATATAATATCCGCCTGCCGATGGCGGCGCTGTTCCGTGCCTCGAAGCTGTCCGACATGGCGGAACTGATCGCCTCGGGCCGTGCCGCGGAGGAATCCTCCGCGATCATCCCGATCCAGCCGAACGGCGCGCAGCGTCCGCTGATCTGGCTCGATGGCGGCTCGACCTTCCTGCCGCTCGCCGAACGGCTCGGCCCGGACCAGCCCTTTCTCGGCCTGTCGGTCGATCATGTGCTGGAAACCGCCGGCGGCTGCCCGAAGAAACTTGAAGAGGCCGCCGCGCTGGTGGTGGCCACCGTGCGCGAGGCCTATCCCAAGGGGCCGTACCGCATCGGCGGCTGGTGCACCTCGGGGATCCTCGCTTATGCCGTCGCGCACCAGCTGCGCGCGGAAGGCGATGAGGTCGAGCTGCTGATGCTCGTCCACGCCTTCCACCCGGTCAAGGCGCGGGCGATCGGCGAAGTGCGCTTCTTCGTCAGCAAGTTCCGCTTCCACGTCGCGCAGTCCATGGCGCAGCCCAAGGGCGAGCGGCTGCGCTATTTCCGCGAGCGGCTGCGCGGCCTGTCCGACGCGGCGGCGCTGCGCGGCGGGCGCGAGGCGGTGCTGCAGCCCAAGCTCCGCACCCAGCTCGATCGCATCACGCTGCGCTACAATCCACCCGCCTATGCAGGGGACATGGTGCTGTTCCAGCCGGAGGATCACCCCGACGTGCTCGATTTCGTCGAGGACTGGCGGGCGGTCGCGACGGGCCGGTTCAGCGCCCATGTCGTGGCGGGCGGGCATCGCACCATGCTCGAGCCGCCCAATGTCGATCACTTCGCCGAGCTGCTCAAGGCCGAGCTGCTGCGCGCCACGCCGGAGCCGGAGGTCGGCGCACCGCCGCTACGCGCCGTAGGCTGATCGGCGCATGGCGGCGGTCGCCGTTCATTTCGATACGCTGGAGGCGGGCGTGGCCGAGGTCGCGCGCCTGGCCCTGCTGCTCGATCCGGCGGAGCGCGAGCGGGCCTCGCGCTTCCGCTTCGACCGCGATCGCCGCCGCTTCGTCGTCCGCCGCGCGAAGCTCCGGCTGCTGCTCGCCGAACGTGCCGGCCGCGCGCCCGAGGCGCTGGCCTATGCCGCCAGCAGCCACGGCAAGCCCGCGCTGCCGGCCGCCGGATTCTGCTTCAGCCTGTCGCATTCGGGCGAGCGCATGATGCTGGCGATCGCCGAAGGGGAGGTCGGCTGCGATATCGAGGCGGTCGACGAGACGATCGACTGGCGCGAGATCGCCGACGGCCTGTTCGCCGCTGCTGAGCGGGACGCGCTCGCGGCGCTGCCCGAAGCAGAAGGCCGTCGCGCCTTTTTCGAATGCTGGGCGCGCAAGGAAGCGTTCGTGAAGGCGCTCGGCCTTGGCCTGTCCTATCCGCTCGACGCCTTCCATGTCTCGGTCACGCCCGAGGCCCGGCTGCTGCGCGGCGGCGAGGGCTGGATGATCGCGGCGACCGATGCGCTGCTGGGCCATGCCGCCGCCGTGGTCGCGCGCGACGACGGGATGCCGCTTGAGATCGGGCCGGTTGGAACGGGCTGGCTGGATTAGCGCCCCGGGTCAGCGCTGCATCAGCAGGCGGCTGACGGTACTGCGGACCAGCGGCAGCCGCGCCCCGGCGATCAGCGTCGCCTGGCGGGCGAGCCGGGCGCCCGGCCGCTCATCCGTATAGAGCCGGACGAGCAGGTTGGTGGCGGCATAGAGCGGCCGGCTCGCCAGTCGGTGCGCGGCTTCGTAGCGACGCAGCAGCAGCGGCGAGGCGATGTCGCGCCCGCGCGCGGCCGCCTCGCGGATCAGCGTGGCGAGGGTTGCCTGGCCCTGCAGCCCGAGGTTGAACCCGTGCGCGGTCACCGGGTGCATGCCGACGGCGGCATCGCCGACGAGCGCCGCCCGCGTCGCGGCGAAGTGACGGGCGTAGGTCGTGACGAGCGGGTAGACATGCGGCGGCTCGACGATGCGCATCGGCCCCAGCCGGGCGCCGAACCGCCGCGTGATCTCCTGTCCCAGCGCCTCGGCATCCAGTGCCGACAGCCGGTCGATCTCCGCCGACGGCAGCGTCAGCACGGCGGAGGAGAGGCGTCCGTTGAGCGGCAGCATCGCGATGGTCTGGCCGTGATCGAACCACTCGGTCGCGATGCCACGGTGGTCGCGCGGATGGGTGACGCGGCAGACCATCATCGAGCGGCCGAGGCGGTTGATTTCCGCAGCGATGCCGAGCCGTTCGCGCACCGCCGACAATCGGGAATCGGCCGCGACCAGCAACCGGGTGCGCAGCATGCGGCCATCCGCCAGGATGACGGTGGCGCGGGCGCGATCGGTGCGCACCGCCGTGACGGTCGTGCCGGCGAGCAATGCGAGCCCCGGCTGCCGCTCGGCCGCGCGAAACAGGGCGCGGCGGATCCGGTGGTTGGGCACGAGCTGGCCGAGCGGATCGCCGGGCGCGCCGCCCGGATCGATCGACAGCGCGAAGGGCGAGCCGCCGTTGAGCACGCGCGCCGCGCGCAACGGGGCGATGTCGGCGGCATCGAGATGCGCCCAGGCGCCGAGCGCCTGCAGCACGCCGACGGACCGGTGGGTGAGCGCGATCTCGCGTCCGTCGCTGTCCGGGTCGGCGAGCTGCGCCAGTGGCTGCCGCTCCACCACGGCCACGCTCAGCCCGCTCCCGGCGAGCGACCGCGCCAGCGCCAGCCCGGCTGGCCCGCCGCCCACCACCACCACATCATGATCCATCGCGCATCTCCCTGCGCTCTTCTTCACCCGGGCGGCCATGCCCGGATTGAGCGGAATCAAGGACGACGCCATTTGTGGCCGCCGGCGCCGGGGAGAGGGGCCGTTGCGACACGCGATGTCCGGGCCGTGACCGGAACGGGTGTCGCCGGATCGGGTCTTCTTCTCCTTCCGTTTCGAGCGACATGGGAGACCTGCGCAACGGGCACCGTGCCTCGGCGTCGCTCGACACGAATCGAGCGAGGTGCTTCGATGGGCGGGAGGCCGAGTCTCCTACGCCGTCGGCGCCGGTCGTGCCGGCCGCAACAACGCCAGTACCTCCATCACAACCGATCGCGCCGCCAGCATCGCGAGCAGGCCGTAGACCGTGGCGCCCGTGCCGACGAGGATGGCGAGCCGGAGCGCCGGCGACGGCACGGTGATTGAGCGGTCGAGCAGTTCGACCACGATCGCCATGCCCGTCGCGGCGAACAGCGCGGGCCGGATCGCGCGGGCGAGCGCCAGCCAGGAGGTGCCGAGGATCGGCAAGGCGATGCGCGCGGTGAACAGGGTCAGCAGCGGCATCGCGAACAGCCAGGCCCAGGCCAGCCCGGTCACGCCCCAGCGGATGCACAGCAGGAAGGCGGCGGGCATGATCACGGCGCCCGCCGCGGCCGAGGCGACCTGGATGCGGGTATGGCCGAGCGCGGTGGTGGCCGGCGCGAACAGGATCTGCAACGTCAGGAACGGCATTGCCATGGCGAGGATCGCGACGATCGGGATCGCCTCGTCCCATTTGGCGCCGAGCATCGTCTCGACGAAGGGCTGCGCCGTCACCGCCAGGCCGAAATAGAAGGGCAGGGCCGCCATCATGATGATCCGCAGCGATTTCTCGAACGCCTGGCCGGCGCTGAGCGGATCGTTTTGCAGCCGGGCATAGGCAGTGAAGGCGACCTCGTTGAGCGGCGGGATGAACTTGCTGGTGACGATCTGCGCGAGGAACAGCGAGGTGGTATAGACGCCGAGCAGATGCGGGCTGAGCGCCCGCCCGCCGATGAACACATCGGCCTGGGTCTGCACCAGCCACAGCAGGTCGCTCGCCAGCATCGCGCCGCCGAACCACACCGTCGCACGCGCGCCGCGCAGCCCGAAGGTCGGCCACACCACGAGGCGCGCGGCCAGCGTCATGCCGATCGCGCGCGTCCACACCAGGGCGAGCGGCGCGATCACGAGGGTCCAGACGCCCAGCCCGGAAAGCGCACCGATCAGCGAGGTGAGCGCGCCCGCGGCGGCGGCGAGCAGGTTGACCTTGGCCTGCTGGCGGAAATCCATCGCGCGCGCGAGCAGCGCGCCGGGCAACACGATGAACGGGTTGGCGAGGTAGAGCAGCGCCTGGACGGTGAGCATCGTGCCCACCAGCGGATAGCGGAAATAGGCGGCGACGAGGGGGGCGATGGCGACCTGCAGCAGCGCGATCCCGCCGTTCAGCATGATGAGGAGGCCGAACATCTGCCGGATCTCGCGGGTGGTGATCGTCTCGGCGCGGATCAGCGCGCCGGCAAAGCCCTGCCCGTTGAGCATGCTCAGCAGCACCATCACGCCGGAGGTCATGGCATACAGGCCATAGTCCGTCGGATTGAGCAGCCGGATCACCCAGAAGGTGGAGGCCCACATGCTGATCTGCGCGACCATCTGGCTGCCCGAACGCCACAGCACCGCCGTCACCACCCGCGGTGCGATGCTCGCGGGGGCTGCTGTTATCGTCGGCGTCATGTCATTCACGTCTGTCGATCCACCTTGGGACTGCCGGCTCCAATCCTGTCGATAGCGCGCGCCGGTGCACGAAGGGTGAAGGAGGCGCCGCTTTTTTGCGCGGGCGGTGGCTCGCGATGAGACAAAGCGACCCGAAACGCATCCCCCGCGATACGCGATTCGCCAGGTAGCCCGAGTCGTCCGTTCCTTCGCATCAGCGGGATTCTACTTAGTCGACGCCCGGGCGGCCGATTCGTACCAAGGCTCACTTCGACGCTAAGAGGTGACGATGCCTTACCATCCCGGCTCCCTTTCGACCCCCGGCGCCGACATCGTCAATCGCATGCTGCAGGATGTCCGCAGCGGCCGGGTGCCGCATGCGACCGCGCTGGAATGGCTCGCCGAGATACGCGCCGAGAATTTCACCAACCTCGCCGAACGGCTTGAAGCGGGCCTTGCCAATATCGCCGCAGGCACGGCGGTGTCGTTCGATCCGTCAGGCTATTGCGGGGCCTTTTCATGATGTTCGGGGGATATGCATCGCGGCGCGAAAGGCCGCTTCCCGGCCACGCCGCTGGCGCGTCGTCGCAGGAGCCGGTCGCCGATCCGCTCGGGGCGGCGGGCTATCTCCGCACGCGTGCGCTCCAGGAAAAGGCACTGGCGCGCCGCGCCGATCCGTCGCTGGCGCGGCAGCATCTCCTGGTGGCGCGGCTGTATGAAAAGGCGATGCGGGACCTGTTGCGCTAAGGGGACCGCCGCACGCCGGCGCCCTGATTCCCCGCGCGGCTAGGCCGCGCCCGCAGCGGCCGGCTCGATCCGATAGTGGATCGGCTTGAAGCTGCCCCCGTTCGAATCGGGCGCGGAGCAGGCGGTGAGCCCGATCACCAGGTCGGTCGCGGCACGAAACGCGATATGGTCGCCCGCCCGGCTGAGCGGCGGCAGGACCTTGAGTTCGCCGGTCTCGCCGTCGACCGGCACGTTCATGAAGCAGTTGAACGCGGTCGGGATGCGATCCGGCGTCACGCCATAGGGCGCCAGCGCCTCGGCGAGATTGCCGAAGCAGCCGCGGTGCGGTGTGAGATCGTCGTACAGCAGCCGGAATGTATCGGCCGAACAGGGCGTGAGCAGGAAATCATGTCGCCCGACCGTGTCCGCCACGATCTCGAGCAGGATCGTCGACCGGTTCGAATAGAGTTTGTCGCCGGTCGTGAGATAGAGGCGCGAGGCATAATCGAGCGTCCGGCCGGAGGAGATCACCTCGTCGATATCGGCGGCGCTGAACGCCAGCAGGTCGGCGACCTGCTCGCCGCGCGGATCGATCACCACCAGCGTCTCGCCCTTGCCCAGGCGAAAGGCCGTTCCGCTGCGTTCGGGAATTTCGATCACGTCGCTCATTCACTCTCTCCGGCATAGCGAAACGGGCAGGCCCAGTCGGTGTCGACGGCGCGCCCGCTATATTGCCGTGCCTCGCTCGCCTCGCCGTGGCGCGCCAGCATCGGATTGCGCGATCCGGCCAGCGCCTCGTCGCGCAGCATGATCTTCTCGCGCATGCCCTCATATTTGCCCTGGGCGCGCAACGTCTCGAACTGGTCGTGCAGGTTGAACACCATCGCGGGCCGCGCGAAGCGGCGCGCCGGGCGGCTTGCCTTGGGATGGAGCCCGACGATGAAGAATGCCTCGCCGCCGAAGCTCAGCGAGAAATGCGGATTTTCCGGGTCGGGGCTGACTGAGGAATCATAGTCCTGCCCGCGCCACACATCCTTGTCCGACAGTGACTGGACCCGCGCCCATAGTGCCGCCTCGAACGCGGATTCGCTCAGGTCGTCCGGTCCCTCGAAGACCACGGCGAAGCTGCGGAACAGGGCCGGGGCCGCGCGATAGGCAGCGGCGAAGGAAAGCAGTCCGTCATGGATGCGCAGGTCGTCCCAGGCGCTGTCGATCCGGTCGCAGGCGAGTACCTCGAGCGTGCCGCGCGCAAGCGCCGCCTTGGCGCCGACGCAGGGGAAGCGCGCATCGTGGACCATGTCGAACATCATTGCCTGCAGCGTCTGCTGGGCACGGTGCTGCCAGGGGTGGAGCGGGGTGGCGGGAGCGTTCATGTGCCGACAAGACGCATTGGTGATCCCGACCGTTCCCTTGATTCTGCCTGATCGGGATCAAGTCGGCCGGCGGGCATCGCCTTGCGGGCTCGCGCGTTCGGGCGGATGGGGCCGTGGCTGCCGGGAGAAGCGCATGAAGATCGCGACCTATAATGTGAACGGCGTCAACGGCAGGCTTCCGGTCTTGCTGCGCTGGCTGGAGGAGGCGCGGCCGGACGTGGTGTGCCTCCAGGAACTGAAGGCGCCGCAGGAAAAATTCCCCGAAGCGGCGATCGCGGCAGCCGGCTATCACGCCGTCTGGCACGGCCAGAAGAGCTGGAACGGCGTCGCGATCCTCAGCCGCGCGGGCGTGCCGGTCGAGACGCGGCGCGGGCTGCCCGGCGATCCGGACGATCTCGCCAGCCGCTATATCGAGGCGGCAGTGGACGGGGTGCTGGTCGCCGGCCTGTATCTGCCAAACGGCAATCCCCGGCCCGGTCCGAAATTCGATTACAAGCTTGCCTGGTTCGACCGGCTGATCGCCCACGCCGCCGATCTGGTCGCGAGCGGCGCGCCGGTGATTCTCGCCGGCGACTTCAACGTGATGCCGACCGAGCGCGATGTCTACAAGCCCGAGCGCTGGATCGACGATGCGCTGTTCGCGCCCGAGGTTCGCGCCGCCTTTTTCCGGCTGCTCGATCAGGGCTGGACCGACGCACTGCGCACGATGCACCCGGACGAGACGATCTATACCTTCTGGGATTATTTCCGGAACGCCTATGCCCGCAATGCCGGGCTGCGCATCGATCACCTCCTGCTCAGCCCCTCGATCGCTGGCCGGCTGAAGGCAGCCGATGTCGATCGCCATGTCCGCGGCTGGGAGAAGAGCAGCGATCACGCTCCCGTCTGGATCGATCTCGCATGATCGCTATATGTTCCCCGCGATGAGACAGGCGACCGGCACCCTCACGATCGAGACGCAGCGGCAGGGGCTGGCCGAGATCACGCGCGAGGTCGAGCGCTGGGTCGCCGCGCAGGACATGACGGCCGGCTTGCTGACGCTCTTCTGCCGCCACACCTCCGCCTCGTTGCTGATCCAGGAAAATGCGGCACCCGAGGTGCGCTCCGACCTCGAGGCCTATTTCGCCCGCATCGCCCCGGAGGACCCGGCCGCCTATGCGCATGACGATGAAGGGCCGGACGACATGCCCGCGCACCTGCGCACCGCGCTCACCCTGGTCCAGCTGTCCATCCCGCTGATCGATCGGCGCTTGGCCCTCGGCACCTGGCAGGGCATCTACCTGTTCGAACATCGCCGCCGTCCGCATCGCCGGTCGCTCGCGCTGCACCTGATCGGGGAATAGACTTTGGATCTCGACGCGCTGCTCCATCATTATTTCGGCACGACCGAGATCGAGACGCTCGACGAGGCCGCGCTCGAACTCGGTGTCGAGCGCCTTGGCACCGCCTTCTGGAGCGAGCCCGATGCCGGGCGGCGCTTCGCGCTCTGGGCGCTGCTCCATTCGCTCGGCGACGCGCCCGATCCGGGCACCGCCTTCAAGACGCAGCGCGAGCGCGACGCGGCGTTCGACTATGCCCGCGCCGTCGATCGGGCCGAACGGTCCTGAGCGAGC
>CAISGR010000094.1 GCA_903884945.1 uncultured bacterium
GTCGGGGAATAGCTCAGCCTGGTAGAGCACTGCCTTCGGGAGGCAGGGGCCGGAGGTTCGAATCCTCTTTCCCCGACCAATTGGACTCTTTCATCCCCGATAAACCGGCCGACGCCCCCGCCCGCTGATGTGCGGCGCGCGCCGTTGCCTTTCGGGTGAGCCGCGCTGGTCCGCGCGATGCCGCCATCCGCCTTTTCCGAAGTGCAGCGACAGTGCAAACAATGTCGAGCACAATATTTAGAACCGTTTCCGATCGGAAATACCGCTGAAATGCCGCAATAAGTGAATTGCGCTTATTCAAAAGCCGATGCACCTTCCCGCGATAGTCGACTCGTCGGGAGGCAAGCCATGAATGACAGGGAAAATTCGGCATCGCACGGCACGCAGGAACATGCGCGCCGGCTCGTCGAGAACATGATCGCTTCGGATGGTCCATGCGAGACCTATACCATCACTTGCCGGCCGAAGATGTTGAGCTGCGATCCCGTGTCGCAATGCATGGATTTCAGTTCTCCGGGATGCGAACCGCTCGAGGGAAAACCGAGGAGCGACGCTCCTTCCCGGAAGAAGCCCAATTGAATGGCGTCGGCGACGCTTGCCGCATCCCGGTTCAACGTCACGGTCCGGCGCGACGACGACGCCTTCGAAGCCCTTTATAATACCGCGACGGGCAATTATCTGGTTCTCGACGATCGGCTGCGCGCCCTTTACGGCGATGTCCGCTCGGGCACGGTCCTGGTGGAGGACGGCGACATCCTGCACCGCGCTGGCTTCGCCGTCGATCGCGCGATCGACGAAGTCGACTCGATCGGCATCGCCTTCAACGCCGCGCGGCAAGGCAAATACGCGCCGCAGCTGACCATCACCCCGACCATGGATTGCAATTTCGGGTGCGAATATTGCTTCGAAACCCATGTCAAAGGGATGATGAGCGTCGCCATCCAGGATCGGCTGGTCGCCTTTGCGGACGGCCTGATTGCCTCGGCCGGCCCCTCCTCCGCGCTCAGCGTGACCTGGTTCGGCGGCGAGCCGCTAATGGGGCTCCCGGTGATCGAGCGACTGAGCGCGATGTTTCAGGAGCGCGCGCGCACCGGCACGATCGGTTCGTACAAGGCCAACATCATCACCAACGGCTACGGGCTGAGCGCGAGGACCTGCGCCACGCTCGATCGCTGCGGCGTCTCGCATGTCCAGATCACGCTCGACGGGCCGGCCGACGTCCATGATTCGCGGCGCTTCCTCAAGCGCAGCCGCCGTGGCACCTTCGCCAGGATCCTCGCCAATATCCGGCACGTTCCGGCCGCGATGGCGGTGCTGGTGCGGATGAATGTCGACCGGTCGAACCAGGATCGGTTCGAGGAACTGTACCGCGAGCTGGATGCGGCGGGCCTGCTCGACCGGATCCAGGTCGATCTGGCGCATGTCGAGAATTTCTCGCACCGGCCGACCGCCGCCACCGTGCTCACCGCGCGCGAATTCGCGCAGTTCAAGGCCCATGCGATCGCGGTCTGCGCGCGCAACGGCTGGCCGATCGCCCAGGCGGCCCCGACGCCGAGCCTCACCGGCGTATGCCAGGTGGATTCGATCAACGCGTTCGTGGTGTCGGCGAAAGGCGAGCTCTACAAATGCTGGGCCGAGCTCGAAAATAACGGGCGCTGCGTCGGCCGGCTCGACGATCCGTCCGGCTGGCCGCGCCTCGCGAAAAGCCCGCTGAGCGAGCGCGACCCGCTCGACGACAGCGAGTGCCGCGCCTGCGCGCTGCTGCCGACCTGCATGGGCAGCTGCCCCAAGGTGCGCGATCTCAACCGCACCTTCCACGGCAAGCAGTGCCCGCCGTTCAAATATATGTTCGACGACCTGATCTATCGGCAGTTCGGGCGCGACACGAGCATCCGCAAGCTGCTGTATTGACCGGCCGGATCAGCGCGCTTCCCGAAAGCCGGCGCATCGTCACGGGTCGATCGCGCCATCCTTGCCCGTTTTCGCGAGAATGAGCGCGCGCAGGCGGGCGGCATCGGCCGGCGATGCGGGATTGTAGACGAGCATGCCCAGCTCGGGCCTGCCATCGACCGCGAAGGACGAGAATTCGAGTTCGAGCAGCCCCGCTTCGGGATGGCGGATGCGCTTGAAGCCTTCGCCATGCGCGACGACGTCATTGTCCTGCCACAGCGCCGCAAACTCCGGGCTGGTGCGGCAGAGTTCGTCGACCAGGCCGGCGACCTCCTCGCGCGCGCCGGCGCCCGCGCGCGCCACGTCCGCCCGGAAGGCGCCCACCACGAAGCGCGCGACGCTCTGCCAGTCCTCCTGCTTGTCCCGGATGCGGGAACTGCCGAACATGAGCCGCAGGATATTGCGCTGCTCGCGCGGCAGCGTCGCATAGTCGGTCAGCAGCGCGACGGCCGCCACGTTCCATCCCACGACGTCCCAGGTCGCGGTCTTGATGATGGCGGGGCTGAGTTCCATCGCGTCGAGAACCCGCTGGAGCCGCGGGCTGATGCCGTCCACCGCCTTGTAGCGCACCTCGGGCGGGCGCCCGAGGCCAAGCATGAAGAGATGCTCGCGCTCGGGCTCCGTCAGCATCAGCCCCTTGGCGAGGCGGTCCAGCACCGCGGCCGACGGCGCGCCGCCGCGCCCCTGTTCGAGCCAGGTATACCAGGTCGGGCTGATATGGGCGCGCTGGGCCACTTCCTCGCGCCGCAGCCCCGGCGTCCGCCGTCGCCCCGTGAAGCCGAACGCTGCGGGGTCGAGCCGGGTGCGGCGGTCCTTCAAATATGATCCCAGCGTGTTGGCCTGGCCTGGCATGCGCGATCCTGTTGAAGTCTATACTAGGATAAAGTCACTACTTTAACAGGGTTACCGATAGCGCGAGAGGGTCCGGCGAACAATGCGGAGATAGCGTGATGCGTGTATTCCTGACCGGCGCGACCGGCTTTATCGGCTCGCGAATCGTGCCTGAACTCCTTGATGCCGGGCATCGCGTGCTCGGGCTGACCCGTTCCGAGGCCGGCGCCCGGTGGCTCGAGGCAGCGGGCGCCGAGGTGCACCGCGGCACGCTGGAGGATCCCGACAGCCTCGCCCGGGGGGCCGCGCAGGCCGACGCGGTGATCCATACCGCCTTCGACCATGATTTCTCCCGCTTCGTGGAGAATTGCGAGAAGGACCGCCGCGTGATCGGCGCGATGGCGGAAGTGCTGGCCGGCTCGGACCGGCCGCTCCTCATCACCTCGGGCACGGGCCTTGGCGGCACCGGCCCGGGCCGGCCCGCGGTCGAGCAGGCGGTGGACTGGCACCATCCCAATCCGCGCGTCGCCTCCGAGCAGGCCGGCGTCGCGGCGGCGGACAAGGGCGTGTCGGTCGCGGTCGTGCGGCTGCCGCAGGTCCATGACACCGAGAAGCAGGGCCTGATCACGCCCTTCATCGAGGTGAGCCGGGCCAGGGGATTGGCCGCCTATGTCGGTGATGGCGCCAATCGCTGGCCCGCGGCGCATGTCACTGACGTCGCGCGCCTCTACCGGCTCGCCCTGGAGCAGCACGAGCCCGGCGCCCGCTATCATGCCGTCGCGGAGGAAGGCGTGTCCGCGCGCGCGATCGCCGAGGTGGTCGGCGCGGGGCTCGGGGTGCCGGTCCGGTCGCTCTCGCCCGCCGAAGCGGCGGACCATTTCGGCTGGCTCGCGATGTTCACCAGCCTCGACATGCCGGCGTCGAGCAGCTGGACGCGCGCGCGGCTGGGCTGGGAACCGACCGGGCCGGACCTCCTCGCCGACCTGCGGGCGATGGACTATGGGGCGGTCGCGGCCGCCTGATCGCGCGCCATCAGCCCCTGCAGATAGGCGCACAGCATGTCGGCAAGGGCGTCCGCATAGGCCGCGATCTCCGGCGCGGTGCGCGGCGTTTCCGAAAAGCTGCTGCCGACCTGGCTGAGGGTGGTCCTGACCAGGTCGGCGGCGAGCGACCGCGTGCCCATATCGGCCCGGGGAAGCGCCTCCTGCAGGAAGCTGTCGAAGACATGCCGGCCCGACGCCCTGGCCTCGGCCGCCTCGGGCGCATCGCGATAGAGCGGGGCCGCGTCGTTCAGCGCGCCGCGGATCGGCGCCTCCTCGCATTCGGACTGGATGAAGGCATGGACCAGCGCCCGCAGCCGCGCGAGCGGCGGCACGCTCCCGTCCTGCAGGATGCCGCAGAGCAACGCCGTCGTCCGGCGCCATTCGTCGCTCTGCAGGCGGAACAGGATCGCCGCCTTGTTGGGAAAATACTGGTAGAGCGAGCCCACGCTCACGCCGGCCCGTTCGGCGACTCGCGCGGTGGTCAGGCGCTGCGCCCCCTCGCTCGTCAAAACCTGAACAGCAGCGTCGAGAACGGCCGCCACGAGGTGATTCGAACGCGCCTGCTTGGGCTGCTTGCGCGAGGCGACCGGGAGGCTCTGGCGGGTTGTCGCGGTCATCATCGGCCAATGCGAATAGGAAAGCTGACGAACTAGTCATATTCTTGCCGGCGAGCAACCATCGCTCGAAACCGGAGGAAATCCATGACCACCCTCACTGCGGCGCCCGTCGCGCCGTTGCTCGATCGCCTGTTCGCCGCGGCGGATGCCGCGTCGCCGCTGGCGAGCCCTGCCTTCGCCTCGATGTCGGGTGAAGAGCGCTATCGCCTCATGCGGAGCAAGACCGGCTATCGCGCGCTCTACGCCGATCTGAAGGCGTTCGCCCTGCCCGTCTCGCGCGAGACGGGCCGGCTCCTCTACCTGCTGGCACGGGCGATCGGCGCCCGGTCGATCGTCGAGTTCGGAACCTCGTTCGGCCTGTCCACGCTGCACCTCGCGGCGGCCCTGCGGGACAATGGCGGCGGCCGGCTCATCACGAGCGAGTTCGAACCGTCCAAGGTGGCGCAGGCCAGGGCGAACCTCGCGGCGGGCGGCCTCGCGGACATGGTCGAGTTCCGCGAGGGCGATGCGCTGGAGACGCTGGCATCGGGCTTGCCGGAAACGATCGATCTCGTGCTGCTCGACGGCGCCAAGGGGCTGTATGCCGACATCCTGGCCCTCGTCGAGAGCCGCCTGCGCCCGGGCGCCGTCATCGTCGCCGACAATGCCGATTATTGCCCGGAATATCTCGATCGCGTGGCATCGCCCCTCGGCGGCTATCTGTCGCTGTCGTTCACCGACGAGGTCGAGCTCACGATCCGGCTCGGCTAGCCGGCACGAAGCGGCCGGCGGGGGCGGGGCGCGAAGCGCGGCGACTTGGCGCAGCGCGCGACCGTCATCCTTCGGGCGCGCCCGCCGGCGCATCGAAGCGAAACGCGACCGAGAAGGTCAGGTCGCCGATGCCGGCCGGCGGCGCGGGAAAGGGCGCAGCGCGACGCACGGTCCGCACCGCGATCCGATCGAGCAAGGCGCTGCCACTGGTCCGCTGAACGCTGACGTCCGCAAGCTCGCCGCTCCGGTCAAGCGTGAAGAGCAGGATGGTTGTCCCGGGGAGCCGCAAGCCGCTCGGGCGTCGAGCGGCGATCCGCTGCCAGAGCAGCGCGGCATAGGCGGCGCGATCCGCGCCCGGTTGCCCGGCGGGACGCTCCGGCACGATTTCCGCGCTGCCCGTGGGCCGCGATTCGACGCGAAGCGCGGGAGCGAGCATTTTCGGCTGGCCCGGCGCGAGCGTCGAGGTCGCCACGATCCCGGGAGGACGGATCGGCTGGGGCCGGCTCTCCGGAACCTGCTTCCGTTGGGCAAGCGGGATCGGCTTCGCCGCTCGAGGCTTCGGCGCGTCCGCAACCGGCTTCGGGATGGTGCTCCGGCGGACATCGAAAGCCGACAGCCGCGACGGGTGCGACCGAATTGATCCGGGCGCCTGTTGCAAGATCGCCAGGCCCAGGGCGACGCCCGCCAGCATGACCGTCGCACCGGCCGAGCCCCAGGCAGCCGCCTGGGGTGGCCGCCGATAGCCACTGGCGGGCGTCTTCACTGGTTCAGAACACCGCGCTCAGCTCGACATTGACGCTCCGGCCGCGGCCGGGAACCGGGCGCAGCACGCCGGTCGCGCCATAATCGCCGAGCGACAGACCGCCGAGCGGCAAGGCATAGGCGCTGTCGAACAGGTTGCTGACGTCAACGCCGAGGCGAATGCCGTGCCAGGTGTAACCGCCACCGACATTGACCAGCGCATAGCCATCGGTCTTGGGCTCCCTGCGGGTAGGGTCGACGCGGCTCTTGTCGGCGACTGCCTGCACTTCGAGCCGCGCATCCCAGGGCTTGCCGCTGTACTGGAACGCGATCGTGCCGTTGAACGGCATCTGGTGGTAGAGCGGATCGCGATCGGCGAGATTCTCGCCGTGCAGCCAATTCGCCGTCGCGATGAGGCGCGCGCTGGCGCCCGAGGCGCCGCGCCACAACCGCAGGTCGCCCGAGACGTCGACGCCGTAGAAGCGCGCCTCGCGATTGGCGAACTGCAGCTGCACGAAGCCCGAGGGCATGCCCATCATGTTGGTCAGGTCGGCGATCTTCACCGCATCGATATAGTCGCTGACGTGCGTCAGATAGGGTGCGATCTTGAGCGACCAGCCGCCCTTCCCGGCGCTGGAGAAGGTCACGGCGCCGCTGACCGTGTCGGCCCGCTCCGGCGTGAGGTTCAGGTTGCCGACATAGCCGTTGCCGTCGCCGAACCAGCCGATCATCTGGCTCGCCATCCCGCCGCGGCCCCAGCTGTAGCGCTCATAGAGGGTCGGCGAGCGGACCTTTCTGGCATAGCCGATGTCGAACCCCACCCCCGGCGACGCCTGATAGTGCGCCAGCGCGCTGCCCGACCAGTTGCTGTCGTGGCGGCGATGGCCGACGGCGTTGAACGCCGCCGCCGCCATGCCGTCCGCCATCTGCATCATGCCGGTGCCATAGGGCTGCACGTCGCCGGTGTTCATCCACACCTGGTCGTTTCGCACGCCCAGGGTCGTGGTCAGCCTCGACGACCAGTCGGCCTGCCATTCGGCATAGGTGCCGAGCCGGTTGCGGTGCGCCCGGTTGATGTTCACGAAGGTGTCCGGCCCCATCATCATGCTGCCCGCCACCGGCGGCCAGTAATCGTCGAGCCATTGGTGCTGGAACTCGCTGCCGAGAGTGATCGTGTCGCGTGACGAAACCGGGAGACTGACCTTGAGGCTATAGCCTGCCCCGTGATCGCGCGTATCCATCGGCATGCCGCCGTCCGCCGTCCCGCCCTTGTCGGCAAGGAAGTTCATCTCGTGGCTGGTGTTGCGGTAATGCGCGGCGAAATCGACATTGCCCCAGTCGAAATAGCCCTGATAGCGTCCGTTCAGGAACCACGACCTGTTGTCGGTCATGTCCATATACTGGTTGGGAAAGCCCTCATGGGGCGCATATTGGATCCCGGCGGAGAGTTGGAACAGCCCGGCCCCGGTCTGCGCGGCGAGGCTCAGGCTATGATCGGTCTTGGCATATTCGGTCGAGCGGACCTTGCCGTCCTTGCCGCCGCCATCATAGTCCTGCGACCTGGTATAGGAGCCGTTATAGGTGAGGCTCACCGTATCGGTCGCCGCGGTCAGCGACAGCGCGCCGCCAAAGGCGTCGCCGTTCGAACGGTAATAGCCCGATGCGCGGCCGGTGAACAGCGTCTCGCCCGGCTTGGCGAAGCTCGGCCGCGCGGTCTGCACCAGGATGCTGCCGCCGATCGTGTCGCCACCCAGGCTGACCGGCGACACCCCCGTCACCACGCTGACCGAGCCGGTCGTCTGCGGATCGGTGTAGGACAGCGGCGGATTCATGTTGTTGGGGCAGGCATAATCGATCGGCACGCCGTCGACGAGGATGCCGATGCGCTGGTTGTCGAGTCCGCGGATGCTGGGCAGGCTGGAAAAGCCGCCGGCGCCATAGGCGCTCAGGCCGGGCAGGCGGGCAAGAATCTCGGCGAGGTCGCTCGAGCCTGCGCCGTGGCGCGCGATGTCTTCCCTGGTGACGGTGACGGCATCCGCCGGTGCACCGGGGACGGCGGCATCGGAATGGACGTCAACATCGGGAAGCGCAGTCACCTGTTGCGCAAGCGCCGGCGCGGCGATGCCGCAGGACAGGGTTGTGCCGGCAAGGCACCATAGGCGCCGATGGCGCCGGAAAAAGCTGGTCATGGAGAATCTCGTGCGTTGTCCGCTCGCCGCGAAGCGACGGGCCGGACAGGGATCATCGAGCGGCGCGGGGCCGCTCAGCTGGCGGGATCAGGAGACGAGACGGGGTGGCGCGCGGCTCGGTGGCGGCGGTGCCGACATGCCGCGGCCGGGCGCGACGGTGACCGCCGGCAGGGCCGGCGGCGGGGCGTAAACGGGTGGCAGATCGACCAGGACCGGCACGGGGTCGGCCGGAGCGGATAGCGCCGCGTGGCTGGCGAAGGGACACGCCATGTCCGATCCCGGGCCGCCGTGATCCGGCTTGCGGTCATCCAAGTCCATGCCCGGCATCGCCAGGCTCGTGACGGGGCCTTTGCCGGTGCAGATGACAATCTGCAGCCCGCCATCGGTGCCGCGCTGGGTCATGAACCCTTGGGGGGCGAGCAGCGAATAGGCGATCGCCAGCGCCGTGACGAGCGTCAGCGCGGCGCGCATGAAACCGGAACGGAACGTCGCCACCCCCATGCCCGCGGCGGATAGGCCGCAGCCGGACCGGGTACAAGCATCATGATCCGTTTCACATCGTCGATGCGGACCCGATTCCCGGGCCTGACGCCCGCGGATTGCCAGTCCGGGACATCACTCCGTCGCGAGCACCTGTCCCTCGGCATGGTAGCCGACGCTCGGATCGGGCGCCGCCAGCTCGGTCGCGTGCCAGGCATCGCGCACCGCCGGCGTCAGGCAATGTTCCTCGATACCGATCAGCTTCATCGCCCCCTCCCTCGTCCCTGTCCGGCGGCGGCGCACCAGCCTTGCGGGCGGTGCGGCGGGCGCGTCACCATCGGACGCTGTTTCCGTCCCGGTCGAGATAGCGCAAACCCGGCTTGCCCTGCTGCGCGACCAGCACGTCGACGACCTTCGGGATGCTCTCCTCGACGCTGAACGGCGCGTTCGGCCCTCCCAGGTCGGTGCGGATCCAGCCCGGCGCCATCAGCACCAGGGCGCGCCCGTCGTCGGCGTGCCGCGCAGCATAGCTGCGCATGAGCTGGTTCAGCGCGGACTTGCTGCTGCGATAGACTTCATGCCTGCCGTTCCTGTTGTCGCTGATGCTGCCCTGCCCCGACGACATCACGCCGATCAGGCCGTCGTCTCGGACCAGGTCCTGCAATCCTTCGATCACCCGCATCGGGCTGAGCGCGTTCGTGACGAGCACGCGCGCGAACTCGTCGGCCGGAATATCCGCCACGGTCTCGTCCTTCATGTTCGCCGTGCCGGCGTTCACGAACAGGATGTCGAAGGTCCGATCCGACAGGCGCTCGTGCAGCGCCGTGATCTGATCCGGCTGCGTGATGTCGAGGGTTTCGATCGCGATGCGGTGCGCATGCTCGTCCGCCAGTGCGTGCAGCCTGGTTCGGGCAGTCCCGCGCACCGTGGCGACGACGTGCCACCGTCTTGTCGCGAACACGTCGGCCATGGCGAGGCCGAGCCCCCGGGAGGCCCCGATCAGCAGGATCGTGCCGGGGGCGTCGGGTTGGGAGACTTGCGGCATGGCGGGGTCCTCTGTCCTGGATGTCGCCGGCGGATATGACCCCCTTGAAATACCGGCGCCAGACGCACTGGCTGCACAGTATAGTTGCACCAGACGCCTGTTGTTGTGCCGCGAAGCCGGCTAGTCCCGTTTGATGGACGCGCCGGACCTGAATCTTCTTCGCGCGCTGGACGCGCTTTTGACCGAGGGCAGCGTCACCGGCGCTGCCCGCAAGCTCGGCCTGAGTTCCTCCGCCATGAGTCGGACGCTCACCCGGCTGCGGTCGGCAACGGGCGATCCGCTCCTCGTCCGCGCGGGGCGCGGGCTTGTCCCGACGCCGAGGGCGACGGCGCTTCGCGACCAGGTTCACGCCCTGGTTCGTGACGTCCGGGCCGTCCTCAGCCCGCAGCCCGGCGCCATCGATATCGCCACGATCGAACGCACCTTCACGATCCGCGCCGGCGAGGGGTTCGTCGAGCTGTTTTCCGCGCCGCTGGTGGCCGCGCTCACATCGGCGGCACCGCGCTCCCGCCTGCGCTTTGCGCCCAAACCCGACAAGCATGCCGATCCGTTGCGCGCGGGGCAGATCGATCTCGAGATCGGCGTGCTCGGCGCCTTCGCGCCGGAAATCCGCACGCAGCTGATCTTCCGGGACCATTTCGTCGGGGCCGCGCGGACCGGTCATTCGTTGCTGGCGGCGCCGGTGACGCCGGAACGCTATGCGGCCTGCAACCATGTCGTGGCCTCGCGCAGAGGGGCCTTCGTTGGACCGGTCGATGACGCGCTTGCGTCACTTGGGCTCCGGCGGCAGACGGTGGTGGTCGTACCCGGCTTCTCCGACGCGTTGCGCATTGCCCGCCACTCGGACCTGATCGCGCTCGTTCCAGGCTCATGCTTCAACGGCATCGGCCCCTCCACGGAGGGGCTGCGCGCCATCGAGCTCCCGGTGCGCACACCCGGAATTGCCATTTCAGCGATGTGGCACCCGCGCATGGATGCCGACCCCGCCCATCGCTGGCTCCGCGAAACCGTCCTGGCGACGTGCCGCGCGATCACGGCTCCGGACTGACGCGAGCGACAGCGGATGACAGGTTGCGGGTCACCGCCGATCGGCCTCTGATCTCCCGATCGCCCTGAGAGAAGGGTGCTTGACTTGAGGGGAGGCCGATCACTGCTATCATCCGGCGAAGCAACGGGAAGGGCGCCAGTGACGATCGACCAACAGGGCGCGCCCGAACGCCGCCGCCTGCTCGGCCTGCAATATCTTCGCGCGGTCGCCGCGACCGGTGTCGTTGCCTTCCACGCGACGGAGGCGGCGGGCGTGCCCTGGCGCACCGGCGCGCACGGCATCGATCTCTTCTTCGTGCTCAGCGGTTTCCTGATGATCGCGATCACGGATGGCGGGGCTCGCCCCTGGTCCTTCTTCAAGGATCGTTTCCTGCGCATCGCGCCGCTCTACTGGATCGCGACCGGGGGGCGCATCGTCGCAGGCATGGTCGGCGTCCTGCCGGGCATCGCGCTTGACCTGAACCGCCTCGTCGCGTCCTTCAGCTTCATCCCTTATGGCGAGATCAACGCCCGCCGGATCGTGCTGCCGATCCTGCCCGTCGGCTGGACGCTGAACATCGAGATGTTCTTCTACACCGTCTTCGCGCTGATCCTGTTCCTGCCGCGCTGCCGCATGCTGGCGCTGACCGTGATTCTGTGCGGCCTCGTCATAATCGGGTTCGTCCTCCACCCGGTCGGGTTGGCCGCCGGCTGGACTCATGTCCTGATGCTGGAATTCGTTGCGGGCGGGTGGCTCGGCATGGCTTGGGTCCGGCCGCAATGGCGGCGGCGGATCGCGATCGGGCTGGCCGTCGCCCTGGGCCTGTGGCTGGTCATCCCGACCGGGCGGTTCGGCGTCGCGGCGACGTTGCTCGTGGCGGCGGTGCTGGTGCTTGAAGCCCGGGGTCTCATTCCGGAATGGCGGCCTTTGCTGCTGCTCGGCGACGCGAGCTATTCGATCTATCTGTGGCAGTTGTTCCCGTTGCTGCTCGTCTTCCGCCTGGGCATGCACCTCCATGTCCAGCCCGCTATCCTCGCCGCCGTCACGATTCTGGTGGCGCTGGCGGGCGGAATCGCCGCCTATCTGCTGCTCGAACGGCCCCTGTTGACGCTGCTGCGCCGCCGTCGCACGCGGCGCGGCATCACTGTCCCGGCCGGTCCGTGACGGATCCGGCAAGTCCCCTCCGCTTTTTCGCCAATTCGCTGAACGAATGGCTGACATTGAAAAATACCGCCGCGCGGCATGGCATGCATGATGCCGGCGGAGCGGCGGAAGAATTCGACTCTTGTCTTTGATTTATAATGATAATTTAAAATATGGCACCTCATCGAAAATGTCAGCGACCCTCCTGACATTTTGTCCCTGCCGTCCCGCCACCGCCCTCGATTCAAACGTCATCCCGCCGCCACTATCCCGGCGCCATGATCTACAAGCCAGAATTCGCCGATCAGGCCCGCGCCATGTGCCGCCTCGGCGCCACCGACGAGGAACTCGCCGAGCATTTCGAGGTCTGCGTCCGCACCATCTATCGCTGGCGCAACAGCCATGAGGCGTTCGCCGAGGCCGTGGTGGCCGGCAAGGAGCATGCCGACGCCCGGGTCGAGCGCGCCCTCTACTCCCGCGCGGTGGGCTGCACCGTCGAGCGGGTGAAGGTCTTCAAGCACGCGGGCGATCCCGATCCCGTCTACGCCACCTATAAGGTCCATCTGCCGCCCGATCCGGTCGCCGCGCTGCACTGGATGCGCGCGCGCCAGCGCGAGAAATGGGGCAA
>CAISGR010000095.1 GCA_903884945.1 uncultured bacterium
CGTCACCAACCGTGTCGCGAAGGCGGGTCCGATCAGCGACAGGTGGATATGCGCCGGCCGCCAGGCATTGCGATGATTGCCCCAGGGATAGGCGCCCGGTCGGATCGTCGTGTAGCGATAGCGTCCCTCGCCATCGGTGACGACACGGCCCGCTCCGGTGAAATTCGGATCGAGCGGCGCCGGCCAGTTATCCTCCGCATGGATGTAGCGCCCGGCGGCATTGGCCTGCCAGATCTCGACGACCGTGTTCGGCACCGGCCGCCCCTGTTCATCGAGTACGCGGCCCGAGACGACAATGCGTTGGCCGTGCGGCGCGCCCTTGTGCTGCGTGGTGAGATCCGTAGCCGCTGGCCCCATCAGCCTATCCCATGCCGCGGTCGGCGCGGTGGTCTCGGTGAGCGTCTGCGGAATCCGGACGAGCGGCGCAGCCGGCGCGCGCAATCCCGTCGAGCGGTATTCGGGGAATAATGACGGGGGCGCCCCCGCGTCCTCGTGGGAATAAGAGGTGATATCAGTCACAGGATCAGCATCTTCATGGCGCTCGCCCCTCGCCCCCATTTCGGTCATCGATCGCCTTTATCATGACCCGAACCAGCGCGATTTGCCATGCGCGGCGTCGTCGCCCGCGATTTAATGCATCGGCACCGGGCCGCCATGGCCGCGGCGCAGCAGGGGTAGGAGCAGCAGCGGCAGGCAAGCCGCGACTGCAATGATCCGGAAGGTATCGTTCCAGCCCATCACTGTTGCCTGCGCGAGGACCTCGGCCGCGATCTGCTTCAAGCTCAGGGCGTCGAGCATCCCGGAGTCGATGCGATGCGCATGATCGAGGCCGCGCAGCTGGGCTCGCATCGCCGCCAACCCCGGCCGGAGCGCTTCGACGTGATCGCGCAGCCGGGCGAAATCTCGGTTGGTGCGGTCGTTGTCGGCGACGCTGACCAACGCGATGCCGACGGCGCCGCCGGTGTTGCGAAATACATTGAACACCGCGCTGCCCTGGCCGAGCTGCTCGATCGGCAGCGTGCCGAGGCAGAGCTCGGTGATCGGCACCGCCGCCAGCATCAGGCCGATGCCGCGCACCGCTTGTGGCAGGATCAGCTGGTCGAAACCGACCTGCGTCGTCATCGCGCCGTTCAGCCAATAGCCATAGGCGGTCAGCGCCAGCCCGATCCCGAGCAGGAGGCGCGGATCGACCACCTTGCCGAGGCCGGCCGCCAGCGGCGCGCCGATGAACATGGCTGCGCCGGTCACGGCGATGGTCTCGCCGATCTGCAGGCTGTCGAAGCCGCGGATCGAAGCCAGCAGCAACGGCACTGCGTAGCTCTGGCCATAGAACATCGCCCCGATCACGAAATTGAAGCCGCAGCCCACAGCCAGGTTGCGGTCGCGCAGCACGCGGAGATCCAGGACCGGATGCACGATCGACAGCTCACGCCAGATCAGCAGCAGCAGCGACGACACCGCGATCCAGGTGCAGAGGGTGATGTAGCCGGCATCGAACCAATTCTCGTGTGGCCCACGCTCCAGCACGATCTGCAACGCGCCGAGACCGAGGCCGACGAGGACGATCCCGGGGAGATCGATTCGGCGCAGGAGGGCAAGGTTCGGACGATCGATGCGGACGCAGAAGCCGACGGCAATGCAGGCGACGATCCCGGGCACCACATTGATCAGGAACAGCCACTGCCACGACCAGTTGTCGGTCAGCCAGCCGCCGAGGCTGGGGCCCAGCGCCGGGGCGATGGTCGCGGTCAGCCCGGTCACCATCAGCGCCAGCGATTGTTGGCGTTGCGGAAACAGGGTGTAGACTACCGAGAACGCGATCGGAATCATCGCTCCGCCGATGAAGCCCTGGAAGATGCGGAAGCCCACCATCGATGATGTATCCCAGGCCAGGGCGCAGCCAATGCTCATCAGGGTGAAGCCGCCGCAGGACGTCACGAACAGCCAGCGCGTCGACAGCACCGCCGCCAGCCAGGCCGAGAGCGGCACCATCACTACCTCGGCGACCAGATAGGCGGTCTGGACCCAGGAGACCTCGTCGGCGCCGGCGCCGATCGCGGCCTGGATCACCGGCAGCGAGCTCGACACCACCTGGATGTCGAGGACGGCCATGAACATGCCGAGGATCATGGCGATGAAGCCAAGCAGGCGGGTGAGGTTGCCGCTATCCGACTCCGGGGTCTCGGTCCCTGCGCTCATGGCGATGGGGGTGACGCGGTATCGATTGTCACCGTCGCCGACATGCCCGGCCGCAGCCGCGGCAGCAGCGGGTCGTTCGGTTCGATCCGGACCCTGACGGGGAAGCGCTGGATGATCTTGGTGAAATTGCCGGTCGCGTTCTCGGGCGGCAGCAGACTGAACTCGGCCCCGCTCGCCGGCGCCAGGCTGTCGACGCGACCGACAACCTGCGTGCCGGGGAACGTGTCGACCGCGATGCGCACATTCTGGCCGGGCGCGATCCGGCGCAGCTGCGTCTCCTTGAAGTTGGCGGTGACGTAGAGCCCCTGTGTCGGCACCAGCGTGAACAGCTGCTGCCCCGGCTGCACCAGGGCGCCGACCCGCACCCCGCGATCGCCGAGTGAGCCGTCGACGGGCGCCCGGATCACCGTGCGCTCGAGCTGCGTCTGGGCGTCATCGAGCAGGGTGCGATGGCGGCGCAGGGTCGCCTCCAGCCCATCGCGATCGGCGATCAGGACCCGGCGCTGCTGCTGCGCCACCACGAGCGCCGCGGTCTGCGCGTGCTGTAGCGCGCTGTGCCGGGTATCCTCGCTGACCGCCTGCTCGGCACGCTCTGCCGAACTGACGCCGCTGCGCCCGAGCTGTTCGTAGCGCGCCCGCTCGTGGCCGGCGAAGCGGGCATCGGCCGCCGCCGCCGCGAGCTGGGCCGCCGCCCCCTCGATGACGGCGTCCTGCAGCATGATCCGCGCGGCAAGACTGGCGAGCGCGGCCTCGTCGCCGGCGATATCGGCGGCGGCAGCCTCGACGCGGCGGCGGGCGTCGCGATCGTCGATCCGGGCCAGGATCGCGCCGCGGCTGACCTGCCGGTTATCGCCGATTGCGACCAGGGTCACCAAGCCGGTGACTTCGCTCGAGATCGGCACGATGTCGGCTTCGAGATAGGCGTCATCGGTCGCAACGAGGAAGCGGCCGTGCTGCCACCAAGTCCAGCCCAGGCTGCCGGCTAGAACCAGGATCATGACACCACCCAGCAACAGCCCGCCGGCCAGCAGCGGCCGCGATATCCGCACGGCGTCATCAC